>JBFIYM010000061.1:0-22791 GCA_041605395.1 Myxococcota bacterium | reverse complement strand
TCTTCTCCAGATAAGGGCTCTGCCCCCCAGCGACTAGTGGGGTCGCCGCCCAAAAAGGCAGTGCAGCGGACGAGCGCTGAGCGAAGCGTATCGGGGCAACGCCGCCCAGAGCTCGCTCCGCTCGCAGGCCGGCTTGTGCCATCCGGCGGCGGGGCCGGGTGGGCTACCCTCCCCGTCAGCGGCGCTCGCAGCTGAGCGCCGATCCGTTAGGCGGCGGAAGGGCTCCTGGTGGACGTATTCGAGTACGTCGCAGTCATGGTTACCGTGGTCCTTGCCCTCGGACTATCCCACCTCCTGAGTGCGCTGGCGTCCATGCTCGTCCATCCGGAGCGAGCTCGCCTGTACTGGGTCCACTCTGTGTGGATCGCCTCAATCCTGGCGCTTCACCTCCAAGCGTGGCTCGTTCTATGGACCCGACGACATCAGGAGGAGTTCCCGTTCAGCCAGGTCACCATGATGCTCGTGGCAGCGGCCTTGATCTTCGTTGTCGCGAAGGTCCTGGTACCCGAGGCTTCATCAGGGAAGGCTGTTGATCTACGCGAGCATTTCTTTCGCGTCCGCCGACCGCTCTTCGCAACCCTCTCCGTGTTCTGGCTCTTCCCCACCGTTGGTACGCTCATCGCGACGAGCGCGAGCATCGGCGACACATCGATGCTTTTTCGCTTCTCGCTCATGGGGCTCTCCATTTCGGGCTTGCTAGTTCGAGATGCGAGGTTTCACGCCGTACTCGCGCTCGGCTGGTTCTTCCTCTTGGCTTCTCACTTGGTAGTAGTTGGGCCTCACCTGGCGAGGTCCGCCGCCTAACAAGGCACTGCAGGTGACGAGCGCAGGCTTCGGGGCAACGCCGCCCACAGCTCGCTTCGTTCGCAGGCCGGCTCCTGTCCTCTGGCGGCGGGGCCCCGTGGGCTACCCTTCTTGGTCAGCGGCGCTCGCAGCTGAGCCGCGATCCGGTAGGGCGGCACTTGCCCATCGGCCGCCGTTCAGCGCTCCGGCGCGAAACCGAGGAGGGATCTCGCGTGAAGCATTACTGCAACCCGAGGAGCCGAGCCGCCACGACGATCTGGATGCTCGAGGAGCTCGACGTGCCTCACGAGCAGATCGTCGTCGACTTTTCGGCTGGCGAGAACCGATCGGCGGAATACCTTGCGATCAACCCGATGGGCAAGGTGCCTGCACTCGTCGACGGCGACGTGGTCATCACTGAGGTCGCCGCGATCTGCGCCTATCTGGCAGACAAATTCGCGCACAAGGGATTGGCGCCACCCCCTGACTCGACCCAGCGCGGAAGCTACTACCGATACCTCTTCGTTCCGGGAACTACGTTGGAGCCGCTCTTCTCGCTCGAGGCTGCCGGAATCGTGCACCCGACCCCCGCGTCGGTGGGCTGGGGCGACCTTCCACGCGTGATGGCGACCATCGAGTCGATGACGCCCGAGGTCGACTGGGCGTTGGGCGACCAGTTCACGACGGCCGACGTGGTCTTCGGTGGTATGCTCGACTTGTCGGTTCGCTTCAGCTGGATCAAGGCATCTCCGCGGGTCGAGGCCTACGTGGACCGAGTTAGGGCACGTCCGGCCTATCAAGCGACTCATGGAGGCTTCGCAACGTGATCCGGCTTTCTTGGAGGTCGAGCTTGACGCGCACTTCGCGGAGTCATTGAGGTATGAGCATGGCGCGTTGCGTGGATTGCGAGAGCCAGTGGGATGCCTTGCTGTCCCCGCTGTGCAGTCGCTGCGAGCAACGACGCCTGCTGGCGGCGCCCAACCTCATTGCCGAGAAGCACGACCCTCGTCTGTTCCCCATCGTCGGCCTTTCATACCGCTCCTGCCTGTCTCATGAGTTCGTCGACAACGTCGACCGTTTCGTCGAATACGCCACCGCAAGTGGAAGCTGGTTCTACAACACGGTCCATGCCACGTGGAGCCACTTCACGCCTGAGCCTCTTGGGTGCTTCCCTGGCTCCGGAATCCACCCAGGCGATTCGATGCCCGACCATGCGCTCGATGGCCTCCTGTTTGCCAACGTGCTCGCCGACCCTCACGCATACGCTGTCGACCAAGTGCGAGTTCGCCAGCAAGTTCGTGACGGCGAGCTCGTTCCGCTATCGCGGTGCCCCGGAGACTGCAACAACCTGTGCATCCCGGGGGAAGCTGCCTGCGTGGTGCACGCAGTTCCACCGCGTGCACACGCCGTGAAGTAGGCTGCCGCCCAACAAGAGTCGGACGGCGGAACGTTTCGAAGGGGTTGACATGGACTTCAGACTGTTCGCAACGGTCTTCTCGACGATCTTCGTCGCTGAGCTCGGTGACAAGACACAGCTTGCGACGCTGCTCTACGCATCCGACGCCACGCATCCCAAGCTCACGGTGTTCGCCGCGTCCGCTTCGGCCCTCGTTCTCACCTCTGCGCTCGGTGTCCTCGCCGGCTCCGTGGTCTCGGAGTACGTCAGCCCGAAGCTCGTGCGGTGGGTCGCCGGCGTCGGATTCATCGCCGTTGGCATCTGGGTTCTCGTCGCGCGCGAGTAGCCGCGCGGGCACTAGCGTCGACCGCGGTCACGAGTCGCTGGCTACGAACTCACGGGGGCGGAGCGAGGATCTCGCGGTAGCGGAGCCGGGCCTCCTCGATGGCGCGAAGCAGGGCTGCCCGGTTGCGGCGTAGGTGCTCGATGGAGACACCGTCGCTGTAGGGAACCCAATCCCAGATCCTCGCCTCTTCGATCCGCTCGTCCGAGAGGCGTTGCTCCAGGTCTTCGAGGCGTCGCAGCGCCTCCTCTGCCCGCGGCTTCGCGAGCGTTCGTGGGGCCCCACCGGGCTTGCCGACCCGCACCCAGATGGGCGCGGTGTGCGCCAGCGACGGGCGCACCCGCCCACGGGCGAGGTGGTAGGCCGTGAGGGCTTCCACGGCCTCGGTGGCGTCCATCATCAGGCGCGGCCCCAGGAAGTCGACGATGGGCCCGGAGGGAAGCGGCTCGATCGGCGCCGCACCCACCTTGTCGCCCTCGACCCGGAGGGCCCACCAGGCGGACTCCTGCTCCTCCCCCTGCCACTCCACCCGAATCTCGCCGCGGCGGACGCTCGGTACGACGGGTACGACGACGCCGTTGCGGATGAGCTCGACGCGCTTCACGTCGTCGCGTTCGGGATCGAAGAGGACGTGGCCTTCGATCGCGATCGCACCCCCTTCGGAGAGCGCGAGCTCCTCGCCGATTCCGGCCGTACCGACGCGCAGATCGAGCAAGGGGCCGTTGGTGACGAAGGTGCGTCCGGTGCGGACCGCTTCGAGGAGACCTCGACGCGTGAACTCGTCCCCCAGGCGGGCGTAGAAGCGCTCGGCGCCGGGCACGCTCCAGGGGCCGCAGGGGAAGTCGGTACCGGCGGTCGGGGCGATGCGGACGCCCAGATCCAGGAGGCCGTACCACACGTCGTAGTAGGGCGAGGCGAACTGCAGGACCTCCAGGAAGTGGACGAGCTCGCGAGGCGCGTCGAGAGCCAAGCCGTCCCGTGCGGGACCCAACCCGAAGTGGGCGTAGCCCGGCAGCCCGCCGGCTTCGAGGGCTGCACGGAAGGTCGTCTCGTAGGAGATGTAGGTATCGCGCAGATCCACCGGCCTCTCGGCACCGAGGGTGATGGTATGACCCAGGAAGTGGGTACGGGGATGCTCCTGGCCAGAGATCAGCAGCGTGTCGCCGAGGCGGAATTCCCCAGCCTCGCCGAAGTCGCGCTGGGGCGTCACGCCAAACTGATCCACGGTTCCCATCTGGAGGAGGTTGGTGATCTGGAGGTCCTCGGCGCTCATCCAGATCGCGATGCGCCGATCGTCGTCGGCCGTTCGGCGTGTGATGTGCACGTGGTCGTCGACGCCGTACCAGCCGCGCGAAGGCATGTCGACCCAGCGCTCGAGCTCGAGCTCGACCGTCTTCTCGTCTCGCGGGGCGAGCTCCACCTCGGCGTGGGCGACGCGGAACTCGATCCCCTTGAACGCGCGAATCCGATAGCGGCCCGGTGGGAGGTCGAGTCGCGCGGTACCCGCCGCGTAGAACTGCTCCGTTCCGGTCTGCTTGTTGTGGAGGCGGTCGGAGCCGCTGATGCGGCCGCGCAGCCATTCGGGGAGCGGCGCGGCTGCACACTCGAGGTGAAGGACCAGCGCATCGGAGGCCGCGAAGGCGCTCCCGTCGGCACCCAGGACCTCGACGCGAGCAGGTACCTCGCGGCCTCCCTCGAGGATGCGTAGCTGAAGGATGCCACCCTCGACCCTCGAGCAGGCCATGGCCATGGCCATGGAGAGCACGAGGAAGCGCGCGATTCGCATGGCGCCATCCTGCCACCGGCGCGAAGGTTCGGTCAACGCCGCCCTGAACCCCGTGGGCTATCCTGCCGGTCGGCGGCGCTCGCAGCTGGGCGCCGATCCGTCGGGCGGCGCGATTCGTGAAGTCCTCGTTGCTCACCGTGGCGTTCGCCGCGGCGCTTCTTGGCTGCGCCGCCTTCCGCGTACCCGATCTTCCCGCGATCGAGGAACGCCCCGGGCCTACCGTCCCCGTGTACGTCCTCGGGGACCCCGGTGCAACGCCCGAGGGGTCGCCACTGCTCGCTTCTCTTCGGAGCGCCGGCTTCAGCCCGACCTTCGTGTCGGACATCGAGACCGTCCCGGGCGGCAGCCCAGTGATCGAGAACCATCTGCCCAACACGGAGTGCGCCAACTCCCCGGGCATGGGTTTCTACCTCCTGTCGTTCGGCATTCTCCCGGGGTTCGGCTGCGAGGAGTTCGGACACCGCTTCGACCTTCGTCCATCGAAAGAGCTGCCCGCGCAGCGCATCGACACCCATGTCAAGTCGTTCGCAGCCATCGGTTGGCTCGTCGGGCCGTTGAATCTCCTCCCGCAGTTCTCGGCGGATCTGGACCGCGAGAGGATCGAGGCGCACGAGCGTCGCGCGCTCCGGGCGGCCGTGCTCGACGCCCTGGGTCTTCCCTAGCTGCTCGTCAACATTGGCTACCCTTCCGCTCGAACGCGCCCGCATTCGAGTGCCCACTGCCGCAGGGCCGCAGGAACGCATGCCGATCGAGAGCTACGTCGATGAAGGGCGTCGTCGGATCGTCGCCACCGTCTCCGGGAGCTTCACCCTCGCCGAGATCCTCGACGCGATCGACCGCTCGGTCCGAGACCCGAGGTTCCGGCCGGGCTTTGCGGTGCTCTCGGACCACCGGGCGGTCGAGGAGCCATTGACCCCCGAGCAAGCGGGACGGATGGTGGACCACCTCGAGAGCCTGGCGGAGCTCATGGCCGGATCCCGCTGGGCCGTCGTCACTTCCAAGGCTGCCTCCTACGGGATGCTCCGCATGGTCTCGGCGCTGGTCAAGCACATTCCCATGGAGGTCCAGGTGTTCTCGTCGCTCGAAGAAGCGGAGGCCTGGCTCGCCTCCCCCGAACCCAGCGGGTCTTGACGGGTCCAATGGCGAGCTACCGCGTGCTGTCGATCGATGGCGGGGGCATCCGGGGGCTGGTCACGACCATCGTGCTCCAGCGCCTCGTCGCGACGCCGGGCCTGGAGCGGCTCCTCGACGCGGTCGATCTCGTGGCGGGGACCTCGACGGGCGGTCTGCTCGCGCTCGGCATCGCGCACCGCCTCGACCTCGCAGCGATCCGGTCGCTCTACGTCGAGCGCGGCCCGAAGATCTTCGACGACTCCTGGCTCGACGACCTCGCGGACCTCGGCAGGCTTCGCGGCGCGGACTACGACATCCGGCCGCTCCGGCGCGAGCTCAGGAAGCTCTTCGGGGAGACCACGCTCGGCGAGCTCCGCAAGCGCGTGCTGATCACGAGCTTCGACCTCGACAACGAGGACGAGGCCGGCCGCACCTGGAAGCCGAAGCTGTTCCACAACTTCCCGGGCTCGGGCAGCGATCGCGCACAGCTCGTCTACAAGGTCGGGCTCTACACGAGCGCGGCGCCGGCCTACTTCCCGTCCGTGGACGGCTTCATCGACGGCGGTGTGTACGCGAGCAACCCGAGCATGTGCGCGCTCGCCCAGACCCAGGACGAGCGCTACGCGCCGACCCCGGCGCTCGACGACGTCCGGCTCTGCTCGCTCGGAACGGGCACCAGCCTCCGCTACGTCAAGGGCAAGACCCTCGATTGGGGCTACGCACAGTGGGTGAGGCCGCTGATCCACGTCATGCTCGACGGGACGGCGGGCATCGCGGACTACCAGTGCCGGCAGCTCCTCGGCGACCACTACCACCGGCTCGCGCCGACCTTCCCCGCCGGCACGACCATCCCCCTCGATGACGTCGACAAGATCCCGTACATGATCGAATTCGCCGAGAGCCTCGCGCTCGACGAGACCGCCGCATGGCTCCGCCAGCGCTGGCTGCCCGGCGCGTGAGGGCCGGCCGGGGGGCCGAAGCAGCGCCCTCAAGCGTCCCGCGCGGCGATCCGAATCGTGCCCGATGGAGTGCTTCTACCACGAAGGCGCTTCGGCCGTGGGATCGTGCCGATCCTGCTTCCGGGGCCTGTGCCGGAGCTGTGCGGTCGAGCTCGAAGCTGCGCTCGCGTGTCGCGACCGCTGCGAGACGAACGCCGCAGCGGTGGTCGCGACGGTCAACCAGTCCGTCCGCTTCCAGAACGTCTCCGGCGGCATCCTTCGATCCGCCCGCGGTCTCTGGCTGGGCCTCGCGCTCGTCGCGGGCTTCGTGGGGCTCTTCGTCGCGCTCTTTGGGCTCAGCCTGCCGACGTTTCGCGAGGTGTCGCTGCTGAGCCTCCCGTTCTTCGCGCTCGCCTTCCTCGCGGCCCGGCTCGCTCGAAGCGTTCGATCCGGCGCACCGAAGCGCGATCCCGCGGCCTGACGAGCGCGGCGGCCGACCCCGAGCCACGCGGCTCGTTCGGCCGTCGGTGGTAGCCTTGCGGGGTCCCGCGGCCCGCGCGCGGCGAGCGCGCGCGCAGCGAACGGCGGGAGGCCGACATCCAGCTCGACCATCTGAACCTCTACGTGGAGGACGTCGCGCGCAGTCGCGCGTTCTATCTCCGCGTGCTCGGGCCCTTCGGCTACCGACTGCTGCGCGACTTCGGAGCCGAGGCCGCAGGCCTGGGAACGGAGCAATACGCGGTCCTCGGGCTGGTTCGCTCGCCGCCCGGGTTCCCGTCGACGCATCTCGCGTTCCGGGTCGACAGCCACGCGGAGGTCGAGCGCTTCCACGCGGAGGCGCTCGCGGCGGGAGGGCGGGACAACGGGGCCCCGGGGCTCCGGCCCCACTACCACCCGCACTACTTCGCGGGGTTCGTCCTCGACCCCGACGGCCACAACCTGGAAGTGGTGTGCCACGCTCCCTGAGCGATCTGTCGGAACCCGAAAGGAGGCGGAGTGACGGTCTCGAAAGAGCTCGAGCAGGACATCGTCGAGCGGCTCGGGAGCGCCGGAAAGGTCCGCTCGCGGCGCATGTTCGGGGGGGTCGGCCTCTACGTGGACGACGCCTTCTGCGGGATCATCGGCGCCGACTCCGGGCGCCTCTACCTGAAGGTGGACGACTCGAACCGCGCGGACTACGAACGCGAGGGCATGGAGCCGTTCCAGACGCCGAAGGGCAGCATGTCGTACTACACCGTCCCGGAGCGCGTGCTCGAGGATCGGAAGCTCCTTCGCAGCTGGGTGCGCGGAGCGGTCGCCGTCGCCGAGCGATCGAAGCCCGCGCGGCCCCGGAAGCGGCGCTAGCCCGTGGCGGAGCTGACGGTCACCCCGTCTGCTTCGCTCCCGACGCGCGACCGCGACGAGATCCTCTCGCTGTGCCGGCTCGCCTACCGCGAGGACCTGGCCGCGCTGTTCCGCAGTGTGGGCCCCGCGACGCACGTGCGCTGCCGACACGAGGGCCGGCTCGTCTCGCACGCGATGTGGGTCACGCGCTACCTCCAGGCAGGGGTGCGGCCCCCGCTCCCGACCGCCTACGTCGAGGCCGTGGCGACCCACCCGGCGTTCGAGCGGCGCGGCCTCGCGACCACCGTCATGCGGCGGCTCGCGAGCGAGATCCCGCCGGCGTTCGAGCTGGCGGCGCTATGCCCGGCGACCCCGAGGCTCTACGAACGGCTCGGATGGCGCTTCTGGCGCGGCCCCCTCGGCATCCGGCTCGTGTCCGGTCGACGGGAGGCGACGCCCGGGGAGCGGGTGATGGTGCTCCCGCTGCCTGGTCGGCCCGCGCTCGATCTCGATGCGCCGGTCTCGGCAGAATGGCGCGAAGGGGAGCTCTGGTGACGGCGCGGCCTACGCCAGCAGCCTGGCGATGCGGCGACACAGCGTCGGCAGCACGTCGCGCTCGAACCACGGGTTCCGCCGCAGCCACGGGTTGTTCCGCGGCGAGGGGTGCGGGAGCGGCAGGCGATCCGGCCAGTAGCCACGCCAGGCGCGCACCGTCGCGGTGAGATCCTCCCGCGCGGCGTCGCCCAGGTGGTAGGCCTGCGCATGGCTTCCGATCACGAGCGTCAGCTTCACGCCGCCGAGCGCGTCGAGCAGACGCTCGCGCCAGGCCGGCGCGCACTCGGGGCGCGGTGGCAGGTCGCCCGAGCGGCCCTTGCCCGGGTAGCAGAAGCCCATCGGCAGGATCGCGACCTTCGACGCGTCGTAGAACACCTCGGGCGTGACGCCCATCCAGGCGCGCAGGCGTTCGCCGCTCTGGTCCTGGAAGGGGACGCCGCTCTCGTGGACGCGGCGTCCGGGGGCCTGGCCTGCGATCAGGATGCGCGCGCGCGGGTCCAGCTGGACCACGGGCCGCGGGCCGTGCGGGAGCGGGCAGCGCCGACACGCGCGGACCTCCCGCAGCAGCGCGTCGAAGCGCCGGACCGGCGCCTCGCGAGAGCCGCGGGCCAGAGGGCTCACGCCGGCTCGCTCGCTCGCCATTGCATCTCGCCTGCGGCGAGGGTCCCGCGTACACCCCGATCGAAGGCCACGTGAGTCGGATGCACCGGCCCGGTCGGACGTAACCGTCTGCCGGAATCGCGAGCCTCGACGACGCAGGCCGGATGGCATCCCCACGCCTCGCCTGCGAGAATCCGCCGCATGCCCGACTCCGCGCGCCCGGATCGACCGCACTGGGTCGCCGTCATCGGGGGAGCCACGGCCGGCGCCGAGGTGGCCGGCCGGCTCGCCGAGCACGGCGCCCGGGTGGTCGTCTTCGAGATGAACCCGCGCCCCTTCGGCAAGATCGAGGACGGTCTGCCCCGCTGGCACGTGGGGCTCCGCAACAAGGAGTACGAGACGATCCGCGAGAAGCTCTCGCGCGAAGGCGTCGAGTTCGTGCCTTGCACCAAGATCGGCCGCGACCTCTCGTTCGAGGACGTGGCGCGCGATTGGGGGTTCTCGGCCGTCGTGCTCGCGAACGGCGCCTGGCGAGACCGGCCGCTCCCGGTCGAAGGCGCCGACGCCTACGTCGGCAAGGGCCTCATCTACCAGAACCCGTTCATCATCTGGTTCAACCACGCCGCCGAGAAGGGCTACGACGGGGAGCGCTTCACGCCCGAGGACGGCGCGCTCGTGGTCGGCGGCGGCCTCGCCTCGATCGACGTCGCCAAGGTGCTGATGCTCGAGACGGCGCGGGCGAAGCTGGCCGAGCGCGGCATCGAGGTCGACATGGTCGAGCTCGAGGTGCGAGGCATCCCGAAGCTGCTCGAGAAGCACGGGCTCCGCTTCGAAGACCTGGGGCTCACCGGCTGCACGATCTTCTACCGCCGGCGCGTCGAGGACATGCCACTCGCCGAGATCCCGGAGGGCGCCGACGAGAAGCGCCGCGAGAAGACGATGAACGCGCGCCGGCGTCTACTCGAGAAGGCGCAGGAGAAGTACGGCTTCAAGCTCGAGCCGCTCTGCTCGCCCGAGGCGCTGCTGGTCGAGGACGGTCGCGTGGTGGGGCTGCGACTCCGGCGCACGCGCATGGAGAAGGGCCGGCCCGTGCCGACCGACGAGACCTTCGAGCGGCGCGGCTGCTACGTGATCAGCTCGATCGGGAGCATCCCGGAGGCGATCCCGGGCATTCCCATGAAGGGGGAGCTATTCGCCTTCACGGACTGGGATGCGGGTCGCCTCGACGGCTACCCGAGCCTGTTCTCGGTGGGCAACGTCGTCACCGGCAAGGGCAACATCGTGGCGTCGCGCAAGCACGCGGCGCAGGTGTACGAGACCGCGCTCGCCTCGTTCCTCGGGCTGCTCGACGACGCCCACGCGAAGGAGGCCGCGCTGCCGACCCCGGCCGCTTCGGGCGCTGGGGAGACGGCCGGGCAGGTGGCGGCGCACCTGGCGCACGCCGAGCCGCCGACGCCCGAGGTGGCGGAGGCGATCCTCGAGCGCGTGCGCGCCCGGCAGAAGACCGTGGGCTACGAAGGCGACCTCGACGCATGGCTGGCCAAGGTGACGCCGCCGGACCTGGAGTAGCGATGAAGCTCAAGTACGGAGCCAACCCCCACCAGAGCTTCGCGGAGGCGGTCCCGCTCGACGCCGCTACCGCGCCGGTCGCGGTGGAGAACGGAAATCCGTCGTACATCAACCTGCTCGACGCGCTGAACGCCTGGCAGCTGGTGCGCGAGGCCAGGCTCGCGACCGGGCTCGCAGCGGCGGCCTCGTTCAAGCACGTCTCGCCCGCGGGAGCCGCCCTCGCCGTGCCGCTCGAGCCCGAGCTCGCGCGTGCCTACGAGGTGGAGGGGCAGGAGCTGACGCCCGCGGCACTCGCCCACGTGCGGGCACGTGGCGCCGACCCGAAGTGCTCCTTCGGTGACTTCGCCGCCCTCTCCGACAGGGTCGACGAGGCCACGGCCGCGTTCCTGGCCGGCGTCGTCTCCGACGGTGTGATCGCCCCCGGCTTCGAGCCGAAGGCACTCGAACGCCTGCGCGCCAAGAAGGGCGGCGGCTTCATCGTGCTCCGCGCCGACCCGGACTTCGTGCCGCCGCCGCGCGAGAGCCGAGAGCTGTTCGGCATGAAGCTGGTGCAGGACCGCAACGCGCACCCGGTCACCTCGGCGGACCTGGCCACCCTCGTGTGCGGCCAGCTCACGCCCGCCGCGGAGCGCGACCTGCTGCTGGGCCTCGTCACCCTCAAGTACACCCAGTCGAACTCGGTGGGCTACGCGCTCGGTGGTCAGATGATCGGCATCGGCGCGGGCCAGCAGTCGCGCGTGGACTGCACGAAGCTGGCGGGCGCCAAGGCCGACGCGTGGTGGCTGCGCACCCACCCGAAGGTGCTGGGCCTGCGCTTCCGCAAGGGCGTCAAGAAGCAGGAGCGCATCAACTGGCGCGTCCGCTACATCGAGGGCGACCTGACGGCGAGCGAGCGCGACGCCCTCGGCGTGGCGCTCGACGGGCCCCTCGATCCGCTCCGCGACGACGAGCGTCGCGATTGGGTGGAGCGCATGCGCGGCGTCTCGCTCGTCTCCGACGGCTTCATCCCGTTCCGGGACAACATCGAGCAGGCCCAGCGCCACGGGGTCGAGTTCATCGCCCAGCCGGGCGGCTCGACGCGCGACGACGAGATCGAGGCCGCCTGCCGCGAGTACGGCATCACGCTGGTCCACACCAAGCTGCGCCTGTTCCACCACTAGGGAGCCTCTGCACGAGTCCTTCTGCGGCCGCCGAGCCGGGCTGTCCGTAGGGCCTGCCTTCGCCTCCGTAGGACCGGACTCCACCGGTCCTCGTGGCCCAGGGAGCGTGCGCGCGTTCTCGAGAGGTTCCCCAGGCGGGCCGGCGGCTAGCGGTCCTGCTCGCGAAGGCTCCGCTGGACCAGCTCGTCGAGCTTCGCCTGGAAGCGGGAGCGATCGCGGCCCGAGAGCGGTGGCGGGCCGCCCGACATGACGCCGGCCTCGCGGAGCTGCGACTTGAGCTCCCGCGTCGCGAGCAGGTCGCCGATCGAGTCCCGCTCGAACTCGCGGCCGTTCGTGCCGAGCACGCGCGCGTCCACTGCGAGGCAGCGCGCGGCGAGGGGAAGATCCGCCGTCACCACCACGTCGCCGGCCTGGACGTTCTCGGCGATCCAGTCGTCGGCCGCGTCCGGGCCCGCCTCGACCACGATCATCTCCACCCCGAACCCCTCCGGCACGTAGATGGGCGAGTTGGCCACGAGCGCCACGGGGAGCCCGTAGCGCGTGGCGACGACGTAGACCTCGTCCTTCACCGGGCAGCCGTCGCCGTCCACGAAGATCTCGATCAACGCACGCCTGGGAGGTACGAGCCGCCCGTGCCGGCGTCATCCACGCCGACGACGGCGCGAATCGCCTCGAGGAGCTTGCGCTGGTCGCCGGAGACGTCGCGGCGGTAGGCTGCCGGCGAGCGCGCGTCCCTTCGCATGGGCGGAGGCTAGCGCCGGAGGCAATCGGCATGAAGACGGCCTGGGCCGAGGCCCTCGAACGCGGGGACACGCGGGCGCTCGAAGCGCAGCTGGCGGAGGGCGCGGACGTGGACGCGCGCGACCGCCACGGCCAGACGGGCCTGATGCGGGCGGCGCACGCGGGCCGGCTCGAGGTGGTGGAGCTCCTGATCCGGCGCGGCGCGGCGCTCGACGTCACGGCCAAGTTCGGCCTGAGCGCGCTGATGCTGGCCGTCGTGGCGGGCCACGTCGAAGTCGCGCGCCTGCTCGTGCGGGCGGGCGCCGACCGCACGCTCCGGGGCCGCGGGGCGCCGGGCTTCGCGGGCAGGACGGCCCGCAACCTCGCCGAGGAGCGCGGCCTCCGCGAGCTGGCGAAAGAGCTCGCCGGCCCGTGACGCGGCGCTCCACCGGATGCCCACTCCAGCTCGGGCGCCGGCCGGCCGATCCGGCAGACATCGGGCCACCCGTGGAAGCCCCGGGATGCGGACGGCCAAACAGGGGCGGGTGAACCCCACCCCTACTCTTCCTGCCGGGGCCCGCTACAGTCTGTTCGTTCCTGCGCTGTGCAGCGCCCGCCGGTCTGCCCTCCGCGCCGGCGATCCGTTTCGACGGTTCTCAATTTTCGATGGCTCCCGTGTACCGGAAGATCCGGTGGGCACGGAGCCGATTCCCCAAGAGGACTCTTCTTGTCTTTCGATTCCCTTCATCTGCACGCGAAGCTCTCGCGTGCCCTCCCCGAGCTCGGCTTCGAGAAGCCGACGCCGATCCAGGCCGAGGCGATTCCCGCTGCCCTCGCAGGGCGCGACCTGCTCGCCTCCGCGACCACGGGCAGCGGCAAGACCGCCGCCTTCCTGCTCCCCATCCTCCAGCGTCTGCTCGACGGCCCCCGCGGCAAGACCCGCGCGCTGGTGCTCACCCCGACGCGTGAGCTCGCCGCGCAGATCGCCGACGACGCGGACGATCTCGCCCGCCACACCCAGCTTCGGGTCCAGGCCGTGTACGGCGGGGTCGCCATGGGCCCCCAGCAGCGGGCCTTCCGCGACGGCACCGATCTGATCGTCGCGACCCCCGGCCGGCTCCTCGACCATCTGCGACAGCGCACGGCCCGCTTCCCCGGGCTCGAGGTGCTGGTGCTCGACGAGGCCGACCGCATGCTCGACATGGGCTTCCTGCCCGACGTGAAGCGCATCCTGGCCGAGCTGCCGCGGCGGCGTCAGACGCTGTTCTTCAGCGCGACGCTGCCGGCGCCGATCGCGGCGCTGGCGGGAGAGATGCTCCACGAGCCGGTCACGATCCGGCTGGCGAGCCGGACGACGCCCGCCGCGAGCGTCGCCCAGGCGGTCTACGCCGTGGCCCAGGAGCGGAAGGCCGAGCTGCTGGCTTCGCTGCTCGAGCAGGGCACGATGCAGGATGCGCTGGTCTTCACGCGCACCAAGCACCGCGCGGACCGGCTCGCGAAGTACCTGACCGGCCGCCGCGTCCAGACCGGCCGCATCCACGGCAACCGCTCGCAGCGTCAGCGCACCGAGGCGCTCGAGGGCTTCCGCAACGGTCGCTACCGGGTGCTGGTCGCCACGGACATCGCCGCGCGCGGCATCGACGTGGAGGAGCTCGGGCACGTGGTGAACTTCGACGTCCCGCCCGTCCCCGAGGACTACGTGCACCGCGTCGGACGCACGGGCCGGGCCGCGGCCACGGGCGACGCATTCACCTTCGTCTCCCCGCAGGAGGAGGCCGACCTGCGTCGCATCGAGCGCGCCATCGGCCGGCAGATTCCGCGGATCCTGGTGCCCGGCTTCGAGGTGCCGGCGTCGAATGCGCCCCGGTCGGTCGGGGCGCGGCGGAGGCCGCAGCGGGCTTCGAGCCGGCGCGGGCGGAGGCCGGCCTACTCGGCGGGTTGAAGCCGCGCCGAAGGCGCGAGCGACGAACAGACGGGGCCGAAGGCCCAGTCTTCTTCCCCGTTCTTACTCCAAGAACGACTTCAGCAGCTTCGAGCGGCTCGGGTGGCGCAGCTTGCGCAGCGCCTTGGCCTCGATCTGACGGATGCGCTCGCGGGTGACCTCGAAGTCCTGGCCCACCTCCTCGAGCGTGTGGTTGCCGTGCTCGCCGATGCCGAAGCGCATCTTGAGCACGCGCTCCTCGCGCGGCGCCAGGGTCGAGAGCACCCGGCGCGTCTGATCCGAGAGGTTGCGCTCGACCACGGCGTCGGCCGGGGAGAGCACGTTCTCGTCCTCGACGAAATCGCCGAGGCTCGAGTCCTCTTCCTCGCCGACCGGCGTCTCCAGGCTGATCGGCTCCTTCGCGATCTTGAGCACCATGCGCACCTTGTCGAGCGGCATCTCGAGCTTCTCCGCCAGCTCTTCGGGGTGGGGCTCGCGGCCCAACATCTGGACCAGCTGCTTCGTCGCCCGGCCGATCTTGTTGATGGTCTCGATCATGTGGACGGGGATGCGGATGGTGCGCGCCTGGTCGGCGATGGCGCGGGTGATGGCCTGACGGATCCACCACGTGGCGTAGGTCGAGAACTTGTAGCCGCGTCGCCACTCGAACTTCTCGACGGCCTTCATCAGGCCGATGTTGCCCTCCTGGATGAGGTCGAGGAACAGCAACCCGCGGTTCGTGTACTTCTTTGCGATCGAGACGACGAGGCGCAGGTTCGCCTCGGTGAGCTCGCACTTGGCCTGGTGGTGCTCGCGGAGCGCGACCTCCCAGGCCTGGTTCATGCGGACGAAGGCACCGCGCGACATGCGGCACTCGGCCTCGAGCGCGCTCGCCTTCTCTTCGATCTCCGCGAGCTGGGCCAACACGTGGGCGATGCGCTCGGGATCTCCACCGAGACGCGACTGCGCCTCGCGCGCCCGGCGGCTGCGCCGCGTGCTGAGCGTCGCGAGCTCGCAGAACTCCGCGGGCGTGACCCCGAAGGGCTGCACCGCGGCCGCGGCCTCGGCCCCGATCCGCTCCATCACGGCGGCCGACTCGTGCACGCGGTCCGCGATCTCGAGCATGCGGACGCGCGAGATGCGCCGCTCGAGCAGCGTATCGACCATCTCGCGGTAGAGGTCGTCGAGCTCGCTCACGAGTCGCTCGCGGGCCGCCGCGCCGGTGCGTCCGTTGGCCAGGGCGGCCAGGCGATGCGACGCCTCGCCGTCGAGACGCTTCACCCGCGCGAACGCGTGGAGCAGCGCCTTCCGGTGCTCCTCGAGCTCGGCCTCGGGGGTCTCGTCGTCGATGCCGTGCACGATGTCGCGGAGCTCGACCTTGCCGCGCCGCAAGCTCTCGCCGAGCGCGATCAGCTCGCGGGCCCCGAGCGGCGTCCCGACCGTCGCGTGGAACATCTTCTGCTCGCCGCGCTCGATCCGCTGGGCCAGCTCGACCTCGCCCTCGCGGGTGAGCAGCGACACCTGCCCCATCTCGCGCAGGTAGGCGCGCACCGGGTCGTTGCTGCGGGCTTCGTCCCCGTCGAAGCTCGAGCTCGACGGCTCC
This sequence comes from Myxococcota bacterium, assembly GCA_041605395.1. Classification (GTDB taxonomy): domain Bacteria; phylum Myxococcota_A; class UBA9160; order UBA9160; family UBA6930; genus JBFIYM01. Next base: position 6,981 of record JBFIYM010000061.1, on the reverse strand, counting down.
GAGATGCGCCGCACCCGGCGCGACTCGTCGACGATCGCGATCTGCGCCTCTCCGAAGATGGCCATCACCTCGTCGAGCTGGTCGCTGCTGAGCGCGTCGGGCAGCGCGTCGCGAAGCTCGGTGAACGTGAGGTAGCCCTGCTGGCGGCCCCGCGAGACCAGGGTCTGGACCATGCGGAGCTCGGGCTTCGCATCGGGCACTGCCCGCACGCTCCGGCCGTTCGCAGCGGACCCGCTGGCCTTTCCTTCGGCCTTCGACTGGGATCGGCTTCCGGGGGCGCTCGAAGCCATGGGGGGTCTCCTTGGGGACTTGAACTCAGGAAGAGAGGGGGGATCGACCGTGTGGAGCAGAGCGGGCGGCTGTACGTCGCTCGAGGCGTCGCTGCAGCTCTTCGAGGGCGTCGGGGTCACCGCCGGCGATGCGCGCCTTCACGGCGCGCCGTTCCTGCGCGTCGCGGCGCGCGCCGAGCCAGGCGAGCTCGTCGCGGAAGATGCGGGGGGCCCGCTCGGCGAGCTCCAGATCCGGGCGCGGCGCGTTGGCGAGCGCCGAGAGACGGGCGCGGGGCTCTCCCTCGAGGGCGTCGAGGAGGGCGGCGAGCGCACCCGGCGGGGCCGCGAGGACGGCCGAGGCGAGCGTGCTCCAATCCGCGTCCGGGGCCACCGCGAGCAGCGCGCCCTCGTCGACCGGATGGAGCTCGGCCGGGTGGTCGAGCAGCAGCCGCAACAGGGTGGCGAAGTGCCGCTCCTCGTCGCTCGTGCGACGCGGGCCCACCGGGGCCGGCTCGGGCTCCTCGCCCTTCCGTTCGCGCCGGAGCGCCGCGGCCACGTCCTCGGGCTCGGCGCCGACGGCGAGTGCGAGCCGGCGACCGAACTCGCCGCGCTCGACCGGATCCGCCACCAGCGCCAGCAGCGGCACCACGGCCGCCACGGCGTCCGCGCGCTCCCACGGCGTGCTGCAGCCGGCCGCGGCGGCGCGGGCGATCGCGATCTCGAGCGCCGGCGGCGCCTGGTCGACCAGGCGCTGCAGGGCTTCGGCGCCGTCGCGGCGCAGGAAGTCGTCCGGATCGACGCCGCCCGGCAACGCGGCGGCCCGCACCCGAAGCCCGGCCGGCAGCAGCGCCTCGAGCGCACGCAACATGGCGCGCTGGCCGGCCTCGTCTCCGTCGAAGAGCAGGACCACGTTGCGGGTCCGGCGCGAGAGCGCCTTCGCGTGCTCGACGCTGAGCGCCGTCCCACACGTGGCGATCGCCTCGCCCATCCCCGCGCGCGCGAGCGCGATCTGGTCGAAGTAGCCCTCGACCACGATGGCGCGGTCGCGGCTGCGCATGGGCTCGAGCGCACCGGGCAGCCCGTAGAAGGCCTCGCGCTTGCGGAACACCGGGCTCTCGGGCGTGTTCAGGTACTTGGGCTCCTGGTCCGGCGCCATGGCGCGCCCGCCGAAGCCGATCACGCGCCCGCGAGCGTCCTGGATCGGGAACACGACGCGGCCGCGCAGCATGTCGTAGTGGCCGCCGCTCGAGCGTGCCCGCACCAGCCCAGCTCGCTCACCGAGGGCCCCGGGAACCTGGGCCCGCCGCAACACCTCGGCCACGCCCTCCCAGCGATCCGGCGCGAAGCCGATTCCGAAGTGGCGCGCGTCCTGCTCGGAGAGGCCGCGCCCGGCCAGGTACCCGCGGGCGCCCGAGCCCTCGGGGCCGGACAGGGCGCGCTGGTAGTACTCGTGGGCCAACACGTTCGCCCGCAACACGCCCTCGAGCACGCCGCGCTCGCCGGAGTCGGTCTCCGGGATCTCGATTCCCAGCTCGGCAGCGAGGGAGCGAACAGCTTCGGGGAAGGTGAGATTTTCGTGACGCATCAGGAAGGCGAACGCATTTCCACCTTCCCCACACCCAAAACAGTGCCAGGTGCCGCGCTCGGGTGTCACGACGAAGGAGGGCGTCTTCTCGTGGTGGAAGGGACAGAGCCCCTTGAAGGAGCGCCCGGCCTTCTTGAGCCCCACGTGACGTCCGACCAGATCGACGATGTCGACCCGGTCTCGAACCGCCTGGAGGGTATCCTCGGGGATGCGGCCCATTCGCGAACCCCGGGCGCGCTTGCCTAGCGCGCCATCCGCTTCAGCTTCTTGAGTGCACGCTTACGCGCCGCGGCTGCCTTCTTCTTGCGCCGGACGCTCGGCTTGTCGAAGTGTTCGCGGCGGCGTAACTCGGTCAGGATGCCGGCCTTTTCCACCGACTTCTTGAAGCGCTTGAGCGCCACCTCGAAGGGCTCGTTGTCCTTCACCTTGACGACGGGCATGCCTCTCCCATTCCTGCTCGGGTCAGCGAGCCGCGAACGATTGCACGCCGGGGCCCGCCGTGAAAGGCCTGGGCCGCGCAGCGAACCGTGTTTCACCGGCTGCGCCCCCCCGCTGGTCCCGTAGGCGGCAGCGGGGCGGAAAACCCAATGATTCCGGGGGAGTCGGGGGCATGGGCGCAGTCAAACGAAGCTAGCGCAGGCGTCCGCCGTCCACAACCACGGCGGGGCGCCGCACCGGGATGCCGAGCTCCAGGAGCCGCTCCTTGACCGAGCCGACCGTGGCCTCGCCGAAGTGGAAGATCGAGGCCGCGAGCGCCGCCTGCGCGTGGCCGCCCGCGGGGCCGTCGTCGAGCGCTGCAGCGAGGCTCTCCGCGCTGCCGCCGCCACCCGAGGCGATCACCGGAATCGGCACGGCGTCGGCCACGCCGCGCACGAGGGCGAGGTCGTAGCCCTCCTTGGTGCCGTCGCGGTCCATGCTCGTGAGCAGGATCTCGCCGGCGCCGGCGCGGGCCATGCGGCGGCCCCAGGCGATCGCATCGATGCCGGTCGGCCGGCGCCCGCCATGGGTGTAGATCTCCCAGCCTGGCACTTCGCTCGGGCGGGCCTCGCTGCGCGGGCCGCTCTGCGGCCCGTGCGCGGGGGCCTCGAGACACTCGGCGATGTCGCCGTGGCTCTTCCGACGAGACTCCGCGCGCGTGCGGAACGCCTCCAGGTCCTCGATGCGCTTCGCGTCGATCGCCACCACGAGGTTCGCGCTGCCGATCGCGACGGCGGCCTCGGCCACGAGGTCGGGATCGTTCACGGCCGCCGTCATGATCGAGACCTTGTCGGCGCCCGCGTTGAGCAGGTCGCGCACGTCGGCGAGCGAACGGACGCCGCCGCCGACGCAGAGGGGCATGAAGACCGTCTCGGCCGTGCGCGCCACGACGTCGAGCAGGATGCGGCGCTCCTCGTGGCTCGCCGTGATGTCGAGGAACGTGATCTCGTCGGCCTCCTGCTCGTCGTAGCGCCGCGCCACCTCGACGGGGTCGCCCGCGTCCACGTGGTCCACGTAGCGGACGCCCTTCACGACGCGACCGCGGTCCACGTCCAGGCAGGGGATGATGCGCTTCAGGAGCACGCAGCGATCTCCAGCGCACGCGCGAGATCGAGGGCTCCGTTCGAGAGCGCCCGGCCCACGATGGCGCCCGCCACGCCGCGCGGCGCGAGGGCGGCGAGCGCCGTGACGTCGGCCTCGCTCGCCACGCCGCCCGAGGCGATCACGGGGATCGAGACGGCCTCGGCGAGTGCGGCCGTCGCCTCGAGGTTCGGCCCCGCGAGCGTGCCGTCGCGCGCGATGTCGGTGTAGACGATCGCGGCCACGCCGGCGTCTTCGAAGCGACGCGCCAGGGCAGAGGCGGTGACGTCGCTCGCCTCGAGCCAGGCCTGCACGGCCACGCGCCCGTTCTTCGCGTCGATGCCGACCGCCACGCGGCCCGGATGCCGCTTCGCCGCATCGCGCACGAGCGCGGGATCGCGCAGCGCCGCGGTGCCGAGGATCACGCGCTCGACGCCCAGCGCGAGCCGCGCCTCGATGTGAGCCAGCGTGCGCATGCCGCCGCCCACCTGGACGGGGACGTCGCCGGCCGCAGCGAGGATGCGCCGGATGGCGTCGGCGTTCGCGGGCTCGCCCGCGCGCGCCCCGTCGAGATCGACGACGTGGAGGCGCCGGATGGCGTGGGCGACGTAGCGCTCCGCCAGCGCGGCCGGGTCGGCCTCGACCAGCGGCGCCGCGTCGAAGCGCCCCTCGGGCGCGAGCCGCACGTAGCGGCCCTCCATCAGGTCGATGGCGGGGATCAGCTCGAACATCACGGCGTGGCGGGAACTCGCGCGGCCAGCTCCCGGGCCGCGAAGCCGGCGAACTCGGCGGCCGTGAGCCAGCGGGTTCCGCCGCCCGGGTAGCGCGGGGTGAGCAGGACGTTGTCGAGCATGCCCTGCTGGGAGCGGTCGAAGGTCCCCTCCCAGAGGCGCTCGCCGCCGGGCGCCCCGTGCAGGACGACGTGCACGCCCACGGCGGCGGGCCGCCGCGAGCCGAGCGCCTCGCCCTCGCGCTCGACCCAGCGCGTCACCTCGCCGACCAGCACGGCATCGGCCGCGAACTGCCGCGCGACCGCGGCCGCCAGCTCGACGGCTCCAGCCCCGGCGACCTCGGTCAGGTGCGCCACGTCCTCGGGCGCCACGACCTCGAGGCCGCGCTCGGCGAGCGCCTCGGCGAGCCGTCGCGAGACGAGCGGCGCCGCGTCGGTGGCGTGCTCGGGGCCCGCGCGGAGCGGCGCCACGGCGATCTTGCGGATCGGCGCGCGCCGCTCGGCGAGGCCCGGGAGCGTCCGGTCCACCACGGTCGCGGCGCAACCGAGGATCGCGATGCCGAGCAGCGCGGCCGCGAGCCAGGCCGGCCTCAGGACCGCGAGCCGCGCCGGCCTCAGCACGCGCGCACCCAGGCGGCGAAGGCGTCGAGCAGACGCTTGCCGGCGCTCTGACTCTTCTCGGGATGGAACTGCACGGCGAACAGGTTCTCCCGCGCCACGGCCGCGGCGAAGTCGCCGCCGTAGTCGCACGAGCCCACCACCACCGAGGGCTCGGCCGGGAGCGCGCGGTAGGCGTGCACGAAGTAGTAGATGTCGCGCTCGGGAAGGCCGGCGAGCATCGGGTGCTCCCCCTGCCAGCGCACCTCGTTCCAGCCGATGTGCGGGACGCGTAGCGCCTTCCCGGCGCTCTCGGCGGGAAAGCGCCGCACCGGGCCCCGGAAGCGCGCGAGCCCGCGCGTGGTGCCGTGCTCGTCGCTCTCCTCGAACAGGAGCTGGAGGCCGAGACAGAGCCCGAGGTAGGGCCGGCCCGCGTCGAGGCCGGCGCACACCGCCTCGTCGAGGCCCTTCGCGCGGAGGTTCGCGAGCGCGGCTGCGAACGCGCCGACGCCGGGCAGCACCACCGCGTCCGCGCGGCGCACGGCCGCCGCATCGGCAGTGACGTCGACCGCGAGCGCGGAGCGCTCGAGCGCCTTGGCGACGCTGCGCAGGTTGCCCGCGCCGTAGTCGACCAGCGCCACGCGTAGGGGGGCGGTGGGCACGTTCAGGACTCCGCTTGCACTAGAGCGCGCCCTTCACCGTGGGCAGGCCCGTCTGGCGGGGATCGCGCTCGAGCGCCTGGCGCAGCGCCCGCGCCAGCCCCTTGAAGATCGCCTCGACCGCGTGGTGCGGGCTCTGCCCGTAGGCGAGGGTGACGTGCAGATCGAGCCCGGCGTTCTGGGCGAGCGCGTAGAGGAAGTCCTCCACCAGCGACACGTCGAAGCTGCCGACGCGATCGTTGGCGAGCGCCACGCGGTAGACCAGGAACGCGCGGTTGCTCACGTCCACCGCCACCTCGGCCTTGGCCTCGGCCATCGGGAGCACCTGGCTGCCGTAGCGACGGATGCCGCGGGCGTCGCCGAGCGCCTGGCGGATGGCCTGGCCCAGCACGATGCCCACGTCCTCGACGGTGTGGTGCAGGTCGACGGCGAGGTCGCCCTTCGCCGACAGCCGCAGGTCGAACAGGCCGTGCTTGGCGAACGACTCGAGCATGTGATCGAAGAACGGGACGCCCGTCTCGACGTCGTACTCCCCCGTGCCGTCGATCACGAGCTCGATCTTCACCTCGGTCTCGCGCGTCTTGCGGTCGAGGCTCGCGCTGCGCTTCTCGTCGGTCTTGCTCACAGGTCGAACTCCGCCTCGGCGTCTCGGGCCGCCTCGCGCTCGCGCCGTGCCCGCCGGATCTTGGCGAGCCGGAACTCCACCGAGGTGCCGTGGCCGGTGAAGCCCTCGAGCTCGGCCAGCCGGATCACGTCCGAGCCGAGCTCGCGCAGCTTGGGCGGCTCGAAGCGCACGAACGCCGTGCGCTTCAGGAAGTCGTCCACCCCGAGCGGCGAAAAGAAGCGTGCGGTGCCGCCGGTCGGCAGCACGTGGTTGGGCCCGGCCAGGTAGTCGCCCACCGCCACCGGTGTGTAGTGGCCCAGGAAGACCGTGCCGGCGTTCTCCACGCGCTTCAGCAGCACCTCCGCGGAATCGGAGGCGATCACGAGGTGCTCCGGCGCGTAGCGGTTGGCCAGCTCGATGACCTGGTCGAGGTCCTTCGCCAGCACGATGATCCCGTTCCGCTTGAGCGACTCGCGCGCGATCTTCGCGCGGTCGAGCTGCTTGAGCTGCTTCTCGATCTGGTCGGCCACCCGCGCGACCAGCGGCTTCACGTGCGTGATGAGTATCGCGGAGGCGTCCTCCTCGTGCTCCGCCTGCGAGAGCAGGTCGGCCGCCACCCACGCGGGCGTGGCGCTCTTGTCGGCGATCACCAGCACCTCGCTCGGGCCCGCCTCGCTATCGATGTCCACCTCGCCGAACACGAGCCGCTTGGCGTGCTGCACGTAGGCGTTGCCCGGACCCACGATCTTGTCCACGCGCGGCACGCTCTCGGTGCCGTAGGCCAGGGCGCCCACGGCGTGGGCGCCGCCCATCTTGAAGATCCGGTGCACGCCGGCCAGGCGCGCGGCCATCAGCACCTCGGGGGCCAGGCTGCCGTCCTTGCGCGGCGGCGTCGCCATCACGATCTCGGGCACTTCGACCACCGACGCCGGCACGGCGTTCATGATCACGCTGGAGGGATAGGAGGCCTTGCCGCCCGG
>JBFIYM010000060.1:0-22954 GCA_041605395.1 Myxococcota bacterium | reverse complement strand
GGCGCCGTCGAAGGGCACACGCGCCCCGGCGCGGCGCAGCGCCTCGTCGACGAGCGCCGCGAGCTCCACCGGCGCCCGCATCGCCGCGTGGGGACGCACGAAGGCCAGGCTGCCGTTCACGATGCGCGTGAGCGCGCCGTGCTCGCCCAGGATCTCGTCCACCAGCGCCACGTCGTCGGCTTTCGACAGCGATCGCTTCAGCAGCTCCAGCAGGACCTGGATGCTGGCGAGCGGGTTGCGGATCTCGTGCGCCAGGCCGGCGGCCATCTGGCCGAGCGCAGCCAGCCGCTCGCGCAGCCGCTCCTGCTCGTCCTGGCGCTCGAAGGGGGTGAGGTCGCGGAACAGCAGGGCGGCGCCGCGCAGCACCCCCTCGCCGTCGCGGACCGGGACCAGCGTGAAGCCGATCGGACGGCGTTCGCGGCCGCCCGCGAGCTCCAGCTCCAGCTCGGCGCGCGGGGGCAGCTCGTGCCCCTTGCAGGCCTCGCCGAGCAGCGCCACGAGGGCAGGATGCGGCGCGAGCACCTCCGCCAACTGCCGCCCGAGATGCGGGGCGACCTCGCCGAGCTCGAGCACGCGCGTGGCCTCGGGCGAGAGCCGCACCACGCGCCCCTCCACGTCCACTGCGAGCAGCCCCGTGCGGAGCGACCCGAGCAGCCAATCCGAGAATTCCAGCCCGTCCGACGCCACGAGCCCTTATCGACGGGTTCCCGCCGGGGCTGGAGGGCGCGGGCGCTGGGCCGGCGCTAGTCCCCGGCGGCGATCGGGACCTGGTAGCGCTTGCCCTCCTGCTGGAGCCAGCCGCTCTCCTTCAGGTCCTTCACCACCCGCGTCACGGTCTCGCGCGAGGTGCCGACCATGTCGGCGATCTGCTGGTGCGTGAGCGCCGGCGTGATGCGGCGCCCGCCCTCCTCGGCCGGATCCTTGGCGAGACGCTCGAGCAGCCCCATGGTTCGCTCCTTGACCCGCTGGAACGACAGCGAGCTGGCCTGCTCGTTGACGGCGCGCAGCCGCCGCGAGAGCTCCTGGATCACCGCGAGCGCCAGATCGGGGCTCTTGCGCAGCAGCGCGATGAAGTCGGTGCGCGACAGGGCCAGCACCCGCACCGGAGAGAGCGCCTTCACCGACGCCGAGCGCGGACCGCGCTCGAGGAGCGCCATCTCGCCGACGAACGAACCGGCCTCGAGGAAGTCGAGGATCTTCTCCCGGCCGTCCTCGGAGAGCTTGGTGACCTTCACGCGCCCTTCCCGAAGGATGTACATGTAGTCGCCGGGAAGGCCTTCCTCGACGATCGTGGTGTTGCGCGGATAGCGGCGCTCGATCAGATGCGACGCGATCTGCTCCAGGTCGACCTGCGCGACACGCGAGAACAACGGGATGCCCCGCAGACTCGCCAGTGCGTCAGTCGATGCCATGGCGGCTCCCCCTCACCTCGCTCTCGTCAGAGGAGATCGCTCCGTCCTCGTTTTCGCAAGCGCGCGACGACATCGCGGACGGCGCCGCTCTTCTCCAGCGTCGTGACGAGCAGGGCGTCCCCGGTATCGATCACGGCCAGACCCTCGACCCCGAGCAGCACCACGGGGCGATCGTGCCCCCGCACGAGATTCCCCGGGGCATCGTAGAGCACCGCCTCGCCGTCGAGTACTCGCGACTCTCGCGCATTCACGCCGAGCGCCTCGGCCAGCGAGGCCCACGTGCCCACGTCGCTCCAGGCCCAGTCTACCGGCAGGCACCAGACCCGCCGGCTCTTCTCCAGCACCGCGACGTCGATCGGCTCTGCGGGCAGCCGGGGCCAGGCCCGCGCGATCGCCCGGCCGGGCGCACGCCCCGCGGCCAGCGCGGCGCGTACCGGCGCCAGACCGCGCGCGAGACGCGGCGCGTGCTGCTCGATCTCGGCGAGGATCGCGCGCGCCGTCCAGACGAAGATGCCGGCGTTCCAGAGGTAGCCCCCCCGGGCCAGATAGCGCTCCGCAGTGGCCCGATTGGGCTTCTCGACGAAACGCGCCACCCGATGAAGGCCGGGGAAGGCGCGGCCCGCCGCCCGCCCCAGGCGGATGTAGCCGTAGCCCGGCTCGGGGCGGGTCGGCACGACCCCGATCGTGACGAGGGCGCCGGCGCGGGCGGCCGGCGCGGCGCGGCGCACGGAGGCCGCGAACGCCTTCGCGTCGGGGATGCGGTGGTCGGCGGACAGCACTGTGATCACGGCCTCCGGGTCCAGGGCGGCGACCCGGGCGGCCGCCAGTGCCACCGCCGGGGCGGTGTTGCGCCCGACCGGCTCGACCAGCACGCGATCCTTCGGCAGCCCGGAGGCCCGACGCATGGCGCCGGCGTGGTCGGCGCCGCACACGAGCCACACGTCACCGGGCCGCGCGAAGCCTCGCGCGCGCGCCACCGCCTCCGCGAGCAACGTGCGCCGCCCCCCGGCCGCGAGCAGCGGCTTCGGGTGGTGGCTCCGGGACAGCGGCCAGAATCGCGTCCCCGCCCCGCCCGCCAGGATCACGGCGACGAGACGCGGTGCCTTCGTTCCCCCGGAGCCCGACTTCTTCGCTCGTGTGGAGCGCGGCGATCTCGTCGCCGCCGGGCGGCGCTTCATCTGCCGACGCTGTGGTACTCGAAGCCGGCCTTCGCCATCGCCCCGGGCTCGTAGACGTTGCGCAGATCCACCACGACCGGCCGCTCGAGCAGCTCGCGCACGCGCTCGAACTCGAGCATCCGGAACTGGTTCCATTCGGTGACGATGACGACGGCCTGCGCTCCCCGGCAGGCCTCGTACGAATCCTTGCAGAATTCCACGTCGCGCAGCACCTGCCGCGCCGCGGGCATCGCCACCGGATCGAAGGCCCGCACGCTCGCGCCCGCCTTCTGGAGCCCGGCGATGATGTCGACCGAGGGCGCATCGCGCATGTCGTCCGTCTCGGGCTTGAACGACAGCCCGAGCACGGCGATCGCCTTGCCGCCCAGGTCACCCCCGACCGCGTTCCGGATCTTCTCCACCATGCGCGCTCGCTGGCGCTCGTTGACCTCGATCACGGCCTCCACGATCTGGAAGCGCTCGCCGATCTCGCGCGCGAAGTACGCGGCCGAGCGCGTGTCCTTCGGGAAGCAGGAGCCGCCGAAGCCGGGGCCGGCGTGCAGGAACTTCTTGCCGATGCGCCCGTCGAGGCCGATGCCGCGCGCGACCGCCTGCACGTCCCCGCCGATGCGCTCGCACAGCGTCGAGACCTCGTTGATGAACGAGATCTTGGTGGCGAGGAATGCGTTGGCCGCGTACTTCGTGAGCTCCGCCGTCGCGATGTTCGTCACCACGAAGGGCGTCTCGTTCAGATAGAGCGGCCGATACAGGTCGCGCATGATCGCGGCCGCCATCTCGTCGTCCGTTCCGATCACGACCCGGTCGGGACGCAGGAAGTCGTTGATGGCCGCGCCCTCGCGCAGGAACTCGGGGTTGCTGGCGACGCTGAACTTCACGTCGCTACCGACCGCGTCGAGCTCCTCCTGGATCCACTCGCGCACCTTCTGGGAGGTGCCGACCGGCACCGTGCTCTTGGTGACGACCACCTTGTAGCCGTTCATCGAACGGCCGATCTCGCGAGCGACCGCCTCGACGTAGCTGAGGTCGGTGCCCCCGTCCTCGCGGGCCGGCGTCCCGACCGCGATGAAGACGACGAGGGAGGCCCGCACCGCCTCCGCGGTGTTGGTGGTGAAGGCCAGGCGCGACTGGCTGGCGTTGCGCTGCACCAGGGCCTCGAGGCCCGGCTCGTAGATCGGGATCTCGCCGCGCTCGAGCTGGTCGATCTTGTCCGCGTCCTTGTCGGCACAGATCACGTGGACCCCGAACTCGGCGAAGCAGGCCCCGGTCACCAGGCCGACGTAGCCCGTTCCGATCACACAGACGTTCATCGCTCAGCGCTCCTTCGCGGTCTCGAGAGACGGCCCCGATGCGAAGCCCGGCCTACGGCCGCGACGACGCCGCGACCGGCCCGGACCGGCAAGGCTGACGGTAGGTCGCCCGGACGCGCAACTTCGTGGCGCCGCGCGCCGCGCGCGCCTCGCGGAGACCGGGCCGCGAGCCGCCGACCACGCGCAACTCCAGACCGAAGTGACTGGATTTCATCGTGAAACCCGTTCCGTGGCCGCGCCGGTGTGCCTCATCGGCTCCCCGGCCCCCCCTGGCGCCGTCCGCTGGCGCGCTCCTGGGCGGCCAGGTCGGCCTCGACCATGATGCGGACCAGCTCGGCGAAGGACGTCTCGGCGCGCCAGCCGAGCTCGCGCCGCGCCTTTGCCGGGTCGGCCAGCAGCGAGTCGACCTCGGCCGGGCGCAGCAGCGAGCGATCCGTGCGCACGAAGTCCGCGGGGTCGAGGCCGACGTGGGCGAAGGCGATGTCCACGAACTCACGCGGCGTGTGGTGCTCCCCGGTCCCGATCACATAGTCGCCGGGCTCGTCCGGCTGGAGCATCTGCCACATCGCGCGCACGTACTCGGGCGCATAGCCCCAGTCCCGGCGGGCATCGAGGTTGCCGAGCGTGAGCTCGTCCTGGAGCCCCAGCTTGAGCCGCGCCACGCCCTCGCTGATGCGCCGGGTCACGAACTCCCGCCCGCGGCGGGGGGACTCGTGATTGAACAGGATGCCCGACACGGCGTAGAGGCCGTAGCTCTCCCGGTAGTTCACCGTGATGTGGTGCCCGTAGACCTTGGCGACGCCGTAGGGGCTGCGTGGATAGAAGGGCGTGTCCTCGCTCTGCGGCGTCTCGCGCACCTTGCCGTACATCTCGCTGCTGGACGCCTGGTAGAACCGGATCCGGGGATCGACCTGCCGCACCGCTTCGAGCACGCGCGTGACCCCGAGCGCCGTGAACTCTCCGGTCAGCGACGGCTGCACCCAGGAGGTCGGAACGAAGGACTGCGCGGCCAGGTTGTAGAGCTCGGCCGGGCGCACGGTCTGCAGCAGCGACACGAGCGAGCTCGGGTCGAGCAGGTCGGCCTGGTGGAGGCGCAGGCGCGGCGCGAGGTGGGCGATGCGCTCGAAGCTCTCGGCGCTCGAGCGGCGCACCATGCCGTGCACCTCGTAGCCCTTCTCGAGCAGCAGCTCGGCGAGGTAGGAGCCGTCCTGCCCGGTCACTCCGGTGATCAGCGCGCGCGGCTCGCTCAAGAGGCCTCTCCTCCCGCCTCGCCGCCCGGCACGGACGGCTCGTTCCCGACCAGGCCGAGGTTGCGGAGGATCCGCCAGGTGAGCCCCAGCACCACGACCAGGAAGATGATCACGGCATAGCCCTGGAGCCGTGCGAAGGAGATCGCGATCAGGCAGAAGCAGGCCGTCAGGAAGTAGAGCGAGAGCACCGCCGGGCGGTGAGAGCCCTGGAAGTCCCGAAGCAGGCGGTGATGGATGTGTTCCCGGTCGGCAACCATGACGTTGGAGCGCTGCCTCAGGCGGCGGAAGACCGAGAGGCTGGTGTCGAGCAGCGGCACGGCCAGCGTGAGGAGCGGCACCAGGAAGGTGACGACGGTGACGCGTTGATAGCTCACCAGGGCCAGGAGCGAGAGGGTGTAGCCCACGAACAACGCCCCCGTGTCCCCCACGAAGATGCGCGCGGGCGGGAAGTTGAACGGCAGGAAGCCGACCAGCGCGCCGACCAGGGCGACCCCGACCACCAGCCCGACCAGCTGACCGCTCTGGAAGGCCAGGATGGTGAGCGCGGTGCCGATGATCGCAGAGACACCGGTGCACAGGCCATCGAGCCCGTCGATCAGGTTGAACGAGTTGGTGACGACCACGATCCAGCCCGTGGTGAGCGCCCAGGAGAGCCACGGCGTGAAGTACCAGACCTGCCCCGAGATGGGGTCGGTCACGTGCTCGATGCGCAGGCCCGCCCAGAACGCGAGGCCGGCGGCGGCGACCTCCACGACCAGCTTCGGCCACGCTGAGAAACTCCAGCGATCGTCGAGGGCGCCGACCGCGAGCACGAGCAGGCCCCCGGCCACGAGCGCCTCGAGCCTCTCGCCGATCTCGACCGTCTCGCCCAGCATCAGCAGCGCGACCGCGATGCCGACGAAGCTGCCGAGCGCGACCGCCAGGCCTCCCCAGCGCGGGATGTTCGGCCGGACGCTCACCTTGCGCTCGTTGGGACGATCGATCGCACCGAGGGCGAGCGAGAGCCGCCCGGCGAGCGGGGTCGCGAGCGCCGCCGTCACCAGGGCGGCGACGGCGGTGATGGGGAGCCAGAGCCAGTCCACGCCAGACCCTACCGGATCCCCTCGTAGCGACTCGACGTCGGCTCGGCCCCGTTCATCACCAGGCCGAGCACGCGGCGCCGGTCGATCACCTCGAGCGCGGACGCGACCTCGGGCTCCGGCGTGACGTCGGCCCGCACCACGAAGACCACCCCGTCACAGATCTCCGAGACCGTCTTGGCGTCCGGGAGACCGAGCGTCGGCGGCAGGTCGAGGATGACCCGGTCGTAGCGGGCCGCGAGCGACTCGAGCAGCTTGGGCATGGTCTCGGACGCGAGCAGCTCGGACGGGTTCTGCGGGATCGCCCGCACCGGCAGCACGTCGAGCTCGCTGCCCTCGACGCGGAGCACGGCGTCCTCGAGCGTCGCGCCTCCGGTCAGGACCTCGGCGAGCCCGGCATCGACCCGCAGCCCGAGGGAGGCCGCGAGCGCCGGCTGGCGAAGATCGCAGTCGACCAGCAGCGTGCGCCGCCCGGGCTGCATCGAATAGACCACCGCCAGCCCGATGGCGGCCAGCGACTTCCCGTCCCCCGGAAGCGCACTCGTGACCGCGATGGTGCGGACCGGGCGGGACGCGGCCAGCGAGTCGATGCGCGCCCGCAGCGTACGGAACTGCTCCGCCACGAAGGACTCGGGCTGGAGCAGCGTGATGCGCCGCTTGTTGAGCGCGTTCGCCGGCTCCGCGGACGAGCCGCGGACACTCTTCGCGAGGCCGGAGAACAGCCCCCGGGCGCGGGATCGCGGAGGCGGGGGAGGCACCGCGTGCGGGTCGAGCTCGGCGGGCGGCGGAAGCGATGCCGCCGAGGCCGTCTCGTGAACCCGACGCGTGCGCTGCTCCTCGGCGCGCCTCAGAGCGTCGTAGACCTTGCCCATCTCAGTCTCCCTCGGAGGTCCGGCGTAGCCAGCCGAACCAGCTTCGTTTCGCTCCGACGCGGCCACCCTCCGCCGCAGTCGTGTCGATCAGCTCGAGATCCCGGGCGACTTCCCGGATCGCCTTCGCGTTCAGGGTCGGACGCCCACGGCCGTAGCCGAGCAGGAGCGCCCCATCGCAGACGATGTTGATCAGCCGCGGCACGCCGCCGCTCACGCGGTGGAGCTCGCGCACCGCCGAGTTCTCGAACAGCGCCTTGCCGGTGTAGCCCGCCATGCGCAGGCGCTCGTCGACGTAGTGGCTGGTCTCCTGCTCGGTGAAGGGACGCAGCCGGTGGCGCAGCACGATGCGCTGGCGCAGCTGGCGCAGCTCGGGCCGCGCCAGGACGTCCGCCAGCTCGGGCTGCCCGACCAGCATGATCTGGAGCAGCTTCGAGCTCGGCGTCTCGAGATTCGAGAGCAGGCGGATCTCCTCGAGCATCTCCGGCGCGAGGTTCTGCGCCTCGTCCACGATCAGCAGCGTGGTCAGGTCGCGTTCGAGCCGGTCGATCAGGAAGTGATTCAGCGCGAGCAGGTACTCGGCCTTGGTCTGGCACGGCTCCTCGATGCCGAACTCCTCGAACATCATCCGGAAGAAGTCGAGGGGCTCGAGCCTCGGGTTGAAGATGAAGGCGGTGGCGGTGTCGCGGTCGAGCTGCGCCAGCAGGGCGTGCAGCAGCGTGGTCTTGCCGGTGCCGACCTCCCCCGTCAGCAGCACGAAGCCCTTGCGGGAGCGCACGGCGTAGACGAGGGTCGCCAGCCCCTCGCGGTGGGTCTCCCCGAGGACCAGAAAGGCCGGATCCGGCGTCATCTCGAAGGGGCTGCGAACCAGCCCGTAGTGCTCGTGATACATGGCGTCCTGCGCTACTCGCCCCCGCCGCTCTGACCCACGGCCTCCGGCGCCCGGGCCGAGCCCGCGGCCGGCGCCTCCCCGAAGCCACCGCTCAGCAGCCGGGCAAGGGGCCCCGGCGCGCCGTTCACGATCCAGCTCCCGGCCAGCGAGGCGACGAGGACGAAGGATGCAAGGATGGCGACTCCGAACAGGCCGCGCAGCCGGCGCCGCCGCTGGAGCGCGCGGTCCGACTCGAGCAGCACCGACGGGACGGCCGCCAGTACCGGGATGCCGAGTCGGCTCTGGAGCGAGCGCGGGTCGTGGAAGGAGAGGTCCGTCACCTCGGCCAGCAGGCCCAGCCCGCCTCCGGCCAAGAGGCCGAGCACCAGGCCGAGTGCGAGGATCACGGGTCGGTTGGGCGAGGCGGGCTGCGGCGAGGGCACGGCCGCCTCGAGAACGCGGAACTTCTCGCCCTTCTGGCGCCGCTCCATGTCCGCGGCCACGCCCGCTTCGAGCCGCTTCCCGCTGTACTGCTGATAGCTGTCGAAGAGATGCCGATACTCGCGCTCCAGCGAGGCGAGCTGCTCCGCGACGCGCGGCGTCTCGGCCATGCGCTTCTCCACGGCCGCCAGCTGCTCCTCGAGCCGTTCGATCTCGGCGCGGGCCGAAGCCACGCGCAGCCCCGCCCGCTGCTCCTCGGCCTTCGCGTTCTTCTGGGCCAGGGAGAGCGGCGCCTCGGCGGCCTTGGCTTCGTCCTGCTTCTGCTCGAGCTGGGCGATCTCGTTGCGCAGCTTGATCACGTCAGGGTGCTTGTCCGTGAGGCCGCGCGCGATCGCTTCGCCGAGCAGGACCTTCATCGCCTCGAGACGGCGTTCCGGGGTGTCCTCGGACCGGAACCGGAAGACGTCGGCGCCGCCGCCGGCCAACACCTGCTGGCGGTAGAAGGCTTCGTCGCTCTGGGCGATCGCGAGCTCGCGCTGCGCGTCCCGCACGCCTTGGATCAGACGCTCGTAGGTGTTCTGGTTGGTCGGAAGGTCCTCGGGCAGGCGGCCCTGGTTCACGGTCTTGATCGTCGCGATCCGCTCCTCGAGGTCCGCGATCCGCGTCGAGAGGCGTTGCAGCTCGGCCTCGATGAACTCGGAGGTGTCACCGGACATCGCCGCCCGCGCCTTGATGTGCTCCTCGACGAAGTCGTTCGCGAGACGGTTCGCCACGGCTGCCGCGACGTCCCGGTTCCGGTGGCGGTAGGCCAGCTGGAAGGTGTTGATCTCGACCCGCGCATTGCGGATGCCGACCCGCGCCTCAAGCTCCGAAAGCACCGGCGTGACCGAGATCTGCCCGCGCATGTACTCGATGATCTCCTCGCGCGTTTGCGAGTCCTCCATCCCGGGATAGACGTTGAACTCGTCGATGACCTTGGAGAGGCGGCCACGCGACAGGATCTGCATCGAGATCAGGTGGAGGCGGCTGTTCAGGTCCGTCTCGGAGAGGTTCGGCTCGACCAGCCTCTCGGAGATCGTCTGCGGCTCGATCAGGAGCGTGGCGTGCGACTGGTACTCGTTCGGCAGCACGGCGGCCACGAAGACCGCCGCCAGGAAGCCGGCCGCCGCCACGGCGAGCACGAGCCGCCCGCGTCGCTGCAGGATCTTCTTGAGATCGTCGAGCTGGATGCCCTGCTCGGAGTCCATGGGTTCCTCGCCTTGCTAGAACGGAATGGGGTCGAAGTCGTAATTGAGGCCGATGCCGACCACGAAGCGGTCGCTGTCCGGTCGGACGACGAAGTCCCCGTTCAGGGACTCCTCGCGCCAGTTGACCAGCGCATAGACGGAGCTGCGGCGGGTCAGCTGATAGGTCAGCCGGAAGAAGAGCCGGACGAAGTCGAGCGACGCGTCGCTGTCGATGGTCTCGACCCGGAGCGCCTGCGCCCGCGCGGCGTTCGGCGGGAAGAGCATCGGGTCCGGTGTCGGCGCGTTGGCCACGACCGTGGTCAGGATGGCGCCCTCGGTGGCCTGCTCCTGGCGCTCGTAGCTGGCGCTGAACTCCGCGGTCCAGCGTCTCCCCGGGCTCCAGGTCACGCGGCCGATCACGACGTCGGCGACCGCGGCGGCTGCGGTCGAGTCGCTGAAGCTGCGGCTGTAGGAGAGGCTGGCGCGCCAGCGCTCCCACTCCTTGGACAGCGAGGCGGCGGCGAAGTAGGTGAAGCGCGAGTCGCTGGGCGTGACCAGGTCCCCGGTCAGGTCCACCGCGGTGACGTTGAACTGCCCGAAGCTGTTGGCGAGACCGGAAGAGATGTCGGGGGGCAACGTCTGGCATTCGAGGGCCAGCACGCGCTCGCCGAAGTCGTTCAGCGGGCAGGTATCGGCATCCACCATCCGGAAGCTGCCGTTCCCGAGCCGGAACAGCGGGAAGGCGGTGGTGCCGACCTGGGTGCCGGGCGACATGGGATCCACGTCGTTGAACGCGGCGGCCTCCGACTCCGATTCGATCAACGCCGGCCCGGCCGAGAGGTCGAGGCGCAAGGAGCGATCGAACTGGTGCGACACGGTGGCCGCGAGGTTGTAGAAGTCGGTGCTGCGCTGGTCGAAGCCCGGACGCTCGAAGGTCTGCTGCGTCCACGCCAACGAGGTGCCGACGGTCGTGCGCTCCGAGAGCTGACGGGTGTAGGCGAGGCTCGTCCGGATGTTGTCGCGGTCGGCGTTGTTCGTGTTGGAGAACTCGAAGTAGTTGTACCCGGCGCTGAGCGAGACCACGTCCCGGGCGCTCAGGCTGTGGGTCAGCGTCGCGTTCAGGCGGTTCCGCTTGAAGCGCTGCCGGAAGCCGACGACGTTGATCTCACCGCCAGGCTCGGCCTGGTCGTTGAAGCGCGAGAGCGACCGGTAGCGGGCGAACTGGTCCGAGATGCGGAGGGTGGTCGCGGGCGAGAAGCGGAACGCGACGTTCGCGGAGACGTCGTGGTCGAAGCCACGCAGTCCGTCCTGGTCGAGGTAGTACTCGTAGGCGGGCTGGTAGCGGAACCCCCAGGTCACGCGCCCGTCCCGATCGGTCACCTCGCCCCAGGGGGCCACGCGCCCCGAGGTGTCGTCGACCTCGTTCTCGAAGGTGCCGAACACGTTGTCCGTCCAGATCGCCTCCGACTCGAATCCGAGGTTGAGCACCTCGGCGCCGGCGCCGACGGGTCCGGCCAGCAGCGCGGCCGTCACGACGAGGATCCTGGTCGTTCGCACGTGGCGTCTTCCATCAGGGCACCAGCACCGTGTCGCCAGGGCGGAGCACCACGTTGGTGCCGGGCGCGTCGCCGTCGACGTAGGCGTCGTAGTCGAAGCGATACTCGAGCTCGCGCCCGTCCAGGTAGCGGAGCACGCGGACCTGGCTCTTCTTCGCGAAGGGCGTGAAGCCTCCGGCGGCCGTGATGGCGTCGAGCACCCGCGTCTCGACCGTGAGCGAGATCGGGCCGGAGCTCTTGACCTCGCCGAGCACGAAGGCGCGCTGGCTGTTCGCGGCGAGCACCGCCACCGTGACCGTCGGCTCCTGGACGAACTCCCGCAGCTCCTCGGTGAGCACGGCCTTGAGCTCGTCGGTGGTGAGGCCGGCCGCCTGGACATCGTCGATGAGCGGCAACGTGATCTTGCCGTCCGGCCGCACGGGCACGTTGTCGAGAGAGAGCCTCTCGTTCTGCCAGACGCTCACGTGCAGGCGGTCGGCGACACCGATCACGTAGGCTCCCTGCTTCGGCAGCGCCTCGAACTCGGGCGACGGCGGCGCCGGCGCCGCGCATGCCGCGAGCAGCCCTGCGCACGCCGCGAGCAGCACTGCGCACGCCATGGGCAGCAACGCGCACGCCAGCCCCCACGGCCCGAGCCGCGACGCGCCGATGCGAGCTTCCCCCCTCATGCGCTCCCCCTCCGTCCTCCGGGCTCGTCCGAGAGCCCTCCCTCCTTCATCTTGTAGAGCAGGGCCTTGTAGCTGATCTGGAGCCGCTCGGCGGCTTCCTTGCGGTTCCAACGCGTCTGATCGAGGATGCGCGCGATCACGCGCTTCTCGGCGATGCGCGCTGCGGCCTTGGCGATCGACTTCAGGTCGACCTTCTCGCCGTCCTCGAGCGCCAGGTCGAGGTCGCCCAGCTCGAGCCCGCCGCCGTTGGTCTCGACGGGGCGCTCGCGCAGCGAGATCTCCTGCAGCACCGCCTGCTCGCTGCCCAGCACGATCATGCGCCGGATCATGTTCTCCAGCTCGCGCACGTTCCCCGGCCAGTGGTAGCGGAGGAAGATCTCCATGGTCTCGGCCGTGAGTGCGCGCGGCTCGCGGTTGTATTCCGCGCCGAACTTGCGCAGGAAGTGTTCGATCAGGAGCGGAATCGCGCCGCGGCGCTCCCGCAGCGGCGGCATGTGGACGGTCACCACGTTGAGGCGGTAGTAGAGGTCCTCGCGGAAGCCGCCCTGCTCGACGGCCTCCTCGAGGTTGCGGTTCGTGGCCGCGATCACCCGGGTGTCGACCTGGACGTCGCTCTCGCCGCCGAGGCGGGAGAACTCGCCGTCCTGGAGCACCTGGAGGAGCTTCGCCTGGAGGGCGGGACTCATCTCGCCGATCTCGTCCAGGAAGATCGTGCCCCGGTCCGCGTACTCGAACTTTCCGAGCTTCCGGCGTTGGGCCCCCGTGAAGGCGCCCTTCTCGAAGCCGAACAGCTCGCTCTCCAGCAGCTCGGACGGCAACGCCGCGCAGTTCACCTTGACGAAGGGCTTCTCGCGCCGGGCCGACTGGCGGTGCAGGGTCCGCGCCACGAGCTCCTTGCCCGTCCCGCTCTCTCCGCGGATCAGCACGGTGATGTCGGTGTCGGCCACCTGCTCGATCACGTCGCCGACCTCGCGCATGCCCTCGTCGTCGTCCGCCATGACCAGCTGGGGCCCGGCTCGCCCCGCCTGACCCCGGAGCTCCTCGACCTCCTGACGCAGCGCACGGTTCTCGAGCGCCTTCTGGAAGGCCACCTGGAGCTCCTCGGCCTCGAACGGCTTGCGCAGGAAGTCGGCCGCACCGAGCTGCATGGCTTCGACGATCTGGCGGGCCTGGCCGTGGCCGGAGAGCATGACGACCGGGACGTCCGGCGCCCGCTTCTTCAGGCGACGCAGCGTCTCGAGGCCGTCCATGCCGTCGAGCACCAGATCCAGGGTGATGAGGTCCGGGCGGGTCACGGGTAACCCGGAGAGCGCCTCTTCCCCGCCCTCGGCGGTGAAGACGACGTAGCCGCGGCGCGACATCAGGGCCTGCAGGTATTCCCGCACACCCGGGTCGTCATCGATTACGAGGAGTCGGAAGGAATCCGCCACCTGGTGCTGGCCTCCGGCGCTTGCAATGCGTATTGGGAGAGAAGGGCGCCGCTCCCCCTTCCCTCCGATCACCCGTTTTTCCGTGCCTACGGGCGCGCTCTACGGGTTATGCTGATCGGCTACCGCCCAACGGGATTGAAGCTCTGAAGCAGCTCGTGAGAAGATTTTTTCCGTCCGAGGGAAAGCAGAGCGACAGTGGGAACGCATGTTCCTAGCGCTGGAAGACTTTTTCAAGGTGGATCCGGCAGAACTCGATGATTTTTCACCCCGATAGCACCCCGCGGGGAATCCCTGTCGCCGGTCCCAGCCGCCTGCGACCCTTTCCGGCCGGAAGCGGCGACCCACTCCTGGGGTGTGGATTCCATGCGAGGGGGCACAGTTGACCTGCGCGAGGGGGCACCGTTGACGGTCCGGAGGCTCGGCCGGCAGCTCTACGGGGGCTGGATGGTGATCGCCGCCCACTTCGGGGAGGTCCAGACCCTCCTGATCGTGTGCGCGGTCTACGTGTTCGTGGTGGGGCCCGTCGCGGTCGGCGCCGCGGCCGTGCGCGCGGACCTGCTGGGCAAGCGCCGGGTGGCCGGCGCCGAGAGCGCCTGGCTGGCGGCGGATTCGACCGCCCGACCGGACCTGGAACGTGCGCAGCGCCTCTTCTAAGAACACGGAGCCGGGTGGCGGATGAACATTCTCGGGATCTCCTGCTTCTACCACGACGCAGCGGCCGCGCTGCTCCGGGACGGCGAGCTCGTCGCCGCCGCGCACGAAGAGCGCTTCACGCGCAAGCGCCACGATGCGGCGCTTCCGAAGCAGGCGGTCGACTACTGCCTGCGCGAGGCGGGGATCGGGATCGGCGACGTCGACTACCTGGTCTTCTACGACAAGCCGCTCATCAAGTTCGAGCGCATCCTCACCACCTACCTCGCCACCTTCCCCCGCTCCCTGCCCTCCTTTGCCAAGGCCATCCCGATCGGGCTCAAGGAGAAGCTCTTCGTGCCCCGCACGATCCCGCAGGACCTCGGCTACGAGGGCACCCTGCTGTTCGCCGAGCACCACCAGAGCCACGCCGCCTCGGCCTTCCTGCCCTCCCCGTTCGAGGAGGCCGCCATCCTCACCATCGACGGGGTCGGCGAGTGGGCGACCGCCACCCAGGGCGTCGGCCGGGGCCACCGCTTCGAGCTCCAGAACGAGATCCGCTTCCCCCACTCCCTCGGCCTGCTCTACAGCGCCTTCACCTACTACCTGGGCTTCAAGGTGAACTCGGCCGAGTACAAGGTCATGGGCGCGGCGCCGTACGGGGAGCCCAAGTACGTCGAGCCGATCCTCGAGCACCTGATCCACGTGCGCGACGACGGCTCATTCAAGATGAACATGAAGTACTTCGCCTACGACTACGGGCTCACGATGACGAACGCCCGCTTCGAGGCGCTGTTCGGGCACCCCCGCCGCGACGCCGAGTCCGAGATGGAGCCGTTCCACTGGGACATGGCCGCCAGCGTGCAGAAGGTGACCGAGGAGATCGTGCTGCGCATGGCGCAGGACCTCCACCGCCGCACCGGCATGAAGAACCTCGTGATGGCGGGCGGCGTGGCCCTCAACTGCGTCGCCAACGGGCGGCTGGTGCGCGAGGGGCCGTTCGAGCAGCTCTGGGTCCAACCGGCGGCCGGGGACGCCGGCGGCGCGCTCGGCGCGGCGCTGTTCGCAGAGCACTGCGTGCTCGACCGGCCCCGCCGATTCCGGATGGATCACGCCTTCTGGGGCCCGCGCTACGACGACGAGGAGATCCGCCGATACCTGGAGACCCGCAAGGCGCCCTACCGGACGCTCGCCCGCGACGAGATGATCCAGGAGACCGCGCGCCTGCTGGACGAGAAGCAGGCGGTGGTCGGCTGGTTCCAGGGCCGGATGGAGTGGGGGCCGCGCTCGCTCGGCAGCCGCAGCATTCTCGCCGACTCCCGCAACAAGGAAAACTGGAGCCGGGTGAACCTGAAGATCAAGTTCCGCGAGAGCTTCCGGCCCTTCGCGCCCGCCTGCCTGGCCGAGAAGAGCGGCAGCTGGTTCGAGATCGACCGGGAGAGCCCGTACATGCTGCTCGTCTGCCAGGTCAAGGACCTGATCGAGCAGGAGGTGGAGACCCCCACGGGCTTCCAGAAGCGGTACACGAGCCCGCTGCCGGCCATCACCCACGTCGACGGCTCGGCCCGCCTCCAGACGGTCACCCGCGACGCCCACCCCGAGTTCCACGAGCTGCTGCAGGCCTTCGACGAGCGCACCGGCTGCCCGGTCCTCATCAACACCTCCTTCAACGTCCGCGGGGAGCCCATCGTCTGCTCCCCCGACGACGCCTATCTTTGCTTCATGCGCACGAACATGGACGTGCTCGTGCTCGGCAACCAGATCCTGCTCAAGGACGAGCAGCCCGAGCTGGTCGAGGACTTCGACTGGCGCGAGCGCTACGAGCTGGACTAAGGCGGAGGCCCCCAACCATGATGTCGCTGTTCTCGGAGCTCTGGGCCTTCATGCGCGTCCGCAAGAAGTGGTGGCTCGGCCCCATCCTCGTGACCATGGTGCTGCTCTCGACGCTCATCGTGCTCACCCAGGGCTCGGCGGTCGCTCCCTTCATCTACGCCCTCTTCTAGTCGGAGACCGATCGAGGCGGCGGCGGCGTGAACCTTCTCTACGACACCTTCTATCCGTCGCTCCCGGTCTTCGCGCAGAACTGGATGTGCACGGCGGCGGGCTTCCGTCGTCACCGCGTGCGCTTCAACCGCCACTTCGACCGCGTCCTGGCCGAGTGGGAGGGGACGGCCTCGCTGCCGCTCGAGCAGCTCTACGAGATCCAACGCCGGCGGCTCACCGAGGTGGTGGAGCGGGCCCGTCTGCACGTCCCGTACTACCGCGACCTCGCTCCGCCCTCGGAGGTCCGGGATCCGAAGAAGGCCATCGACGAGACGCTCTCCGCCATCCCGCCGCTCGAGAAGAGCGAGTACCGGGATGCGCCGGAGGCGTTCCTGGCTCGCGACGTGCCCCGCCACCGCCTGTTCCGCGGTCGCACCAGCGGCACCACCGGCACGGCGCTCCGGCTCTTCTACACGGAGGAGGCGCTGGCGGAGGAGTACGCCACGGTGTGGCGGCTGCGCCGCTCCTGCGGCGTTTCGGGGCCCCTCGACCCGAACCTCACCTTCAACGGCAACATGATCGTGCCGTTCGCGCAGAGCGAGCCGCCGTTCTGGCGCACCAACGTCTACGCCGGGCAGACGCTGTTCTCCCTGTTCCACATGACCCCGGCGAACCTGCGGACCTACGCCGAGGGCATCCATGCCGCGCCGGCGCGCTACGTCGAGGGCTACCCCTCGGCGATCCACATGGTCGCACGGGCGCTGCTGGAGGCCGGTCGGCCGTTGCCGCGCGGGCGGCTCGCCGCCGTCTTCACCTCCTCCGAGACGCTGCTGGCCTTCCAGCGAGAGACGATCGAGGAGGCCTTCGGCGCCCCCGTGCGCGATCGCTACGGCGTCTCCGAGCTCGGGGTCTCCATGACCGAGTGCAGCGTCGGCCGCCTGCACGTGGACATGGAGTTCTGCATCGTCGAGGTCGAGCCCCTGGAGGAGACGGCGGAGTCGGTCACCGGGCCGCTGCTGATCACCGGGCTCAGCAATCCCGCCACGCCCCTGCTCCGCTACCGCATCGGCGACGTCGGCACGCGCTCGAAGCGACCCTGCCTGTGCGGACGGGCGGGCGACGTCTTCCTCGAGGTCGACGGGCGGCTCGAGGACTACGTGCTCACCCCCGACGGACGCTGGATCGGGCGCCTCGACCACGTGTTCAAGGAGCAGGTCGACGTCGCGGAGGCCCAGATCCTGCAGGAGACGCCCGAAGCCATCGAGGTGCTGCTCGTGCCCCGCTCCGGTTGGAGCAAGCCGAGCGAGCGACGGCTGATGCGCGAGTTCCGCGCGCGGCTGGGGGACGTGATCCAGGTGCGCATCGAGACCGTGAGCGCGATTCCGCGCGAGCCGAACGGGAAGTTCCGTGCCGTGAAGTCCCGGGTCGGACGGCTGCGCCGGTGATCCCCGTGGGCCTGGCGCGCACGGAGCCGAGCTACCGCGGGCTTCGGCCGCCGTGGGGGCCGGGCAAGGCGTACCCCGAGATCACCCGGCTGCTCGGGGAGGACGGCGAGCCCGGGCCGGTGAACGGCACCTATGCCGCGGTGCGGGCCGCGCTCGCCGCGCTCGGCCTCGACCGGAGTCGCTTCGGAAGGCCCGACTGGAACCCCCTCGGCGCGCTCGTCGCGCGCGGCGGGCGCGTGGTGCTGAAGCCGAACTTCATCCGGCACTGGAACCCGGCGCCCGACGGCAGCCCGGAGAGCGTCGTGACGCACGGGGCCGTGATCCGCGCCGCCGCCGACTACGCCTGGCTGGCGGTCGGGCCGGAGGGCCAGGTGGTGCTCGCCGAAGCCCCCCAGCACGACTGCGACTTCTCCCGCGTGCGCGTCCAGAGCGGCCTCGACGAGGTCGCCCGACTCTACGAGACGCGGCTGGGCGTCGAGCTTCCGATCCTCGACCTCCGGCAGGAGGAGGTGGTCTACCGGGATGGCGTGATCGTCGAGCGCCGGGCGCTGCCCGGCGACCCCCGGGGCTACCGGGCCGTCGATCTCGGCCCCCGCAGCTTCTTCTTCGGGTCCGGCCTCGAGCCGGCGCGCTTCCGCGGTGCCGACTACGACCCGGGCCCGACCGCCCTGCACCACAGCGGGGGAAGGAACGAGTACCTGCTCTCCGAGACGGTCCTGCACGCCGACCTGATCGTGAACCTCCCGAAGCTGAAGACCCACAAGAAGACCGGCGTGACGCTCGCGCTCAAGAACCTGGTCGGCGTGAACGGCGACAAGAACTGGCTGCCCCACCACTGTGTGGGATCGGTGGCCGAGGGGGGAGACGAGTACCCGGGCGACGCGATCCTCGACGGCGCCCGCAGCCGGGCCACCGAGCTGGCGCGTCGCTGGCTCGCGCGCGGGCGGGCCCGCTCCCTGTTCCGCTTCGCACGCCGCGCCGAGAACACGCTGCGCGGCGGCGACTTCATCCGCTCGGGGAACTGGTACGGCAACGACACCACCTGGCGCATGTGCCTCGATCTGAACCGCTGCGTCTACTGGAGCGACGCCGACGGTCTGCACCTGGACGCACCGGCGCCGCTGCGGAACGTGCTCACCCTGCTCGACGGCATCGTGGCGGGCGAGGGCGAGGGGCCGCTCACCCCCCGCGACCGCCCGCTCGGCGTGGTCCTCGCCGCCACGGACCCGGTGGCCCTCGACCTCGTCGCGATCCGCCTGATGGGCTTCGACGAGCGCCGCATCGCAAAGGTCCGCGAGGCGATGCGCGATCCCGGGCCGCGGGTGACCGCAGTGCGGAGCCCCGACGACGTCGCCCTGTTCGAAGGTGACCCCGAGCGCTTCACGATCGCGCGGGGCGCGCTCGACGCGCTGGCCCCGGCGCGACCCTTCCTCGCGCACTCCGGCTGGCGGGGCCACGTCGAGCGAGAACGCACGACGGCGGGCGCGGAGCGGGTGGCGGGGGCGGCCGGCTGATGTGCGGAATCGCCGGCTTCTCCGGGGACTTCGAACCCGCTCTGCTCGAGCGCATGAACGCGGCCCAGGCGCATCGCGGCCCCGACGACGCCGACACGCTGTTCGTGGCCGACGGGCGCGTCGGGCTGGCCCACCGCCGCCTCTCGATCATCGACCTCTCGCCGCGCGGCCGGCAGCCGATGTGGGACGTGCGCCGGCGCGCGGCCATCGTCTACAACGGCGAGCTCTACAACTACCGCGAGCTCCGCCGCGAGCTCGTCGCCGACGGCTTCGCCTTCCAGAGCGAATGCGACACCGAGGTGCTGCTGAACCTCTACCTGCGCGACGGCGAGAAGATGCTGGAACGGCTGAACGGCATCTTCGCCTTCGCGATCTGGGACGCGCGCACGCGTTCGATGCTGGTCGCACGCGACGGCGTGGGCGTGAAGCCGCTCTACTACGCCGAGACGGCCCGCGGCTTCGTGTTCGCGAGCGAGCTCAAGGCCCTGCTGCAGGAGCCCTCGATCGATCGATCGCTGGACCCGCAGGCCGTCCGCCACCACGTCTTGTTCCTCTGGTGCCCCTCGCCCATCACGATGCTGCGCTCGGTTCGCAAGCTCGAGCCGGGCAACGCGCTGGTGGTCAAGGACGGGCGCATCACCCAGCGCTTCCGCTTCTACGACCCGCGCTTCGACCAGGAGTACGTCGACTGGCCCGAGGGCGATGCGATCGTGCAGGTGCGCAAGTACCTGACCCGGGCCGTGGACCGCCAGCTCATGTCCGACGTGCCGCTCGGCGCCTTCCTCTCGGGCGGCCTCGACTCGAGCAGCGTCGTCGCGCTCGCCCAACGGCGCATCGAGCCGGAGAAGCTCCAGTGCTTCACGATCGGCTTCCAGAGCCAGGAGGCCCAGATCGAGGGCATGGCCGACGACCTGCCCTATGCGCGCCGGGTCGCCGAGCACCTCGGCGTGGACCTCCACACCATCTGGGTGGGCCCCGAGATGGTGGACGAGCTGGCCAAGATGGTCTTCTACCTGGACGAGCCGCAGGCCGACCCGGCGCCGATCAACGCGCTCTTCATCAGCCAGCTGGCCCGCCGCCAGGGGATCAAGGTGCTGCTCTCCGGCGCCGGCGGGGACGACATCTTCACCGGCTACCGGCGTCACTACGCGTTGCTGCGCGAGCCGGTCTGGTCCTGGCTGCCGCATCGCCTGCGCGAGACGCTCCGCGGTGGCTCGAGCCGGCTCAAGCCGACCAGCGAGCTGCGGCGCCGGGTCGCCAAGGCCTTCCGGTACGCGGACCTCGAGGGCGACGAACGGATCATCAGCTACTTCCACTGGACGCCGCCCGACGTGCTGGCCGAGGCGCTCTCGCCCGAGCTCCGGAACCTCGCGTCCCCGGACCTGACCGGACCGGTCCGGGACGCGCTCGCGGCGCTCCCGAGCGACGTCCCGGCCCTGAATCGCATGCTCTATCTCGAGATCAAGTTCTTCCTGACCGACCACAACCTGAACTACGTGGACAAGGTCTCGATGGCGAGCGGCGTCGAGGTCCGGGTGCCGATGCTCGACCCCGAGCTGATGTCGCTGGCCGCGCGGCTGCCGCTTCGCCTCAAGCAGCGCGGGCGGCACGGGAAGTGGATCCTGCGCAAGGCCATGGAGTCCTACCTCCCGCGCGACGTCATCTGGCGCACCAAGGCGGGCTTCGGCGCCCCGCTCCGCCACTGGCTCCGCAACGACCTGCGCCCGATCGTGGACGACGTGCTCTCGGACGCCTCGCTGCGCTCCCGGGGGCTGTTCGACCCGAAGGGCGTCCACGAGCTGGTGGAGGCCGACCGCGAGCGGCGCGTGGATGCGGCCTACTCGATCTTCTCGATGATCTGCATCGAGCTCTGGTGTCGCATGTTCGTCGATCAGCCGCGACCTTCTGCCGGCTGACCGGAGCCGACGCCGGCCTTCGGCCGACGGCCCGGATGGCCGAAACGACCACAGAGGACCCTGTTCGATGAAGCAGATCATCCAGAGCCCCCGCAGCGGCAAGCTCGAGCTGGCCGAGGTGCCGGCTCCGGCCTGCGGCGCCGGCCAGGTGCTGGTGCGGACCCGGTTCTCGGTGGTCTCGCCGGGCACGGAACGCCAGGCCATGGACTTCGCGCGGCGATCCCTGGTCGGCAAGGCCCGGAACCGCCCGGACCTCGTGAAGCAGGTGCTCCGCAAGCTCTCGCAGGAGGGGCCCGCCCCCACGCTGCGCGCCGTGATGACCCGGCTCGATGCGCCGCAACCGCTCGGCTACGCCTGCGCGGGCGTGGTGGAGGCGGTCGGAAGCGAGGTCGCGGGGTTCGCGCCCGGGGACCGCGTCGCGTGTGCCGGCGCCGGCTACGCCAACCACGCCGAGTGGGTCGCGGTGCCGGAGAACCTCGTGGTCCGCGTGCCGGACGAGGTCGAGCTGCGCAAGGCGGCCTTCGCCACGCTCGGTGCGATTGCGCTCCAGGGCGTCCGCGTCGCGGCACCGTCGCTCGGCGAGATCAGCGCCGTGGTCGGCCTCGGCCTGCTCGGGCAGCTGAGCGTCCAGCTGCTGCGCGCGAACGGCTGCCGTGCGCTCGGGATCGATCTCGATCCGGCGCGCGTCAAGGCCGCGCGCGACCAGGGGGCCGAGTGGGGCGGTCGGCCGGGCGAGGACTTCGAGGTCTGGAAGGACACCGCCAGCGGCGGCCACGGCGCCGATTTCGTGCTGGTGACCGCCGCCTCCGAGAGTAGCGAGCCGCTCGCGCTCGCCGCGGAGCTGTGCCGTCAGAAGGGCCGCATCGCGTGCGTCGGCTCGACGGCCATGAACCTCGACCGCCGCTGGCTCTACGAGAAGGAGCTCGAGCTCCGCATGTCGATGTCCTACGGGCCGGGCCGCTACGACCGCCGCTACGAGGAGCTCGGCCTCGACTACCCGCTCTCCTACGTGCGCTGGACGGAGAACCGCAACCTCGACGCCTTCCTGGCGCTGCTGCGCTCGGGGGCGGTGGACCCGTTCGCACTCGACGTGCGCGAGGCCCCGTTCGCGGAGGCGGAGCGCGCCTACGAGGACCTCGCCAAGGGCGAGCTCGGCGCACTGGCCCTGGTGTTCCGGTACGAAGAGGAGGCGAAGCCCACGCGGACCCTCCCGCTGCGGAGCGAGCCGGGCACGGCGCGCGAGAGCCTCGGCGTGGCCTTCCTGGGCGCCGGGAACTATGCGAAGGGCATCCTGCTGCCGGCGGTCGATCGCGCCTCGGGCGTCCGCAAGGTCGCGATCTCGACGGCGACCGGCCCCTCGGCGCGCCGCACGGCCGAACGTCACGGCTACGCGAAGTGCACGACCGACCCCGACGAGGTGCTGCGGGACGGGGCGGTCGACCTGGTCTTCGTGGCGACGCAGCACGACTCGCACGCTTCGCTCGCCGCGCGCGCGCTTCGTGCGGGCAAGGCGGTCTGGCTGGAGAAGCCCGCGGCCCTCAACGCCGAGCAGCTGGACGAGCTCGAGGCGGCGCTCGCGGAGACCGGCGGCTTCCTGGCCCTCGGCTTCAACCGCCGCTTCTCCCCGCACGCGCGCCGGGTCCGGGAGACCTTCGCCGGCCGTCGCGGCCCGCTCGCCCTCCAGTACACCGTCGCCGCCGGGCCCACGCCGAGCGGCACCTGGCACACCGACCCGGCCGTCGGAGGCGGGCGCGTGATCGGCGAGGTGTGTCACTTCGTCGACCTCTGCAGCTTCCTGGTGGGCGCCGCGCCGGTCTCGGCCTTCGCCCACGCCCTCGGTCGAGACGCCGAGAGCGACGACTCGATCCAGGCGCTGCTCCGCTATCCGGACGGCTCGAGCGCCTCGATCCAGTACCTGGCGAACGCCAGCAGCGCGCTGCCGAAGGAGCGCTTCGAGGCCTCCGCGGACGGGCGAACGGCGCTCTGCGACGGCTTCCGCACCACCCGCGTCCCCGGCGGCCGCGGGCTGCGCACGTGGAACCAGGACAAGGGTCAGGCGAGGGCCGTGGCGGAGGTGATCGCCGCGGTGCGCGGCGGCGCCGCCTCGCCCTTCCGCTGGGAGGAGATCGCCGGCACCACGCGCACGACGTTCGCGCTGCTGGCCTCGCTGCGGAGCGGC
>JBFIYM010000059.1:0-24059 GCA_041605395.1 Myxococcota bacterium | reverse complement strand
CTCACCGCGTTGCATCAGGTGGGCCGGCATGCCGTCGGTCACGACGGTCACCGCGATCCCGTCCCGGGCGAGCTCCCAGGCCGTGAGGCGCGCGCCCTGGAGGAAGGGCCGCGTTTCGTCGGCGACCACCGAGACCTTGCGACCGACCTCGGCGGCGGCCCGCACGACGCCGAGCGCCGTGCCGTAGCCCGCCGTCGCGAGGGCGCCGGCGTTGCAGTGCGTGAGGATTCGCGCCCGCTCCGGAACCAGGGCCAGCCCGTGGCGCCCGAGGGCGCGACACGCGGCGACGTCCTCGGTCTGGATGGCGTGCGCCTCGTGAAGCAGTGCGGCCCGGAGCGCGTCGGGCGCGGCTTCCCGCTCCGCGTCGAGGCGACGTCGCATGCGATCGAGCGCCCAGAACAGGTTGACCGCCGTCGGCCGGGTCGCGGCCAGACGCTCGGTGGCCGCCTCGACGTCGCGTGCCAGGCCCGAGGTGTCCGACGCGCTACTGCGTTGGGCCGCGAGGGCCACGCCGAAGGCGGCGGTGCAGCCGATCGCCGGGGCGCCCCGGACGGCGAGGGACTCGATGGCGAGCGCCACCTCCTCCACCTCACGGCAGGTGAGGTAGAGCTCCCGGGCCGGCAGCGCACGTTGGTCGAGCAGGACCAGGCCGGCGTCGCTCCAGCGCAGCGTCGTCCAACCCGGGGCCTGGGGCGCAGGGCTCATTGCGGTGCCGGCTCCTTCGGGCGACCGCCGCCGAGCACCGAATCGAGCAGGTCGATCACCTGCTTGCCGGCGCCGCCGCCGAGCTTCTCGTCGATCTTTCGCTCGAGCTTCTCGCGGCGCTCGCCTCCCGCGTAGTAGGAGGCGGCGAACTGGAGCGCCACCTCCGGCGCGACGACCACGCGGGGCGCATCGAGGGTCCCCTTCACGGCCGCGAGCGGCAGCTCTCGCTTCACGCCACGCGGCGGGGCTTCCCCGGCCACACCTTCGGCCAACGCACGATCCAGGTCCTCGAACACGGTGAGGCGCCCCTTGAAGTCGAGGCTCTGGTCGACGAGCCCCAGCACACCGCGCAGGTCCACCTGGTAGTCCGAGTAGACGAGACGCAGGTCGTCGGTCCGTGCCAGCCCATCCCGGATGTCGAAGCTGCCGGCCAGCGTCTCGAAGGAATCCTTCTGGAACCGCTCGAGCCGCCCCCGCTTGTCCTTCCCGAGCAGCTCGGCCGCGCGTCCTGCGCTCCCGAGCGCGTCGAAGGCGGAGCGCAGGAGCGAGACCCCGCGCAGGCGGCCGGGGCTCACCTTCATCGTGAGCTTCCCGGCGAGCGCCCGCAGCAGCTCGTCGGTTCCCGCCAGCGGTGCGCGCACGTCGCCCGCCAGCTCGAGCGGACCCTCGAGCGTGCTGGGCTTTCCGGACAGGCCGGCGACCAGCTTCCCGGCGTCGACCGCGTCCGAGTCGAGACGCACGCGGGTGCGCGGTGTGCCGGCGAGATCGTCGACGTCGAGACCGATGCGGAAGCGCTGCTCGGCGAGCCGCAGCTCCAGGTTCTCGCCGCGCAGGGCGTTGCCCTGCCCTTCGAGCCGACCCGTGAGCAGGCCCTGCGTCTCGCCGACCGGAGCGCCCACGCCGTCGAGAAGGATGCCGCCCTTCACGGCGAGCGGATCGAGCGTGACCCCGACCTGGTCGAGCCCGATCGAGCCCCGCGTCCCGGATTCGGCCAGCGCGGGCAGCCAGCCGCCGAAGCCCTCGACCGCGAAGGGCTTCGCGGCGAGCGTGACGCGCATGCGCGGCGCCGTCTCGGCCGAGACGTCGATCGTGGTGTCCCGGAGCAGGAGCTTCCCGTCCCGGAGGCGGTAGGCCTCTCCCGCGCGCTCCAGCTGGCCCGTGAGCCGCGCGCGCTCGCCGGCCGGCTTCCGGAAGTCGTCGCCGCGCCGGATCTCGGCGTCGGTCAGCTCCAGGGCCAGGGGCCCGGAGAAGCGCTCGGCGTCGCCCGCCACCGCGAGCTCGAGGTCGGCGCTCCCGGCCAGCCGCGTCTCGCGCGGCAGGTACGGGCCGAGTGCGGCGAGCGCGAAATCCGCGAGCGCGATCTCGAGATCGAGCGCCCCGCCGAGCGTGACGTCCCCTCGCACCCGCAGCGGCGCCTCCCCGATCTTCGCCGTGAGGTCGATCGAGACCGGAAGCGCCTCGGCCAGGCGGCCTCGCGCGACGAGATCGACGTCCTCGAGGCGCCAGCTCACCGCGGGCGAGACGGTGGAGTCGAGGAGGGTGAGGTCGCCGCGCTCGATGCGAACCTCCCGGACGGCGAGCGAGAAGCCCGCCGGCTCCGACGCGTCGGCGGCCGAGCGCTCGTCGGCGGCTTCCGCGCCCTTTTTCGACGCGGGCCGCTCGATCGGGAGCGCGACGCCCGCTGCCGTGCGACGCAGCTCGAGCATGGGGCCCGCAACCACCAGCGTGTCGACGAGGACGGTCCGCGCGAGCAGGGGCAGCAGCGCGATCTCGAGCTCGATGCGGTCGGCGGCGATGGGCTTCGTCTGCGGGCCGCCGCTGAGCCGCACCGTCTCGACCATCAGTCGCGGCGGCAGCAGCCCCACGGCGAGCTTCTCGTACTCGAGCTCCCGCCCGGTCGCGTCCCGGGCGGCCGCCTGGATCTGCGCGCGCACCTCGGGGCGCTCGATCAGGCGCGGGAGCGCGACGGCGAGCCCGACCAGGGCGAGCGCCAGGAGCCCGACGACGACGATCCCACCCCGGATCAGCCACTTCACTTCGGCTCTTCCAGGCGTCGGGTGAGGAGGGCGCGCACGGCGGCCGGGTCGGCCTTGCCGGCGCTGCGCCGCATCACCTGTCCCATCAGGAAGTTCAGCGACTTGGCGTCCCCAGCCGCGTAGCTCTCGACCGCCTTCGGGTTCGCGGCGAGCGCCTCGTCGACGAAGCCCTCGAGCGCGCCCGCGTCCGACACCGCTTCGAGTCCACGCTCGCGGACCAGCCGCTCCGGATCGCCGCCCTCGAAGAGCAGCTCGGGCAGCAGCTCCCGGGCGCTCCGCGCCGTCACGCGTCCTTCGTCGACGAGGCGCAGCAGGCTGGCGAAGCCTTCCGCCTCGAGTCGGATCGACTCGGGCTCGCGATCGCGCTCCTTGAGCGCCGCCAGCACGTCGCGCAGCACCCAGGGGGCGACGCTCTTGCCCTGGCCGTGCGCGCGGGCGGCGGCCTCGTACCAGTCCGCGAGCGCCCGGCTCGCGACCAGCGTACTCGCATCGGCCGCCGCGAGCCCGTGCTCCGTCTCGAAGCGCTGCTGCCGCGCCGCCGGCAGCTCGGGCAGCGCTGCGCGGATCTCCTCGATGCGCGCCTCGGCCAGCACCAGCGGGATCAGGTCGGGATCCGGGAAGTAGCGGTAGTCGTCGGCGTTCTCCTTGATTCGCATCACGAACAGGCGCCCCCGCTCGGCGTCGAAGCCGAGCGTCGCCTGCTGGATCGCCTCCCCCTTTCGGAGCTGCTTCGTCTGGCGCTCGATCTCGGTCTCGATCGCCGCCTCGACGAAGCGGAAGGAGTTCAGGTTCTTGATCTCGGTGCGGGTGCCGAGCCGCGTCTCGCCACGCGGGCGCAGCGAGACGTTCGCGTCGCAGCGGAACTGGCCCTTTTCCATGTCGGCGTCGGAGGCCTCGACCCAGCGCAGCAGCTGGCGCAGCGCGCGCAGGTAGACCCCGGCCTCCTCCGCCGAGCGGAGGTCCGGCTCGGAGACGATCTCGACGAGCGGCACGCCGGCCCGATTCAGGTCGACCTGCGTCTCGGGATCGCCGGGCGCGTGCATCGACTTGCCGGCGTCTTCCTCCATGTGGATGCGCGTGATCCCGATGCGCCGCTCCCCGTTCCCGGCGTCGATCGTGAGCTGCCCCCCGGTGGCCAACGGCTCCTCGTACTGCGAGATCTGGTAGGCCTTCGGCAGGTCGGGATAGAAGTAGTGCTTCCGGGCGAACACGGAGTGGGCGTGCACCTTGCAGCCGGTCGCGAGGGCCGCGCGCACGGCCAGCTCGACGGCGCGTCCGTTCAGCACGGGCAGCGCCCCGGGGAGCGCGAGGCAGACCGGGCTCACGTGATGGTTCGGCTCGTCGCCGTAGCTGACGTCGGCCGTGGAGAACAGCTTGCTGCGCGTCCGCAGCTGCACGTGCACCTCGAGCCCGATCACGCACTCGTAGGCGGCCGGGCTCACAGCGGCGGCCTCGCGAGGTGGTGCGGGGTGCGCCGCTGGTAGGCGTCCGCGATGCGCAGCACGGTGGCGTCCGCCAGGGGCGGACCCAGGATCTGGAGGCCCACCGGGAGCCCGGCGTCGGTCCCACACGGGGTGGAGACACCGGGGAGGCCCGCCAGGTTCGCGGACACCGTGAACACGTCGGCCAGGTACAGCGCCAGCGGGTCGTCCGACTTCTCGCCGAGCCGGAAGGCCGTCTCCGGGGTGGTGGGGAGCACGATCGCGTCGCAGCCGGCGAACGCGGCCTCGAAGTCCCGGCGCAGCAGGGTGCGCACCTGCTGGGCCTTCCGGTAGTAGGCATCGTAGTAGCCCGCCGAGAGCACGTAGGTTCCGAGCAGGATGCGGCGCTTCACCTCGGCGCCGAAGCCCTCGGCGCGCGTGCGCTCGTAGAGCTCCGTGAGCGAGCCCTGGGTCGCCGCACGGTGGCCGTAGCGAACGCCGTCGTAGCGGGCGAGGTTGCTCGAGGCCTCGGCGGTGGCGATCAGGTAGTAGGCGGCGATTGCGTGTCGGGTGTGCGGCAGCGAGACCTCGCGCAGCTTCGCGCCGGCGCGCTCGAGCTCGCCGACGGCCTCGCGCACGCAGCGGCGCACGCCGGGCGCCACGCCCGCTGCATCGTCGACCTCGCGCAGCCAGCCGAGCGTGAGCCCGGAGACGTCGCCGGAGAGCGCGTCGCGCGTCGCGAGCGGCGGCTCCGGCAGCGACGTCGAGTCGTGGGGGTCGTGGCCGCTGATCGCGTCGAGCAGCGCCGCGCAGTCGGCCGCGCTCCGCCCGAGCGGGCCGATCTGGTCGAGCGAGGAAGCGAAAGCCACCAGCCCGTAGCGCGAGACCCGACCGTAGGTCGGCTTCATGCCCACGACGCCGCAGAGCGCGGCGGGCTGGCGGATCGAGCCGCCCGTGTCGCTACCGAGCGAGAGCGGCACCACGCCGGCCGACACCGCGACCGCCGAGCCGCCCGACGACCCGCCGGGCGAACGCGTCGTGTCCCAGGGGTTCTTCGAGGGCCCCTGGCAGGAGTGCTCGGTCGAGGAGCCCATCGCGAACTCGTCGAGGTTGGTGCGGCCGACGACCACGGCGCCCGCCGCGGGCAGCCGCGCCACCGCGGTCGCTTCGAAGGGCGATACGTAGGCTTCGAGAATGCGGGAGGCGCCGCTCGCCGGCTCGGCGGCCTGCACGATGTTGTCCTTGATCGCGATGGGAATGCCGTCGAGCGGCCCGCGCAGCGCGCCGCGCGAGCGACGTCGATCCGCCTCGGCCGCTTCCCCGAGCGCCGCCTCGCGGCGGGTGAAAAGGAACGCGCGCAGCGTGGGCTCGAGCGCCTCGAGCCGCGCGAAGCTCCGCTCCACCAGCGCCGTGGCCGTGGTGCTTCCCGCGGCGAGCGGCGCGCGCAGCTCGGCCAGGTCCCCGAGACCCGGCTCGCTCACCCCTCCGCCTCGTCGTCGAGCACCCGCGGGACGGTGAAGGCGGTGCCCCGCGGTGCGGGCGCGTTCGCCACGGCGAGATCGGGCGCGAGCACGTCCTCGGGCTCGTCCTCGCGCAGGGGCGTGGCGAGCGGGATCACGTGCGCCGTGGCCGGCACGCCCTCGGTGTCCACGGCGTCGAGCTGGGCGACGTAGGCCAGGATCGCTTCGAGCGCCTGCGTCATCGCCTCCGCTTCGTCGCCGCCGAGGCGCAGCCGGGCGAGATGGGCGACGCGCTCGACCTCCTCCCGGGAAATGCGCGACATCGAGGCGGAATCTAGCGACTCGCGCGGGTCGGGATCGGGCCCGGATCGGGGCCCGTGACGGGTGGGCGGTGCGGCGCCGGGGGCTTCTCCCCGCTAGGCTCCGCCCGCCTTGGAACCCGACACAGAGAACGTCTTCGACACACTTCCGGACGACGTGCGCCAAGGCGTCAACGAGCTCGGCTGGAAAGAGCCGATGCCGGTCCAGGCGCTCGCCATTCCGGTGATGCGCCGCGGCGTCGACCTGATCGTCCAGGCGCGCACGGGAAGTGGCAAGACGGGGGCGTTCGGCCTGCCGATCGTCTGCGAGGTCGACGGGAGCCTGGCCGCGCCGCAGGCGCTGGTGCTGGCGCCGACCCGCGAGCTCGCCAACCAGATCGCGCGCGAGCTCGTCGTGTTGGGCAAGCACCGCGGCATCCGGTGTCTTCCCGTGTACGGGGGCGTCGGCTACGCGGCCCAGCTCGAAGGCCTGGCGGAAGGCCCGCACGTGATCGTCGGCACGCCCGGACGCATCCTCGATCACCTGGGCGCGGGTCGCATGAGCTTCGACGCGGTGCGCATGGTCGTGTTCGACGAGGCGGACGAGCTGCTCTCCCTCGGCTTCTGGCCCGACATGAAGGAGATCCGCAGCTACCTGCCCGCCAAGCGCCAGTCGTGCCTGTTCTCGGCCACCATCCCCGAGAAGGTGCTGGCGCTCTCGCGGGCCTTCCTGAACGAGCCGGAGTACCTGTCGCTCGTCGAGGGTCACGCCTCGCCGACGGAGATCGAGCACTTCTACTACGTGACGACGGCCCAGGAGAAGGAAACCAACCTGCGCCGCATCCTCGAGTACGAAGACCCCGAGAGCGCGATCATCTTCTGCAACACCAAGGACGACGTCCGCTACGTGACGTCCTACCTGCAGCGCCACGGCTTCGACGCCGATCAGATCTCGGGCGACCTGGCGCAGGCCGCGCGCGAGAAGGCGATGGCGCGCATCAAGGCCGGCGAGCTCCGCTTCCTGGTAGCGACGGACGTGGCGGCGCGGGGTATCGACATCAGCGACCTCTCGCACGTGATCAGCTACGCCTCGCCGGAGAGCGCCGAGGTCTACGTGCACCGAACCGGCCGCACCGGCCGCGCCGGCAAGGCGGGGATCGCGATCTCCCTCGTGTCGGGCCTCGACATCGGGAACTTCCGCAACCTCCAGAAGATCAATCGCATCCCGATCCAGGAGCGCGCGCTGCCGACCGACGAGCACCTGCTCGAGCGCATCCGCGACCGGCTCACGGTGAAGGTCGAGCAGGAGATCCGTCACATCCCGCCGCGCGAGCGCGCCTTCCAGGTGGACCGGCTGATGCCGCTCGTGCGCAGCCTGGCGGCGAGCGAGGTGGGACAGCGAGAGCTGGCCGCGATCGCGGCCGCCTACCTGCGCGAGCACCGGCCCGAGACCACCGTGAGCGAGTCGCCGGCCGAAGCCACCGCCAGCGCACCCCGCGACCCCGACGCGGAGCGCCGGCCGGGTGGTGGGGGCGGCGGCGGACGCAAGCGCCGCGGTCGCCGAGGCGGCGGTCGACGCTAGCCGGACGAGGCGGCGGCCGGCGCCAGCCGGACGGAGCGCCCGGCCTCAGCCCGCCGTCGAAGCCGCCCCGGCCTCGACCGGGTGCCACTCGATCGCGCCGCCACGGGCGATCCCGAGCCGGGCCCCGAGCGGATCCGCGATCGCGGCGCCCACCGACGCGTCCGGGGCCCCGGACAGGCCCTGCGCGAGCCCTTCCGCATCGAGGCGCTGGCTCGCGACGGCCGCCTTCTCGAGCGTCGCCTGCTGGGCGGGCGGGGTGAGCCCGAACAGGAGCCCGGCGTCTGGCGTGAGGGCCCGACGTGCGCGCCCCTCGATGCGGACCCCGCCGAGCGCCCCGGCGGCGTCTGCCAGGAGCAGCGCGGCGAAGCCGCCGGCGGGCCGCCGCAGCGCCCACTCGACGGCCTTGTCGACCGTGTCGAAGCGCTGCAGGACGTCCTGCACGAGCAGCGCCGCGGGCGCCGCGCACCCGGCGAGCGCCGCGGCCGCCGGGGGCAACGCGGTGACCATCGCGGCGAGCCCGTGCTGGTTCACGCCGATCGTCGCCGCCACGCTCCAGACCGGAGCGAGCTCGACGCTCCGGTAGTCGTTGTCGGGCGCGCTGTGGCGCACGGCCCAGACGTCGGGTGCCGTGAAGGAGCGTCCGAGCAGCGCGCGCCCCTCGCCGGCACCCTGCGCCCCGAGCGCCAGCGCGCCGTCGCCGTCGAGCAGCCCCGAAAGCGGCGCAACCAACGCGCGTGCCGGAACCCCGGCCCCTGCCGAGAGCCCGAGCGTGCGCTCGGCGTGATGGGGGAAGTAGCACTGGAGGTCGCGCCAGATGCGCCGCGAGCGACTCCCCGGAAGCCACTCGCGAAGGCGCGCGCCGCGCCACGGCAGTGCGCCCAACTGCTCGCGCACGAGCGCGCCGAAGGCCTGACCCTGGTCGAGGCCGAGGTCGCGCGGGGCGCCCGCGCAGCGCACCGCCCGGGGCGGGCTCAACCGCGACCCGCGCCGGAGAGGCCCTCGGTCGCCGCGGCCGGGAGCACCTCGTTCAGCGCCCCGCTGCGATACCCCTCGAGGTCGAGGGCGACGTAGCGGAAGCCGAGCGGCTTGAGCGCGTCCACGATGCGCCGCGCGGCTTCGGGATCGAGCGCCCTCGCCAGCTCGTCGGGCGCGATCTCGACGCGCGCCATCGCCCCGTGGTGGCGTACGCGCAGCTGCCGGAAGCCGAGCGCGCGCAGGCGCTCCTCCGCGTCCTCGACCTGCTTCAGCCGCTCGGTGGTCACCTTCGTGCCGTAGGGAAGCCGCGACGCCAGGCAGGCGGAGGCGGGCAGGTCTGCGGTCGGCAGGCCGGCCTCGCGGGAGAGGCCACGGATCTCCTGCTTCGAGAGCCCCACGTCGAGGAAGGGCGAGAGCACCCCGTGCTCCGCGGCCGCGCGGTGGCCGGGGCGGAAGTCGCCGGTGTCGTCCGTGTTCACGCCGTAGGCGACCGCGTCGAAGCCGAGCGCCTCGCGCATTCGGCCCAACACCTCGAAGAGCTCCGTCTTGCAGTGGTAGCAGCGGTCGGGGCCGTTCGCGCGGTAGCCTTCGCGCTCCATCTCGTGCGTGTCGACGAAGCGGTGCGCGATGCCGAAGCGCGCCACCACCTCCTGCGCCACGCGCCGGTGGCTCTCGGGGTAGGAAGCCGAGGCCGCGGTCACCGCCAGGGCGCGCTCCCCGAGGGCTCGGTGGGCGGCGAGCGCCAGGTAGCTCGAGTCCACGCCCCCCGAGAAGGCCACCAGCACACGGCCGGCCTCGCGGAGCCGGGTGTGCAGCGCGGCCTCTTTCTCATGCAGGGCAGCCTCTGCCATCCGGGCGAGCGTAGGCGGCGCGCCCTCTGACGGTCAAGCGCTGGCGGCTATGTTCCGAAGGTCGGGGGGGGAGGGTCGATGGAGAAGCTTCGCGTCGGGATCGTCTATGGCGGCCGCTCCGTCGAGCACGAGGTATCGATCGCCTCGGCCACCTCGATCCGCGAAGCCCTCGACCCCTCCCGCTACGAGCTCACGCTGATCGCCATCGCCCAGGACGGCCGCTGGCGGCTCGGCGCGCCCGGCGCGCTGCCCGCCACGGCGGTCAAGGGCGAAGAGGTCGCGCTGCCCGCGGTGCCGGGCTCGCGCACGTTGATGTCGGTCGCGAGCGGAAGCCCCGCCGCCGAGCTCGACGTGATCATCCCGATCGTGCACGGCAGCGGCGGCGAGGACGGCTCCCTCCAGGGCTTCCTCGAGCTGGCCGGCGTGCCCTACGTGGGCGCCGGCGTGCTGGGCTCCGCCCTCCAGATGGACAAGGAGGTGGCGAAGCGTCTGCTGCGGGCGGAGGACATCCCCGTGGTGCCGTGGGTCTCGGCGACCGCCGCCGAGCTCGCGGCCAGCCCGGACGAAGTCATCGAGCGCACCCTGCGCGCGATCGGGCTCCCCTGTTTCGTGAAGCCCGCCAACTCCGGCTCCTCGGTCGGGATCCACAAGGCCGCCTCGAAGGCGGCGCTGCGCGACGCCCTCGTCGACGCGGCCCGCTACGACACCAAGCTGCTCGTCGAGCAGGCCGTGAACGCGCGCGAGATCGAGGTGGCCGTGCTCGGCAACGACGCCCCCGAGGCGTCGCTGCCGGGCGAGATCGTGCCGCGCGCCGAGTGGTACGACTACGAAGCCAAGTACGTGGACGAGAGCACCGAGCTGATCGTGCCGGCGCGGCTCGACGAGGCGCAGGTGGCCGAGGTGCAGCGGCTCGCGCTCCGGGCCTTCCGCGCGCTCGAAGGGGCGGGCCTCGCTCGTGTGGACTTCTTCCTGGATCGCGACAGCGGCCGCTTCTACGTGAACGAGCTGAACAGCCTGCCGGGCTTCACCGAGGTCTCGATGTACCCGCGGCTCTGGCAGGCCAGCGGCCTGCCCTACCCGGCGCTGCTCGACCGCCTGATCGAGCTGGCGATCGAGCGCGGGCGTGCGCGCCAGGGCCTCGAGCGCACCTACCGCCGCGGATGAGCGCGCCGCCGAAGCTGCTCGGCCTCGACCACGTCGTGCTGCGCGTGCGGGATCTCGACGCGGCGCTGAAGTTCTACGCGGGCGTGCTCGGCTGTCGCGAGGAACGGCGCATCGAGGCGCTCGGCCTCGTCCAGCTCCGCGCGGGCGCCGCGTTGATCGACCTGGTTCCCGTCGACTCGCCGCTCGGCAAGGCGGGCGGCGGCAGCCCCGATCCGACGGGGAAGAACGTGGACCACTTCTGCCTGCGCATCGAGCCGTTCGACGCCGACGCCCTCGCCGCTCACCTGCAGGCGCACGGCGTCGAGCCCGGTGACGTGGGAGAGCGCTACGGGGCGGACGGCTACGGCCCGTCGATGTACCTCCGCGACCCCGACGGCAACACCGTCGAGCTCAAGGGACCGCCCACGCGGCGCGGCCCCTAGCGGGCGCTCGCCACCGTGACGAGCCGCGGCGACTCCGAACCCAGGCCGGTCAGCCGACCCACCAGGCGCCCGTCGGCGTCGTAGGCCGCGACCACGCCGGGCGCCTCGCGCAGCAGGGTCGTGCGGTGCACGGCGCCCGAGCGCTCGACCACGGTGAGCTGGGCGCCTCCCTCGACCGGCAGTAGCGTCGCGACCTCCCCGTTGGCGCCCACGACGCTGCGCGGCTCGAGTCGGGCCGTGATGGGATTGCTTCCCGTCCAGAACTCGACGGAGTTCGCGAAGATGGCGTCGAACAGCGTCGCGGCGGCGTAGACGGGGACCACATTCGCAGCGAGGAAGACCAGCCAGCGGATCCACTTCTCCTGGGAGACGTCGCGGTTGAACTTGTAGACCTTCCGCGTCAGCTGGAACGAGCCGAAGCACGCGCCCGCGAGCGGCACGAAGGCTGCCAGCACCGCCACGGCGATCCCCCGTCGCCAACCCGTCGTCCCGAACTTGGTCATCGAACCTCCCCCGGCGCCCATCCCGCCGTTTGCGGGCGCCGAGCGGCGAGCCTAGCAACCGCGCCGTCCGCGGCCTCGCGCAGCCGGGCTTCTTCCTCGCCGAGCACGGCG
This sequence comes from Myxococcota bacterium, assembly GCA_041605395.1. Taxonomy (GTDB): domain Bacteria; phylum Myxococcota_A; class UBA9160; order UBA9160; family UBA6930; genus JBFIYM01. Next base: position 12,530 of record JBFIYM010000059.1, on the reverse strand, counting down.
AAGAACACCTCGGGCCAGTGCTCCTGGAGCGCGGCCTCGGGGTCGAGGGCCACCTCGCGCGGAAGCGGCAGCCGCGCCGCCGCTTCCCGCACCGCGTCGAGGGCTTCCGGAACGCCGGATTCGAGAAGCGCCACCTCGAGACCCGCTGCGAAGCGCTCGCGGAACCCGGGCTCGATCGCCGTCCGGAAGGCCGCGGTCGCCGCGCCCGGCGCGCCGGTCATCAGCGCCTCGGGCTGCGCCGCCTCGAAGGCCTCGGCCTGGGCGACCAGCCAGGGCTCGAGGGCCGCCGTGAGCCGGCCCCCCGCGCGGCAGAGCGCCGTGGCAAGCGCCGCGAGCCGTGGCCCGCGACCCGTCCCGTGGAGCGCGCGCGCCAGGGGCCCGAGCGCCGTGGCCACGTCGATGCGCGTGGCCGGCTCGTCGGCGCAGGCACCCGGCGCGGTCAGGCGCGCGACGCTCCGCTCCACACCGCTCGCGAGCAGGGCCTGGAGCGCGGAGTTCGCACGCGCCGACGGCAGCAGCGCGTGGCCGCAGGCGAACGCGAGCAGCAGCGTCCCGGCGAAGCGCAGCGGCTTCACTCGAGCGCCTCGCGGGTCGCCCAGACCTGCGACCAGGCGCCCCCCGGCACCATCGGGACGCTTCCCACCCGGGCGTAGCCCTCGCGGCGCAGACGGACCTGGAGCTCCGTCGGGTCCGGCAGCGGGTGCAGGCCGCCGTCGGCCCGCAGCACGAGGTCGAGCAGCGCGGTGCTCGCCGCGGCGCCGCTGACGCGCGCCAGCAGGCCGCTGCGGAGCACGGGCGTCTGCACCACGAGCACGCCGCGCGCACTCATGCGCGCGCGGAGTCGTGCGAAGAGCGTGTCGCGGTCGTCCTCCGCGAAGCGGGGCAGGACGTGGTTCAACAGCACCAGCTCCCAGTCGCCGGCCGGCAGATCCTCCGTCAGCACGTCGCCGCTCCAGACGTCGGCGCGGCGCTCCACGCGGGCTTCGCGAAGGCGCTCCCGGGCGCGCTCCGCCAGCGCGCGATCGGGCTCGACGCCGAGCCCGAGCGCATCGCGGTAGCGCCCGAGCAGCCGGGCCAGGAAGCCGCCGTCGCCACACCCGACCTCGAGGATGCGGCGCGCGCTACGCGCTCCCGGTACGCGGCCCAACGCCGAGAGCGCGCGGTCCTCGAAGCGCCGGCGCGCGAGGCTGGCGCGGGCCGGCTCGCGCCCCGCGAACGAGGGACGCGGCGCGCCCGCCAGGAGCTTCGGCAGCTCACCCAGCACCGGTGCGTGGCAGAGCGCCGTCTCGTCGAGCCAGGCGGCCGCGGCCTCGCCTTCGCTCGAGGCGAGCCAGCGCGCGAGCCCACCGCTCTGGTAGCGACCGGCGCGGTACTCGACGAAGCCGCACGCGTGGGCCGCGCGCAGCCAGGCGAGACAGAGGTCGGGCGCGAGCCCGCGACTCTCGGCAAGCTCGTCGGCGCCCCGGGGCTCCGCCAGCGCCTCGAACAGCCCCGCGGCGATGCCCGTCCGAAGCAGCTCGAGGGAGAGCGCGGCGCGGGAGATGCGGCCCAGCTCGGCCATGCGGGCCAACGTCCTGCCCCGCACTGCGACTCAGCCCAGCTCGAGGTTCGCGTAGCGCACGACGATCTTCTTGACGCCTGCGCGATCGAAGCGGATGCGCAGCGCCTGGTCCCGCCCGCTGCCGCTCACCTCGAGCACGACGCCCGCGCCGAAGATCGGATGGCGCACGCGCGTGCCCCGGCGCACGGCGCCGTCCCCGTCCTCGCTGGTCGCGGCCGGCGAGCGCTGGTCGTAGGAGTAGTCGTAGGACGGCCCGTCGGACGCGCTCGAGCCGAAGCTGGGCTCCCCCAGGCGCTCCACGAGGTCCGACGGGATCTCGTCGAGGAAGCGCGACGGCGTCCCGAAGCTGCGCGAGCCGTAGCGGCGGCGTTCGTGGGCCCAGCACAGGGTGAGCCGCTCCATCGCCCGCGTCATCGCCACGTAGCAGAGACGCCGCTCCTCCTCGATCGCCTTCGCGTCGCGGCTCGACGCCTGGTGCGGGAAGACGCCCTCCTCGAGCCCCACCACGTAGACGACGGGGAACTCCAGCCCCTTCGCCGAGTGCACCGTCATCAGCGAGACGCGGTCGTCGCGCAGCTCGGCGGAGTCGAGGTCCGAGACGAGCGCCACCTGGTCGAGGAACTGCTCGAGCGGGCTGCGGCCGTCCGACGCCTCGTCGTCCACGGTCGCGAAGTCCTGTGCGCCGAGCAGCAGCTCGCGCAGGTTCTCGAGGCGCGCCTGCGCCTCGGGGGTCCCCTCCGTCTCGAGCGCCCGCAGGGTGCCGCTGCGCTCGAGCACGCGCGCGATCGCATCGGCGGGCGGGGCGCCGAGCACTTCGTCGGCCAGCCCATCGAGGAGGGTCGTGAAGCGAAGCAGCGCCGCGCCCGCACGCCCGGTGTCGGCCTCGTCGAGAGCGCGGATCGCCTCGAGCAGGGAGAGGCCCCGCTCCTCGGCCAACGCCTCGGCGCGGCCGAGGGTGGTCTTGCCGATGCCCCGCGCAGGCCGGTTCACGATGCGACGCAGGGCGGCCGCGTCGGCGGGGTTCACGAGCAGCCGCAGGTACGCCAGCGCGTCCTTCACCTCGGCGCGCTCGTAGAAGCGCACCCCGCCCACGACCACGTAGGGGACGTCGTACTTGAGGAGCTCTTCCTCGATGGGGCGCGACTGCGCGTTGGTGCGGTAGAAGACGGCGCACTGGCCATAGGAGTGCCCGGCCTCGCGCACCGCGTCGAGCAGACCCCGCACCACGAACTGCGCCTCGTCGCGATCGTCGCGCGACGCGTAGACGACGATGCGATCGCCCTCGCCACGATCCGTGACCATGCGCTTCGCGGGCCGGTCGCGGTTGTTCTCCACGACGGCCCCGGCGCCCGAGAGGATCCGCTGCGTGGAGCGGTAGTTGCGCTCGAGCTTCACGACCGTGGCGTCCGGGAAGTCGCGCCCGAAGTCGAGGATGTTGCGCACGTCGGCGCCGCGCCATGCGTAGATCGACTGGTCAGGGTCGCCCACCACGCAGAGGTTGCGGTGCGCCGCCGCGAGCTGGTTCACGAGCCGGTACTGGACGCGGTTGGTGTCCTGGTACTCGTCCACGAGCACGTACTGCCAGCGCTCCTGGTAGTGGCGCAGCACCTCCGGGTGCCGATCGAAGAGCTCGACGGTCAACAGCAGCAGGTCGCCGAAGTCGAGGGCGTTGGCATCGGCGAGCAGCCGCTGGTACGTGGCGTAGACCTCCGCCGACGCCTCGCTCTCCAGGTCCTCGGCGCGCTCGGCGGCCGCCGCAGGCAGCAGCCCCGCATTCTTCCACTGGTCGATGCGCCAGCGGAGCGAGCGCGCCTCCTCCTTGGGGTCGCGCCCGTGCCGGCGCAGCGCCTCCCGCACCAGGGACAGGCTGTCGTCTTCGTCGTAGATCACGAAGCCGCGCGAGCGCCCGAGGTGGCCGATCTCGCGACGCAGGATGCGAACGCAGCTCGAGTGGAAGGTCGAGAGCCAGACGTCGCGCGCGTCGGGACCGAGCAGCTTCACCACCCGTTCCCGCATCTCCCCGGCGGCCTTGTTCGTGAAGGTCACCGCCAGGATGGCTTCGGGCGCGATGCCGCAGACCCCGATCAGCCACGCGACACGATTCGTGAGCACGCGCGTCTTGCCACTGCCGGCTCCGGCGAGCACGAGCAGCGGACCCTCGGTGGCCTGGACGGCCTCCCGCTGCTCGGGGTTCAGACCCTCGAGAAGAGCATCGGCGAGCACGGACTGGGCTCCGGGAGGAAGGAGCGGGGATCGGCGGACGGTAGCAACGGCTCAGTCGCTGGCGAGGGGCTTCTCCGTCGCTGCGCTCCGGGCCGACTCCTCTTCCCCGACGAAGAAGAACGGGCTCGACCAGGCGGCGCCCTGGTCGACCTGGCGCACCCGCACATAGAGCACGTGGCCCGGGCCGAGCTTCGGAACGTCGATCTCGAGCGCGAGATTGCGCCGCCCCTCGCCCGGGTGACTGGCGACGACGCCGTAGAGCGCAACGAGCTCGACCGCCTCCACCGCCTCCGGCGCCGTGACGTGCACTTCGAGGCGCCCGCCGCGATCCGCAGGCAGCAGCGAGCCCATCGGATGGCCGTCGAGGGTGGCGTCGAGCACGATGCGGGGCCCGTTCGTGGCGTAGACGTGGCGGGCCCGCAGCGCCGCGAGCACCGCTTCGCGGGTGCGCGCCTCGGCGTAGATGCCGGCCAGGCCGCCGCTCGCGCCGCCGGCGATCTGGACCAGGCCCGGATGGCCGTCGTGCGAGTCGCCGCTCCCGATCAGTCCGAGGCGGTAGCCGCGCCGCAGGGCCGAGCGCACCGTGTTGTCGCGCATCATGCCGGCCTGGGGCCAGGGCGTGTCGAACGACTCGCCGCTGCCGTGGACGGAGACGAGCTCCGTGACCGGCTCCAGCTCGGGGTCCGGCGGGATGCGCCAGTCGATTCCGACCGGGGCGCCGGCCGAGTGGTGTGCGAACGTGAGCGCTGGCAGGCCCCGCAGACCGGCCCACAGCTCCGGCGGCGAATCGAAGCGCTCGTCCAGGGAGCTCAGCAGCGGCCCCTCGTCCTCGAAGTGGAGCACGTGGCGATGCCCCCAGATCCAGCTGGTCCATTCGTAGCCAACGAGGCTCACGAAGCGGCCGGGCGCGTGGAAGTCGCGCGCGGCGCCCACGATGCGCTTCCAGTTCTCGGGGGTCTCGTCGAGGAAGGGCATCCCCCAGTGGTCGTGATCCGTGAGGGCCGCGACGTCGAGTGCCGCCACGTCCCGCGCGTAGCGGAAGTAGTCCTCGGGCGTGCCCGTGCCGTCCGAGAGGTTCGAGTGCCCATGGAGATCCCCGAACAGCAAGGTCTTCGCCGCCGGGGTCACCACGCACGGGTTGCTCTCGGCACCGAGCCCGCCCGGCCCCTCCGCACGGACGCGCAACACGCCGCGGCCGGGGAAGCGAAGCGTCACGGGCGCGGCGACGCCGTCGCGTCCCGCCGGAACCCGGATCTCGGTGGGCCCCTCGACACCGGGAGGCAGAGTGAGCGTCAGCGTCCCCTCGAAGTCGACCCCCATGTCGCCATTGGCGGCGAGCACCGCGGCGCGAAGCGGGATGGGCTCGCCGGATCGGGCCGTGGGGGGGAGGAAGAGCGCGATCCGGGCCGGCGGCCCCGGCGCGACGTCGATGGTCGGCGACGCCTCGATCCACTCACGCCAACCGTCGCCGTCGCCGTCGACCGCGACGAAGAAGGTCGACTCGCGCTCGGCGTAGGCATCCACGGTGGCCTTCGCGCTGCCGACCCCGTAGTCGATGCGGATGCGCTCGCGGGCGAGCAGCGGACGGTCCGGGAAGTGGATGCGGATCAGCCACTCGTCCGCGACCTCCACCTCGAAGCGGAGCCCGCGCACCGTCGTGACGACGGTGGTGAAGCCCGGCGCATCCGGGTCGACCAGCTGCGGCCGGGTCCATCCCCAGTTGTAGGGAACCTGGAGATAGAGCGCGCCGCCCTTGGCGATCCCGTAGACACCGGCCTCGTAGACGATCGTGAAGCGCTCGGGCGTGCCCACCTGCGCCGAGAGCCCGCTGCCGTCGCTTGCCGGCTCGAGCCACGCGCGGCCGAGCCCGTCCGAGCGGTGGCGCGGCTTGTCGCGCGCCTTGGCGAGGTCCTCGGCGATCTCGAAGCGGGCGTTCGGCGCACCGCGCGGCGGCACCGTCGCCTGGGGCGCGGGTTCGTCCTCGCAGGCCGAGGCCAGAAGGAGCAGGGCGAGGGCAAGGGCCGGACTGCGCCCCAACTACTCCACCGTGACGCTCTTCGCGAGGTTGCGCGGCTGGTCCACGTCGGTGCCCTTGAGCGCCGCGACGTGATAGGCGAGGAGCTGCACCGGGATCGTCGCGAGCAGCGCCGTGAGATGCTCCCCGAGCTCCGGGATCCGGATCAGGGCGTCCGCCTTCTCGGCGATCTCGACGTCGCTCTCGCTGGCGATCGCGATCACCTGCCCGTCGCGGGCGCGCACCTGCTCGAGGTTCGAGATCACCTTGTCGTAGACGGAGCTTCGGTTCGCGATCACGACGACCGGCATGTGCTGGTCGATCAGGGCGATGGGCCCATGCTTCATCTCGCCCGCCGCGTAGCCCTCGGCGTGGATGTAGGAGATCTCCTTCAGCTTGAGCGCGCCCTCGAGCGCGATGGGGTACATGATGCCGCGGCCGAGGAAGAGGAAGTTGGTGGCGCGGAAATAGCGCTGCGCCACCGCCCGGATCTTCGGGTCGAGCGCCAGCGTCTCCTCCACCATGCGCGGCAGGCGACGCAGGTCGGCGAACGCCTCCGCCAGCTGCTCGGCGCTGAGCGTGCGGCGCGCCACCGCGAGCTTGAGGGCCAGCAGGTAGAGCGCCACGAACTGTGCCGTGAAGCACTTCGTCGACGCCACGCCGATCTCGGGCCCCGCCATGGTGTAGAGTACGTCGTGGCTCTCGCGGGCGATGCTGGCGTCGCGCGTGTTGCAGATCGAGAGCACGCGGGCGCCGCGGCTCTTGCCCTCGCGGAGCGCCGCCAGGGTGTCGGCGGTCTCGCCCGACTGCGAGACCGGCACCAGCAGCGAGCGCTGGTCGATGATCGGACGCCGATACCGGTACTCACTGGCCAGGTCCACCTCGCAGGGCAGGCCGGCGAGCTGCTCGATCAGGTACTTGCCGACCAGGCAGGCGTAGTAGGCCGTGCCGCACGCGACGAGCGTGACCCGCTCGACGTTCTTCACGACCGCCGGCGACAGGTCGATGCCGTCGAGATCGACGTCGAGATCGTCCTCGCCCAGTCGCGTGCCGATCGTGTCGCGGATCGCGCGCGGCTGCTCGAAGATCTCCTTCTGCATGAAGTGGTCGTATCCGGCGCGCTCCGCGGAGACCGGGTCCCACTGGATGGCGCGGGGCGCGCGCTCGACCAGATGGCCCTCGCCGTCGACGATCTGGACGCCGTCGAGCGACAACACCGCGAACTCGCCGTCGTCGAGGAAGAGCATCTGGCGCGTGTGGGGCAGGATGGCCGGGATGTCGCTCGCCAGATAGCTCGCGCCCTCGCCGAGCCCGAGGATGATGGGGCTCCCGCCCTGCTTGGCGGCGACGATCAGGTCGGGGGTCGCCGCGCTCACGGCGGCGAGCGCGTAGGAGCCGATCAGCCTTCGGGTCGCCGCGCGAACGGCCGTCAGCAGGTCCTTCCCCGTCGCCACTTCGCGATCGATCAGGTGGGCGACCAGCTCCGTGTCCGTGTCGGATTGGATGGCGCAGCCGGCCGCCATGAGCTCCGCCCGCAGCTCGCGGTAGTTCTCGAGGATGCCGTTGTGCACGATCGCGACGTCGCCCGCCCGATGCGGATGCGCGTTCCGCTCCTCGGGCTTGCCGTGGGTCGCCCAACGGGTGTGACCGAGCCCGAGCCCACCGGCCAGCGCCTCACCCCGGATCTGGGAGTCGAGGTTGGAGAGCTTCCCGACGGCGCGCCGGATGCGGAGCTCGTGGCCGTCCCAGACGGCGACCCCCGCGGAGTCGTAGCCGCGGTACTCGAGCCTGCGCAGGCCGTCGATGAGCACCTCCTCGACCGGCCGCGACGGCCCGATGTATCCCACGATTCCGCACATGGCGCGCTCCTCGTCCTACGTGCCCTCGCCGTCCGCACGCTTGCGCGCGCGGCGGCGCCGGGCCCAGCCTTCGACGTTCTTCTGGCGCCCCGTCGAGACGGCGATGGCGTCCGCCGGAACGCGCTTCGTCACGGTCGTCCCCGCCGCGACGAAGGCGCCCGGCTCGATCACCAGGGGCGCGACCAGGTTCGCGTTGCAGCCGATCTTGGCGCCTTCGCCCACCTCGGTGCGGTGCTTCTGCTCCCAGTCGTAGTTGACCGTGATCGAGCCGCAGCCGAAGCTGGCGCGCGCGCCGACGTCGGCGTCCCCGATGTAGCTCAGGTGGTCCGCCTTCACGCCGGGGCCGAGGTCGCTGTTCTTCACCTCGACGAAGTTTCCGACCCGAACGCCGCGGCGCAGCCGGGTCCCCGGGCGCAGATGCGCCGACGGGCCGATCTCCACGTCGTCCTCGAGTTCGCTGGACTCGATCACGGTGTGGGCCTTCACGTGCACGCCCTCGCCGATGCGGGTCGGGCCGCTGATCTTCACGCCGGGGTCGATGATGGAGTCGCGCCCGATCTCCACGCCGGTGTCGATCCAGACCGAAGCCGGATCGACGAACGTAACGCCGGCGGCCATCAGGCGCTCGGTGTTCCGGCGATGCTGCACCTTCGTGGCGCGCGCCAGCTCGGCGCGGGTATTCACGCCGAGGGCCTCCTCCGCGTCGCCCAGCTTGAGGGCCTCGACGGCGAGCTTGCGACCACGCGTGATCGCGACGACGTCGGTGAGGTAGAGCTCCTGCTGGGCGTTGTGCGCGTGGAGGGCGTCGAGTGCGCCCACCAGCAGCTCGGAGTCGATCAGGTAGACCCCGGTGTTGCCTTCCCGGATCTGGAGCTCTTCGGGCGTCGCGTCCGTGGTCTCCACGATGCGTTCCACGCGGCCGTCGCTGCCGCGCACCACGAGGCCCGGCAGGGGCTCGGGGGAGGTCAGCATCGCGAGCGGCGCCTTGCTCTCCGCCTTGAGCGTGCGGAGCGCCGCCAGGCTCTCGGCGCGCAGCAGCGGGACGTCGCCGTAGAGCACCAGCACCTCGCCCGCGAAGCCGGCCAGGGCCGGCAGCGCGCACTGCACCGCGTGCCCGGTGCCGCGCGGCTCCGGCTGCTCCACGAAGCGGGCCTGCTCCGCGAACGCCTCGCGCACGGCGTCGGCCTTCGTGCCGATCACGACGACGAGTCGCTCCGGAGCGAGCGCTTCGGCCAGGCCGATCGGGTAGGCGAGCATCGGGCGTCCGGCGATCTCGTGCAGGACCTTCGGGCGACGCGACTTCATGCGCGTGCCGTATCCCGCGGCCAGGATGACCACTGCGAGGGGCGGCGGCTTCGAGATCGGATGCGGGCTCATCGCTCTCCCGTTTCGGCGACCGAACGCGCAAGAGTAGTCCTCAGAGGGAGTGCCGAAAGCAGAACCGAAGGGTGTTCCCCCCGGGGAGCTCCGGCTCCGCCCGGGCCCGGAATGGCGGGAACGCCCCGCGCCCCGGTACTCTCCGGGGGATTGCCGGCCCCGCTCTCACGGCCAGAAGGCACGCCATCCGAGTCGAAGGCAACACCCACGGCCTGAAGGCCAGCCAGCTCAAGCGGATCGAGCGCCTCGGGCGCCGGCGCCTGCCCCCCGAGCGCCTGGTGAGCCACGAGCTGGCCCGCGAGCTGACCGAGCTCTCCCACGAGACCGGCCGGGTGGTCGGGGTCCTGGTGGACCGCGGCGGCGCCGTGAGCCACGTGATGGTCGGCAGCGCGACCTCGATCGAGATGCCGGACTGGGGCCGCATGCGCGCCGGCCTGGGTCGCCTGCGGGGCGTGCGCTGCCTCCACACGACGCTCGGCGGCGAGCCGCTCACGCGCGACGATCTCACCGACCTCGCGAAGCTCCGGCTCGACGCGATGGCCACCATCGAGGTCGGCGAGGACGGTCTGCCGGGGCCCGTCCACGTGGCCGCGCTGCGTCCCGCCAACGACGAGGGGCTCGGCGTCGAGCACCTCCCCCCCGCCCTGCCCTCGCGCCTGGACCTCGACTTCACCCAGTGGATTCGCGAGCGCGAAGAGGAGCTGGCGCGCACGCGGCCGGCGCGCGCCGTCGGGGCCAACGAGCGCGCGATCCTGGTGGTGATCACCGCCGGCCGCGACCGCGAGGAGACCGAGTACTCGACGGACGAGCTGCGCGAGCTCGCCCGCACCGCCGGCGTCGAGGTGGTCGACGTGCTGGTGCAGAACCGCCGCCACCCGGACCCGAAGACGGCGATCGGCTCCGGAAAGCTCCAGGACCTGATGATCCGCTGCTTCCAGTCCGACGTGGACCTGGTGATCTTCGATGACGCACTCTCGGCCGTGCAGGCCCGGAACCTCGGCGAGCGTCTGGACCTGCGCGTGATCGACCGCAGCCAGCTGATCCTCGACATCTTCGCGCAGCGAGCGAACACGCGGGACGGCAAGCTCCAGGTCGAGCTGGCCCAGCTCCAGTACGTGCTGCCCCGCCTCGCCCAACGCGACACCTCGCTCTCGCGGCTCGGCGGCGGCATCGGCGGCCGGGGCCCCGGCGAGACGAAGCTCGAGATCGACCGCCGACGCGTGCGCGAACGCATCACGCGCCTCAAGGGCGACCTGCGGCTGCTCGAACGCCAGCGCGCCCACCGCCGCGCGCATCGCTCGCGCCGCGGGCTGCCGGTGCTCTCGATCGTCGGCTACACGAACGCCGGCAAGAGCACGCTGCTCCGCGCCCTCACCCGCACCGAGACCCGCGTGGAGGACAAGCTCTTCGCGACCCTCGACCCCGCCTCGCGGCGGCTGCGTTTTCCTCAGGACCGTCACGCGATCGTGACGGACACGGTGGGCTTCATCCGCGACCTGCCCCCGCAGCTCGTCGCCGCCTTCCACGCCACGCTCGAGGAGCTGCGCGAGGCCGACCTCTTCCTGCACGTGGTGGACGCCGCAAGCCCCGCGCTCGAGCGCCGGATCCGCGCCGTGCGGGGCGTGCTCGAGGAGATGGGGCTCGACCGGGTGCCGGAGCTGCTGGTGTTCAACAAGATCGACCGGCTGCCGCCCGGCGAGGGCGCACGCCTCGCGCGCGGCTACGGGGCCTTTGCGGTCTCGGCGCAGGCGGGCACGGGCCTGCGCGAGCTGATCGAGCGCGCCGAGGCCATGCTCTTCGAAGCCCGAGCCGATGCCATGCCGGCGCTCCAGGGCGCCGCAGGGAGGGGGTGAACGTGTTGCGATCCAAGATCACCGGGACGGGGATGTACGTGCCCGAGCGGCGCGTCACGAACAAGGACCTCGAGGCGCTGATGGACACCACGGACGAGTGGATCCGCCAGCGCTCGGGCATCGTGGAACGACGCTGGGTCCGCGAGGGGGAGACCCCCGCCGACCTGGCCGAGAAGGCGTCGCGGGAGGCCATCGAACGGGCCGGCCTCGAGCCCGACGACGTCGACTGCATCGTGCTGGCCACCCTCTCCGCCCAGGCGGACTTCCCGGGCACCTCGTTCTTCCTCCAGGAGCGCCTGGGCGGCACCACGCCCTGCTTCGACCTGCGGGCCCAGTGCAGCGGCTTCCTCTACGGCCTCTCGGTGGCGCGCAGCTTCGTGGCCTCCGGTCAGTACCGCCGGGTGCTGCTGGTGGGCGCCGAGGTCCACTCCACCGGCCTCGACGTCTCGACCGAGGGCCGCGACGTCGCCGTGCTGTTCGGCGACGGCGCCGGCGCCGTGGTGGTCGAGGCGAACGAGGACCCGGCGGACCGCTCCGACGTGCTGGCCGTACGGCTCCATGCCGAGGGCAAGCACGCCACCAAGCTCTGGACCGAGGCGCCGGGCTCGGCCCACTTCCCGACGCGGATCACGCCGGACCTGATCGAGCGCAAGGCCCACTTCCCGAAGATGGAGGGCCGCTTCGTCTTCAAGCACGCGGTGAGCCGCATGCCGGAGGTGCTGAAGAGCGCGCTCGACTCGGCCGGCGTGAAGCGGGACGACGTCCAGCTGTTCCTGTTCCACCAGGCGAATCTGCGGATCAACGAGTACGTGGCCGGCGCCCTCGAGATCCCGGCCACCAAGGTCCGGAACAACATCGACCGCTACGGCAACTGCTCGGCTGCCTCGATCCCGATCCTGCTGGCCGAGGCCGAGCGGGAGGGCGCCCTCCGGCGGGGCGACCTGGTCGCGCTGACCGGCTTCGGCTCGGGCTTCAGCTGGGCCAGCGCCGTGCTGCGCTGGTAGCGCCGGGGTTGCCGCGTCGCGTTGACCTACCCCGCGGGGGTCGCGCTAAACCGATCCTAAGTAGCTGAATTAAATGGAAAACTTCTCTTCTTGACGCACTGACGCGCCGTGTTATGTTTCGGCCCGTCACCGGACAAGGAGAAGAGTGATGGCACGGAATCAGGGCATTCTCGAGGAAGGCCGCGAGCGGTTCGAAGGCGCCCTCAAGGAGATGGAGCGGGATTTCAAGCGCCTGACGAAGCGCGCGGACCAGGGCCGCAAGCAGTTCGAGCGGCGCGCGCAGCGCGAGGTCAAGAAGCTCCAGACCGAGCTGCGCAAGAACCCCATCGTGAAGCGCGCCGAGGCGCAGCGCAAGCAGCTCGAGCGCCGGGCCCGCAAGTTCCAGACCGAGCTCCGCAAGAGCCCCGCGGTCAAGCGCGCGGAGTCGTTCCGCAAGGACGCCGAGACGCTCTTCGAGGAGCAGCTCGAGGCGGTGCTCGGTGCCCTGCGCCTGGCGACGGCCTCCGAGGTGACGCGACTCGAGCGCAAGGTCGACCAGCTCAACCGGCGCATTCGCGAGCTCGAGAAGCACGAGAAGCGGCCGCGCGCGGCCGCCTGAGTTCCGCGCGGCCCCAGCCGCGTGGGTGAGAGGACGCGACG
>JBFIYM010000058.1:0-24159 GCA_041605395.1 Myxococcota bacterium | reverse complement strand
GCGCGAGCTCGATGCCGACCGGCTCGAGCTCGCGAACGCGCAGTACCAGGGCTGGGCGCTCGTGAACCGCGCAGCGCTGCTGCCGAGCCGCGAGGCGCTCCAGGCGGCCGCAGCCGTCGTGACCGAGGCGCGACGCGAGTCGGCGCGTCCCGAGATCCTGTTCGTGCTGCCCGACTACTTCCGCGAGCGCCCGAAGCCCTGCATGGGCGGGTGGGCGCGCAGCCACCTCGTCGTCACGCCGGACGGGCGCGCGCTCCCGTGCCACGGGGCCGCCGAGCTGCCGCTCGAGTTCTGGAACGTGCGCGACCACGACCTCGCCGAGTGCTGGCGGGACGCCCCGGGCATGAACGCCTACCGCGGAGAGGGCTGGATGCCCGAGCCCTGCCGGAGCTGTCCGGAGCGGGCCCGCGACTTCGGGGGCTGCCGCTGCCAGGCGTTCGCGCTCACGGGAGACGCCGCGGCCACCGACCCGGCCTGCACCCTCGCGCCCGAGCATGCGCGCATCGAGGCGGCGCACCGGGCGCCGCCCCAGGACGACTGGCGCTACCGCGAGCCCTGAGCCGGCGCTGCGAAGAGCTTGCGGACGAAGGCGCTGGTCTCGGCGACCTCCTGCGCCACGGCCGGTCGCGCCGCCGCGCGCTCGTACCAGCGCGCCAGGGCCGCGTGCTCCGCGCGGAGCGGGGCGCCGAGCGTCACCGCGGCGTTCAGGAACACGAAGTGCGCGATGTCGGCCACCGAGAAGTCTCCCGAGAGCCAGCGCTGCTGCGCCAGCTCCTTCTCGAGGTCGTCGCAGTAGCGGGCGATCGCGTCACGCGCACCGGCCAACGCCTCCTCGTCGCGCCCGCCCGGGTAGAACCCCTTGTCGATCAAAGTCCAGATGTGCGGGAACAGGATCTCGTCCGCCGCCGCCTCGAGCTGGCGACAGCGCGCGCGCGCAGCGAGCTCGGTCGGGTAGAGGGCGGGCTCGGGATGGCGCTCCTCGAGGTACTCGAAGATGAGCGTCGAGTCGTAGACGGCGACGTCACCGTCCACGAGCACGGGCACCTGTCGCTTCGGGTTGAGGGCCACCACGTCCGGGTGATGCGGCTCGTAGCGGTCGGCCAGGCTCCAGCCCACCTCGACGCGCTCGTAGCCGAGCCCCTTCTCCGCGAGCGCGATGCGCACCTTGGCCGTGAACAGCGAGAGCGGTCCCGAGTAGAGCCTCATGGGTGTCCTCCACGATGGATGCGGGAGGGATCCTCTCCGCGGAAACGGCCCCGGGCCAGATCCATTTCCAACCGTTCGGATGGGGCCACTCGGGGAGGGGGCCGCTCAGCCGGTGCCGGCGTAGAGCAGCTCCACGGCGAGGGCGAGTGTCGGCCCGAAGATGCGCCCCATCAGGAACCAGGCCACCAGGATGCCCCCCCAGGCCAGCATGGGCTGCGCCATGAACTGCTGGAGCCGCCGTCCCGCCTCGTCCGAGAGCAGCAGGCCGATCGCGCTCGAGCCGTCGAGCGGGGGAACCGGGATCAGGTTGAACACGAAGAGCAGCAGGTTGAGCGAGAACGTGAAGCTCAACACCACGATCACCGCCTCGGCCACGCCACCCTCCGGCGCGAGCGCCAGCTCGAAGAACCCGGTCGGCACCGGCAGGAACACGCCGGCCGCCACGCCGAGCCGGAGACCGAGGCCGGCGAGCGAAGCCAGCAGGAGGTTCGCGAGCGGGCCCGCCGCCGCCATCGCCGCCGCACGCCGCGGATGCGCGAACGCCCAGCGGGGGTCGAAGGGCGTGCTCGCCCATCCGAGCATCCAGCCACCGAGCACCCAGAACAGGATCGGCGCGAACACCATGCCGAGCGGCTCGCGTCGGATGTGGGGCCGCGGGTCGAGCGAGACCTGGCCCCCCTGGTATGCCGTCGGGTCGCCGCCCCGAAGCGCCGCCCACGCGTGCGCGGCTTCGTGCATCGTGAGCGACAGCAGCAGGATGACGTAGGCCACCCCGCCGAGCAGGATCTGGTCGGGAGTCACGGGGACGGGAGCATAGAACGGGCGCCGCGCGGCGCTCGCTCGGGGCGCCGGCTGGCGCTCGCTCCGGCGCCGGCTGGCGCTCGCTACGCGGTCGCGCCGCCCGGGGGCGTGGGGCCGGTGTAGCGCGCCCGCGGACGCAGCAGGTGGCCGGTCGCGATCTGCTCGAGCGCGTGCGCGACCCAGCCGACCGTCCGCGCGACCGCGAAGAGCCCCGCCACGGCGCCGCGCGGCATGCCGAGTGCCGCCCGCAGCGCGACCGCCGCGGAGTCCACGTTCGGCGGGGGCTTGCCGGCGCGCTCCAGGGCGCCGATCAGCGCGTTCGCGACGGCGAGCTCCGGTGTCGGCGGCCCGAGGCTCCAGGCGATCTCGAGCAACGCACGCGCTCTCGCGTCGCCGGAGCGCCCGTAAAAGGGGTGGCCGAAGCCGGGGATGCGCTCGCCGCGGCGCGCCCGCTCCTGCACCACGCGCTCGGCCTGCTCGGGCGTCCCGACCTCCGCGATCAGGGCCTCGAAGCGGTCCGAGGTCGCACCGTGGAGCGGGCCCGAGAGGGTGGCGAGCCCGGCCTGCACGACGGCGTAGACGTCGGCGTGCGTCGACGCGGCGATCCGCGCGGCGAAGGTCGATGCGTTGAGCTCGTGGTCGGCCAGCAGGATCAACATCGCGTCGATGGCCGAGAGCGTCTCCGGCCGCGTCTCGAGCGCGAACGCGCGCGCCACGACCTCGGCGATGCGCGGGGCCCGCGCCGCCCGGCGCGCGCGCGCCGGCGCGCGCGGCAGGGCGAGGCCGGCGGCGAGCAGGCGCACCAGCCCGCGCGCGCGCGGAAGCACACCCTCGCGCGTGGTGTCGAAGCGACCGGCGTCGCCCGCGGCCCGCGCCGCCACCAGCACCGGGAATACCGAGGTGTGCGGACCCTCGCTCGGGAGCAGCGGCACGACCGCGTCGATCTCGGGCGCGGCGGGATTCTCCCAGCGCGGCGCCGTCTCGGGGAGGGCGCCGCTCCAGAGCAGCTCGGCGGTGGCTTCGAAGCCGACGCCGTCCGCCGCGAGCGTCGCCGCCAGGTGGCCGCGGTAGGCCGGCCCCTCGAGCGTCATGGCGGTGATCGACGACTCGAGGATCGGCTCGCCCCAGCGCAGCGCCCCGGCCGCGGCCCGCAGGGACGGGCCGCGCTCGCGCAGCGCCTCGAGGTCCGCCCGCAGGTAGCGGCGTGCGCGGCCGGCACCCGCCGGGAGGCTCCGCAGCAGGCCCCGGCTCACGTACGCGTAGAGCGTCGGGAGCTTCACGCCCAGCAACGCGGCGGCCTCGGGGGCCGAGAGCTCTTCGGGATATTGATCGTTCATATCAACGTTGATGAATGTTTAACACAGCCTACCCTCGACCGGCAAGGAGGAACGCGCGATGGAGACGACCTTCCGACCCGGCCTCGAGGACGTGGTGGTGGCGGAGACCGAGCTCTCGCTGGTGGACGGCGATGGCGGCCGCCTCGTGGTGCGCGGGCACCCGATCGAGACGCTCGCCACCCGCCGCTTCGAGGACGTCTGCGGCCTGCTCTGGGACGGCGTCCTGCCCGCGCCCCCGCGCGCCGATGCGATCCGCCGCGGTCTCGCGGCCGGCCGCTGCGAGGCGCATCGCGAGATCGGCCCCGCGCTCGGTGCGGACGACGCGATGGCGGCGCTCCGCGCGGGGCTCGCCGCGCTCCGGAGCGGGGACGAGCCCCCGGACGCGATTCGCTTCCGCCTGACCGGCGCCATCGCCGTGTTCCTCGCGGCCTGGTACCGGAGCCGGAGTGGTCTCGCGCCGCTCGAGCCCGACCCCGAGCGCGGGCACGCGGAGGACCTGCTGCGGCTGCTCTCCGGGGCGCCGGCTGCCGCCGCCCGCGTGCGCGGCCTCGACAGCTACCTGGTGACGGTGGCGGAGCACGGCATGAACGCCTCGACCTTCACGGCGCGCGTCGTGGCGTCGACGCGCTCGGACGAGGTGTCGGCGGTGGTGGCCGCGCTGGGCTCGCTCAAGGGCCCGCTCCACGGCGGTGCGCCCGGGCCGGTGCTCGACATGCTGGATGCGATCGGGCGGCCCGACGCCGCGAAAGCGTGGCTCGAGGCCGAGCTCGCGGCGGGCCGGCGCATCATGGGCCTCGGTCACCGCGTCTACCGCGTTCGCGACCCGCGCGCGCTCGTGCTCGAGACGGCGCTCGCCGAGCTCGAGCGCACGGGCGTGGCGAGCCGGTACCTGACGCTCGCGCGCGCGGTCGAGCGCGCCGCGGTCGAGGTGCTCGACGCGCATCGCCCGGAGCGACGCCTGCGTACCAACGTCGAGTTCTACACGGCCGTACTGCTCGACGCGCTCGCCATCCCGCGTGCGCTCTTCAGCGCGGTGTTCGCGGCGGCGCGCGTCGCGGGCTGGCTCGCGCACGTGGCCGAGGAGCGCGCGGCGAACCGCCTGATCCGGCCGCGCCAGCGCTACGTCGGCCCGCTGCCAACGGGCTTCGACGGCCCGTCGCTTTTGGCGGTGGGCTGAGCATGGAGGCGGACGCCCTCGCGTGGATCGGCGCCGCCGTCTTCGGGACGGCGGCGATCTCGGGCGTCCTCGGCATGGCCGGCGGCGTGGCCCTGCTCGCGGTGTTGCTGGTCTACCTGCCGCCGCTCGCGGCCATCCCGCTCCACGGGGTGATCCAGCTGGTCTCGAACGGCTCGCGAGTCGTGGTGCAGCGGCGCCACGCCCGCTTCGACTGGATCCTCTGGTACGCCCTGCCCCTGATCCCGGCCGGGCTCGTCGGGCTCCAGGTCGCGAAGGCGCTGCCCGAGGCGCTGCTCGAGGCGGGCATCGGCGCGGTGGTGCTGGCCGCCACGTGGCTTCCCAAGGGCGCCGCGAAGCGGCCGGCGACGAACGGACCCGGCGAGGCCGCATCCACGTCCGTGCCCCGCCTCCGCTTCCTCTCGCTCGGCGCGTGCTCCGGCTTCCTGAACATGATCCTCGGCGCGACGGGCGTCCTGGTGGACCCGTTCTTCCTCGGCCTCGGTCTCAAGCGGCAGGCCCTGGTCGGCACCAAGGCCGCCTGCCAGACGCTCGGGCACCTCGCCAAGGTGGGGCTCTTCGGCGCCGCCGGCTTCGCATTCGCCGAGTACCTGCCGCTGCTGGCGGTCGGATCGGTCTGCGCCATCGCCGGCACCTGGGTCGGAAGCCGCCTGCTCGATCGCATGAGCGAAGCCGTGTTCCTGTGGCTCTACCGCATCGTGCTCACCGGGTTGGCGCTGCGGCTGCTCTGGAATGCGGTGGGGGAGCTCGGATAGGGCCTTGCCCGGTCTGGTTCGCCGCTCGCCGCTACGCGGCGACTCCTCCCGTCGCCTGTTCCACCCGCTTCATGTACTCCGTCAGCCGCGGCCGCCGCGCGATCTCCGCCCGCGTCTCGGGCGCGAGCTCGCCCTGCCCCATCGCGAGCTGTCCGTAGACGGCGAGGTCGGCCACGCTCGGTCGCTCGTCGTAGAAGTAGGGCCGCTCGCCGAGCATGCGCAGCAGATCGTCGAGGCGCGCGCCGAACTCCCTCACGAGCGTCTCCTCGGGGAGACGCGCGAGGCCCTGCGCGTGCACCATCTTGCCGATCTGCCGGCGCATGACCGGCACCAGCAGCGGACGCAGGAAGCCCGGCACCATCGACAGGTTCCGGTTCGCCACCGCGTCCGCGTTCTTCGGCGTCCAGAAGAAGGCCATCACGTACCAGTAGAGCGACTCGTCGGCCCAGTCCTCGAGCTGGCGCTGGTTCGCGGCAACCAGAGGATCGTCGGCGAACAGCGGCGGCGTCGGCACCAGCTCGTCGAGGCGGCGGAGGATGAAGGTCGAGTCGATCACCTTCTCTCCGTCGAACTCGACCACCGGCATCTTGCGGGTCTGGGGGTTCCACTTCTTGAGGTCGGTGGGCGATTTGGGCTCGACCAGCTCGAAGGGCACGCCCTTCAGCAGCAGACCGCGCACGACCTTCTCCACGAACGGCGAGAAGCGGGTCCCGAACACGGTGACCTTCATGGTGGGCTCCTCTCGGCGTGCGCTATCCGCGCATCGCCTGGATCGCGTTGCGCTCTTCCTCGATCAGCCCCTTGAACGAGGGCCGCGCGTGGATGCGCTCGACGTAGGCGGCGAGCTTCGGCCAGCGGCCCGCGTCGACCTCACCCTCCCCGTGGCGGTAGTTCGCGAAGATCGAGCCCGCCGCGATGTCCGCGACCGTGAAGCGATTGCCGACGAGGTAGTCGTCGTCGCCGAGCTCGCGCTCCAGGTAGTCGAAGAGCGGCGGCAGCGTTTCGCTGGCGGCCTTCGCGATCGCCGCCTCGTCGGCCTCGCGCTTGAAGAAGACCGGGCCGAGCAGGCGCTGCTGGAAGAAGACGATGGCGCCGTTGATGAGGCCGGCGTCGGCGAACTCCTCGAGCCAGATCGCACGGCCGTAGTCGAAGGCGTCACTCGGATAGAGGGCCGGCTTGGGCTGGACCTTCTCGAGGTAGGCGAGGATCGCGGACGAGTCGGGAAGCGGGCGGCCGTCGACCTCGAGGCAGGGGATCTTCCCGAGCGGGTGCTTGCGCTTGTACTCGTCCGAGACGCCGAACGGCAGCATCGGGTCGTGCTCGTAGGCGATGCCCTTCTCGGCGAGCGCGACGCGCACCTTGCGGACGAAGGGAGAGAGGGCGGCACCGATCAGCTTGACGGTCATGGGTTGGCTCCTTGGCCTTGGGTTCCTCGGCCTTGGGGTTGGGTTCGGGCGCGGCTCGGAGACTCGGGACGGAACTGGAAGAGGGCCGGCAGTGCGGCGAGCACGGCGGCGTCCCCCTCGATGGAGGCGCCGGCGCTTCGCGCCGCATCCGGCGAGAGCAGGCCCGCGAGCAGGCCGAGCACCTGCTCGGGGGCGGCGCTGACGGTCGCATCGAACGGCCGGGCGTCGTCGACGAAGTGGAAGCCCTCGGGCCCACCGGCAAAGCCGACCCGGAAGGGCGCCGCCGCGCGCACCTCGATCCGGTAGCGGTAGGGAGGCGTCGGCCCCGGAACGGCGAACGACTCGAGCGAGAGGCGCAGCCAGTCGGGCTCGAAGTGGTCGCCGGGCTCGCGCGGCCCGAGCCAGTGGAGACCGAAGCGGGCCAGCTCGAGCAGCACCGGGCGAGCGGACTCGCCCCGATCGGTGAGCCGGTAGACCTGGGACGCGGCCGGGGGCGGAAGCGCGTCCGCGGCGATCAGGCCGAGTGCCTCCATGGAGGAGAGACGTTCGGCGAGCACGCTCGGGGACACCCCCCCGAGTCGGCGCTTCAGGTCGCTGAAGCGCTGGGGCCCGACCATCAGCTCCCGGAGGATCAGGACGCTCCAGCGGTTCCCGAGCACCTCCGCCGCCCGCGCCAGCGGGCAGAACAGCGAGTACCGGAAGTCCGCCACGCCCCGACCCTAACACCTACAGTTCGATTTTCAAACCAGAAACTACAAAAACCGAACAAAAGAACTTACGAAAAGGGTCGGTCCTGTTTGTTTAGTTTCTGGGGTCAGTTGACGCCGGGGCTCGAGACGAGGGTGGCGGGCTCGATGCCGAGGCTGCGGACGGACTGGGCCCAGAGCCGATCGTGCGGCTCGTCGAACACGAGCGGACGCGTAACGGGCACCACCAGCCAGGAGCCCTCGGCGATCTCGCGCTCGAGCTGCCCCGCGCCCCAGCCCGCGTAGCCCAGGAAGACCCGCGCGGTGAGGGCCGGCGCCTCGGCCACCCGCCGGAGCGCCTCCTGCGAGCGGGACCAGTGGATGCCTGGCACGAGCGTCACCACCTCGAGGCCCTGCGCGGCGAGGTCGTCCATCACGACCCAGCCCTGCCCCTCGCCGACCGGGCCGCCCCAGTCCACGGTCTCCTCGTCCTTCCCGCGCCAGGCGATCTCGAGGCTCTCGCACAGCCGCGCCATCGGAAAGCGGCTCGGCCGATTCATGACGAGGCCGAGCGCGCCCTGCTCCTCGTCGTGCTCGAGCATCAGGACCACGCTGCGCCGGAAGTTGGGATCCAGCACGAGATCCATCGCCACGAGCAGGGAGGGCGCGAGTTCCGAGGCCACGTGAGGAACCTAGGAGAGGGCCGCGGGGGCTGCACACCCGACGGGCCGAACCCACGGAGCGTGCGACCCTACGCCGCATGGCAGAGCTCCTCTGGCGGGACGTCCAGGGCCAGCTGCTCTGGGTGCTCGTGGCGCTGGCCGGCGCCGCGCTGCTCCCCGGGCGCGGGCTCGTGGAACGCCTCGGGCTCGGGCCCGGCCGGCTCGGGCCCGGCCGGCTCGGCCTGGCGCTCCTCGGCTTCCTGCTGCTCTCGAACGGGCTCCATCGCGTCATCGTCGGCCTCGGCCTGCTCGAAGGCTCGACGCTCGGAGAGATCGACGCCGTCGTGCGCGAGGCCGCGCCGACCGCCCCCCTGCTCGTGCTGCTGGCGTTCGGGCTCGCCCCCGCCCTGGGTGAGGAGCTCCTCTTCCGCGGCTTCCTCCAGCGCTGGCTGGCGCTCCGCCTGCCGGGGCTGGCCGCGGTCCTCGGCTCGGCCGCCCTCTTCGGCCTCGCCCACCTCGACCCGGTCCAGGGCCCGGCGGCGTTCGTCCTGGGCGCCTATCTGGGCGCCCTGGCCTGGTGCGGCGGCTCCCTGCTCCCCGCGATCCTCTGCCACGCCGCGAACAACACGGCCGCCGTGCTCGGTGTGCAGGGCGTGCTCCCGAACCCCGGCGCCCCGGGCGACCCCCTGCTGGCGGCGGCCGCGCTCGCGGCGTCCGGAGGCCTCCTGGCCCTCGCCCTCCGCGGCCTTCAGCCCGCCGGCCCGCCTGCCGATCCATCCGACGGCAGCCATGCAGAACACCCCGCCCGTCCTGATCGTCGATGATGGTGAGCTCGATGACGTCCGAGAGATCCTCGCGGACCTCGGCGCCGAGTTCGCGCTGCTGCGCGGCGGCGCCATCCCCGACAAGATCGCGCCGCCGAGCCGCCTCTTCGTCGCCACCCCGCGCCGCGCGCTGTTGGCCCAGGGCTGGAAGAAGCGCAACGACGTCCCGCACCCGCTCTGCGTCGGGATCGTGGCCGAGGACTCGAACACCCTGCGCTCGATGCTGCGCCGGCTCGGCTTCCAGCTGCTGATCCGCCGCCCGGTGAACCCGTACGCACTGCGACTGCTCCTGCTTCGTGCGCTCTACGCGGGCGAGGAGCGCCGCACGGACGATCGCGTTCCGATCGGCGCGCCGGTCGCCTACCGCAGCGGGCTGCGCCGCCGCACCGGCACCATCGCCGAGCTCTCGCGGCGTGGCGGGCGTCTGCTCACCGACGCGCCGCTGGCCGGCGGCTCGCGCATCACCCTCCAGCTCGTCGTCCCCGACTCGGAGCGCTCGCTCGCGATCCGCGCCCGCTGCATCCGCGCGAGCGAGGAGCCGGTGGTCGGCGAACAGTACGCCGTCGCATTCTCCTTCGAGGAGCCCGACCGCGCCGCCGACCTGAAGCGCCTGCTCCAGCACTACCGGAGCGGCCCCGCCCAGCTCGAGGCCCAGTTCGAGGCCGAGATCGAAGGCGACGAGTTCGAATCCGATGCGCGCCTGCCGCTCGCGGGCCCCGGCTCCGACGCCGAGCGCCGCAAGCACGAGCGCGTGGTGTTCCGACGCGAGGTGATCGGCCTCTCCGAGGAGGCGGCCACGGTGCTGATGGGGCACGACCTCTCGATCGGCGGCATGCGCGTCGAGGGCACGCCGAACCTCGAGGTGGGCAAGCGCCTGCGTCTCGCGGTGTTCGGGGCGCCGCGCGAGGAGCCGATCCTGGTGCGCGCCGTCGTGACCCGCGCCGAGGACGGCGGCTACGGCCTCCAGTTCGTCGACGTGGGCGCCGAGTCGGGCTCGCACCTCGAGCACCTGGTCGCCCACCTGCCGTCCGTCGAGTCGCTCGAGGGGGACGAGGCGGAAGGCCTCGGCACCGTCGTCACGCGCATCGTCTCCCACGAGGACTAGCGCCGGCCCGCCGGGCCGTGCGACGAAACGAACGTGGCCGCAGGGCCGTGCCTTCCGGCTAGCTGGCGTGCGACAGCTTCGTCGGCGGCGCCGCCGGGTCCGCGACGCGCGGGGCCACGAAGCGATCCACGGCCTCGGGGCTGCAGCGTCCCTTGGGACAGAACGCCTGGCGCAGCACGTCCGCCGCGAGCTGGCTGGCCGACCACCACCAGCGAGCGCCCTGGACGGCCACGGTGGCGACGACCAGCTTCGGATCCTCGGCCGGCGCCACGCCGATGAACCACTCGTAGCGGCCCTTCGGATCGCTTCCGTTCAGGCTCCCGGTCTTGCCGGACACCGGAATGCCCGCGATCACCGGTCGTCCGCTGCGCGTGCGGAACGCGCGGCGCGCCGTGCCGCGGACCGTGGTGTCCACCAGCCAGCTGCGCAGCTGGCCCGCCAGCTCGGGCGTGAGGACGCGGCGGCTCGGGCCGCCCGCCGGCACCGGCACGCTCTCGCCGCTCGGGGCCCAGGCCGCCGCCAGCCAGCGGGGCTCGACCAGCTGCCCCTCGACCAGGGTGGCGGCGAGCTGCGCAGCGTGGAGCGGGGTGATCTGGAGTCCGTCGAGGCCCGAGCCCAGCTCGCCCAGCACGAACGCGTCCTCGCCCGGGTCGAGCGCCAGGCCGCCCGGATGCCCCGGGGCCGGAGCGGTGAGCATGCCAAAGCGGTCGATGGCATCGATCAGTGCGCCCGGTCCGACCCGCTCCACGGCCCAGCGCGCGAAGCACTGGTTGTTCGACGTGGCGAGTGCCTTGCGCATGTCGACCTTCTTGCCGCTGCGCGGGCTCTCGAGCCGGTCCCGGGTCAACCGCCACGGGCTCCCGACGAAGCGGCAGGCCTCGTGCGCGGCCTTGGGCTCGCGATCGAGCGTGGCGGCGGCCGTGATCACCTTCACCAGCGATGCGGCCGGGTAGGTCTTGTCGGGCGGGAAGCGCTTCGGATCGGTGGAGGCGTAGGCGAGCAGCGCGCCGCTCCGCGGGTCCATCACCACCACGTGGGCCAGCTGGAAGCGGCCGTGCTCGAGCGACCTCCAGACGGCGCTCGAGAGCTCGGGGTCGAGGGTGTAGCGGAGCTTGAGGCCGCCCTCGCTCTCGGGCACCTCGCGCTCGAGCCCGCCGTCGACGATGCGCAGGTGGCTGAACTCGTCGCGCGCGGTGGGCGGCGCCAGGGTGCCGGGATCGACCGGCGGCGGCGGGGCCGCCTCCACGGGCACCACGGCCACGGCGCTCTCCTGCGCAGTGTCTGCGCCTTCGGCCGGCAGATGGGCAACGACGACCCAACCGAAGGCCGCGACGCCGGCCGCGATCGTCAGGCGCCCGCGTAGCAGCATGCCTCGCCGTCTCGGGCGTACCAGCCCCACCGATCGCTCACCTCCGCGGCTTCGGCGAGTGGGTGGGGGGGGCCGCTGCCGAGCC
Source organism: Myxococcota bacterium (assembly GCA_041605395.1). Taxonomy (GTDB): domain Bacteria; phylum Myxococcota_A; class UBA9160; order UBA9160; family UBA6930; genus JBFIYM01. The sequence continues at coordinate 12,728 of JBFIYM010000058.1, read as the reverse complement.
GTCCGCAGCTAGGAACTCTGCGCTTCTACCGAACCGTCCTATCGGCCGAACGGGGCCGAACCTGGACGGCGCTCGTACTCAAACCTGGACGACCCTCGTGACCTCGGGGATCGCATCCCGAAGTCGCGCTTCGATACCGAATCGCAGCGTGGCCGTCGAGCTGGGACAGCCTGCGCAAGAGCCCTGCAGCATCACCTCGACGACCCCGTCGTTGAAGCCGGCGAAGACGACGTCGCCACCGTCCATGGCCACGGCGGGACGGATCTCCTCTTCCAGGATCTGCTGGATGCGCGCCTCCACCGAGCCCACCGGCCCGGCGCTCTCCGCCTCGTACGCGGGGCCGAGCCCGGCCTCACCAGACGCCACGTGGGCCTTGATGGCGCCGACCACACCTTCGGCGAGGTCGGTCCAGGCCAGCTCCTCGCGCTTGGTGACGGTGACGAAGTGGGAGGCCAGGAAGACGGCCACGACCCCCTCCACGGCGAACAGGCGAGCGGCGAGGGGTGAGACGTCGGGCCCCACCGGCGCCTGGAAGCTGGCGGTCTCGCCGACCGGAACGACCTCCGTGGAGAGCACCCACTTGATGCTCTCCGGGTTGGGGGTGCGCTCGGCGTGCATGCGGAAGTCGAGGTCCATGCCGGGAGGGTAACGGCCGTGGGGCAACCGGCCGGGCCCCGCCCGCGCCGCTCTCGCCCGGGATGTGACACCATGTCGGCCAGGAGGATCCCCCGTGAGCGATGCCCGATCGAACGACGAGCGAGCGATCCGCAACCTGGTCGCGCGCTACTGCCACGCCATCGGCACCTCGGACGACGACGCCTGGGCCGCGACCTGGGCCGAGGACGGCGAGTGGCGCGTGCTCGGCAACACCGTGCGCGGGCGCGCCGCGGTCCTCGAGCACTACCGGAAGCTGGTGGCGAACGTCAGCTTCGTCGTCCAGCTGGCGCTCGACGGCATCGTGGAGGTCGAAGGCGACCGGGCCGAGGGGCGCTGGCAGATCCTCGAGTACCTCCAGTTCCAGGGGGGCCGGGGCGGGCAGAACGTCGGCCGCTACCGGGACGAGTACGTGCGGGGCGCAGACGGGGAGTGGCGCTTCGCCCTGCGGGACTTCCAGCCCCTCTACCTCGGCCCGCCCGACCTCTCGGCGCCGCCGGCCACCCCGCGGAGGAACCCCTCGTGATCATCGTCGCCGGAACCGTGGAGTTCGATCCGAAGCAGCGCGGGGCCGCGCTCGCAGCGGCCAGCGAGCTGTTCGCGGGAACGCGCGCCCAGCCCGGCTGCCTCGACTACGTCTGGTGCGCCGACCCGTCGAGCGAGAGCCGCGTCTACGTCTACGAGCGCTGGCAGGACACGCCGGCCTTCGCCGCCCACCTGGCCGGGCCCTGGTACAAGAACATGCTCGAGGTGCTCGGCAAGAACGGGCTGCGCGGGGCCGAGGTCGCGAAGCATCGGGTCGAGAAGAGCGAGCCCGTCTACGACGAGAAGGGCAAGCCCCGGGCCGACTTCTTCACCCCCTAGCGCCCCCGAACAGGGCGGGCTCGAAGTCGTCGAGATCGCACACGAGGAAGCCCTGGGCCTCGGCGACACGGTGCTCGCGCGGCCCGTTGTAGCCCCACGCCGCCAGCACGCAGCGCGCGCCGAGCGCCGCCACGTCCTCCAGGTGGTTCACCTTGTCGTCCACGAAGGTGACCGCGGCCGTTGCGATGCCAGCCTTCGCCGCCAGCTGCTCGACGTGCATGTGCTTCTTCACGCCGGCCTCCTTGTCGAGCACGAAGCCCTCCGGAAAGAGGTCGGCGAGCCCGTAGGCCGCGAGGAGCCGGCGCACGGAGGCCCGGTCCTTGGCGGTGGCGATCGCGAGACGCACGTCCCCCGCCCGGCGCCGGAGCAGCTCCGGGATGCCCGGATACGGCGCCATGCGCGCGAGCCAGCCCTCGGGGTCGCGCGCCGCCCAGGCCGCGCGGATCTGGTAGAAGCGCTTGTGGAAGGCGCGCAGGCGCGGCCGCTCGAGCGTGGCGTAGAACGCGTCGTAGGCCGCCTGGTCGGGGAGCGGTCGCTCCGCCGCGAAGGCCGCGAGGGCCGCCGCGTAGTCCTCGGCCCGGTTGCCGAGCGGCATCGTCTCGAGGAAGCACGCGTAGAGCCCGGCATCGGCCTCGGGCGCAGGCGGGAGCCGGTGCTCCGGGAACACCTCCGCGAAGCTCCGCACCGCCACCGAGAACGCCTCGCGCGCGCTGTCGCAGATCACCCCGTCGAAGTCCAGCGCGAGCAGCCTCACGGTCGCGGAACGTAGCCCTTCCTGCTGCGCACCCCTTCACGCGCCCGTCAGCGCCGCCAGAATGCCGGCTGGAGCAGCGCCAGCAGCGCGAAGAACTCGAGCCGGCCGAGCCACATGAGGCCGACCATCAGCAGCTTCTGCCAGTCGGCGAAGAAGGCGAAGCTCTCGTTGGGGCCGACGGATGCGAGGCCAGGCCCGATGTTCGAGAGCGTCGCGATCGACGCGGTGGCGGCCGTCACGATGCCCCGGTCGCCGACCGAGAGCAGGATCGCGCCGACTCCCCACGCCAGCACCCAGAGCAGCAGCAGGGCGACGACGCTGCGCGCCGACTCCTCCGGGACCGCGCTCCGGCCCACGGTGATCGCGACGACCGAGTTCGGGTTGTAGGTGAGGCGCACCTCCCGCAGCGCGGCCCGCCATGCGATCAGCAGGCGTACGACCTTGGTGCCGCCGGCGGTCGAGCCTGCGCAGCCGCCCACGACCATGAGCGCCACCAGGATGGCACGGGACACGCCCGGCCACTCCGCGAAGTCGGCCGTCGCAAAGCCCGTGGTGGTCATGATCGAGACGACCTGGAAGACGGCGTCGATCGCGAGGCCCGCCGTCATTCCGCGCGCATGGTTGGCCAGGTCGAGCGCCACGACGACGCTCGCGGCGGCCAGCAGCGCCAAGTAGACGCGCAGCTCGACGTCGCGCAGGGCGGCCGTGTCGCGGTTCCGCACCAGGGCGTAGTAGAGCGAGAAGTTCGCGCCCGCAGCGATCATGAACAGGATCAGGATCAGCTGGATGGGCCGCGTGAAGTGGGCGATCGAGTCACCATGGGGCGAGAAGCCACCGGTCGACACCGTCGAGAAGGTGTGGGTCAGCGCGTCGAACAGGCTCGCCCCGGCGCCCAGCATCAGCGCGACCTGGAGTGCGCTCAGCGCGAGGTAGATGCGCGAGAGCGCGAAGGCGGTCTGGCGCACGCGGGCGTGGAGGATCGCCGCCTTCGGCCCCGGCACCTCGAGCTTGAACAGGAAGCGGGCCCCGGGGCCGAGCTCGGAGAGCAGCGCCACCAGCAGGACGACGATCCCGATCCCCCCGAGCCACTGGGTGAGGCTCCGCCAGAACAGCACGGGCCGTGCGACGGCTTCGACGTCGAGCAGGATCGAGGCCCCCGTCGTCGTGAAGCCCGAGGCGGACTCGAAGATCGCGTCCACGGGGCTCGCGATGGCGCCGGTGGTGAGATACGGGATCGCGCCGGTCAACGACGCCAGCACCCAGGCGCCGACCACGATCAGCACGCCCTCGCGCCGGTAGAGGTCCCCCTGGTTGCTGCCGAGCTGGCGGAGCAGCACGCCGAGCAGCGTGGTGATCCCGGCCCCGGCCAGGAACCCGGGGATGGCGGCGCCGGCGCCCGGCGCGAAGCACCACGCCAGCGGCACGAGCTGCGCCGCGCCGAGCACGAGGAGCAGGTGGCCGAGGATGCGCGAGACGCGGCGTAGCTTCATCGCAGACGGCTAGTCCGCGTCGCCGCCGGGGAAGAGCAGATGGACGAGGGGCGCCTCGGAGCGGAGCGCGAAGACGATCACGTCGTCGCCCGCCTCGAGCCGAAGGTCACCGCGCGGGATGATGGTGCGCCCGCCGCGCAGGACCGCCGCGACGATGAGGCCACGCGGGATCTCGACGTCGGCGAGGCGGCCGCCGGCGGCCGCGCTCTGCTTCTCCAGCCGGCGTTGCACGAACTGCGCCTCGCCGCGGCCGAAGGCGGTGATGTGGGACTCGTAGCCGCTGTCGATGTAGCTGCGGATCCGGTCCGCCGCGATCACGCGGGGCGCGACCACGTCTACGAGCCCGATCTTGCGCCAGAGCGTGGACGTCTCGCTCTTCTGCACCAGCGCGGTCAGCTTGGGAACGCCGAGCTCCTGCGCCAGCAGACACGCCATCAGGTTCTTCTCGTCGTTGCCGGTGAGCGCCAGGAACGCCTGGGCGCTGCCGACGTGCTGGGCCGACAGCGTGGTGAGATCGGTCGCGTCGCCGTGCACGATTTCGCATTGCGGGAAGCGCACCGAGAGCTCCTCGGCGCGGCGGCGATCGGCCTCGATGATCAGCAGGGTCCTCGCCTCGCGCTCGAGGGCGGTGGCCACGGCCTGCCCCGTGGAGCCCCCGCCGGCGATCACGACCAGCCCGAGACGGCGCGAGCGCCCGCTGATGCGCCGCTCCACCGCGTCGATCGCCTCGGTCTTGGCGAGGATCAGCGCGTCGTCGCCGGGCTGGGCCCGGTCCTCGCCGGTCGGCACCACGATGCGGTTCCCGGAGATCAGCGCGAGCACCAGGCTGTCCTGCGGCAGCTCGACCTCGGCCAGCCGCTTCTGGTGGAGGATCGAGCCGGTCTCGATGTGGGTGCGGCGCACCTGGAGGGAGCCGCCCGCCAGGTACTCGATCTCGAGCGTGTTGTAGCCGGCCACGTTGTTCAGGATCCGCGTCGTGGCGAGCAGCTGCGTGGAGAGCAGCAGGTCGGCCTGGAAGGCCCGCTCGTAGGTGCGCCCGTACTTCGTCACGTCCTCGGAGGTGGCGACGCGCACCACGCTGCGGGGCGCGCCGGCGCCCTTGGCCAGCAGCGAGGCGGCCAGGTTCGCCTCGTCCGAGGAGCTCGCGGCCACGAAGAGCTCGCAGCCCCCGACGTCCGCCGCCTCGAGCACGGGCACGTGCGCGCCGTTGCCGAGCACGAAGCCGACGTCGAGCTGCTCCTCGACGACCGGACCCATTGCGGGGTCGCTGTCGATCAAGGTCACTGCGTGACCTTCGGCCGAGAGCGTGCGGGCCAGATGCTGGCCGACGCCCCCTGCCCCCATCACCACGAAGCGCTTCATCGCCGTTCGCGGCGCCCGCTCGGGAGCCGCCTCCTTGGAACCGGGCGGGAGCTTCGGCCAGCGCCGCGCTAGGCGCCAGCGCCGAGGTCGAGCACCGCGGCCCCGCGGATGCGGTCCTGCTTGAGGTCCACGAGCGCGTCGCCCGCGCGCTCGAGGGGGTAGGCCACCGTGTGGGTCACCAGCGGGATTTCCTCGGCCAGCTCGAGGAGGCGTCGGCCGTCGGCCCGCGTGTTCGCGGTGACGCTCCGGAGCGCGCGCTCCTGGAACAGGTGCCGCTGGTAGTCGAGCGGTGGGATCGCCGAGAGATGGATGCCCGCCACGGCGAGCGCCGCCCCCCGGTCGAGGCTCGCCAGCGCCGCGGGAACGATGTCGCCGGCGGGTGCGAAGAGGATCGCGCCGTCGAGCGGCTCGGGGGGCGTGGCACCCGCGTCGCCGACCCAATGCGCGCCCATCTCGCGGGCGAGCGACTGGTGCCTCTCCCCGCGGCTCACGACGTACACCTCGTTGCCGAAGTGGCGGGCGATCTGGATCACGATGTGGGCGCTGCCGCCGAAGCCGTAGATCCCGAGGCGTTCGCCGGGCGCGACACCGCTCCGGGCGTAGGCGCGCCAGCCGATGATGCCGGCGCAGAGCAGCGGGGCGAGCGTCGCGGCGTCGGCGCGCTCGGGGAGTGCATAGACGAAGCCTTCGGGCGCCACCAGGGACTCGGCGTAGCCGCCGTCGGCGTCCCAGCCCGTGAAGCGCGGCGCCGTGCAGAGGTTCTCGTCGCCGCGCGCGCAGAAGCGGCATGCGCCGCAGGTGCGGTGGAGCCAGGCCACGCCCACGCGGTCGCCCTCGCGGAAGCGCTTCGCGCCCGGGCCATTGGCCGCCACGCGCCCCACCACCTCGTGGCCGGGAATCACCTGCGGACGGCGCGGGGCGAGATCGCCCTCGGCGACGTGGAGGTCGGTGCGGCAGACGCCGCAGACCTCCACCGCGACGAGCAGCTCACCGGGGCCGGGCTCGGGACGCGGGCGCTCGACGAGCTGCAGCGGTCGCGCCTCCGCCGCCTGCGGGGTGCCGATGACCTGCGCCCGCATGGGGGGAGACTCGGGTCAGCCGCCTTCGCGCTGGCTGGTGCGATCGCTGCCGCGGTTCAGCACCTCGCGGGGGAACGCCTCCACCAGGAACTGGACCACGTCCTTCACGGAGACGACGTGCACCGGGTGCCCCTCGGCGTTCACGATCGGCACGTGGCGGAAGCCGCCCACGCTCATCATCTGGAGCACGTCGGCGATGGTCTGGTCGTCCCGCAGCGACTCGGGCTCCTGCGTCATCAGGTCGCCGAGGTGCAGCGTCGCCGGGTTCCGGCCCTGGTCCACGATCCGGAACAGCACGTCGCGCTCGGTGAAGATGCCGAGCAGGGGCGTATTGGTCGTCCCGTCCTCGCTCACGAGCACGACGCCGCGATGCTCCGACTGCATGGAACGGATCGCGTCGGTCACGGAGTGGAGCCGCGAGAGCACGATGGGCTTTCGGGCCGGCAGCACGGATGTCGGCTGACGAAGCAGGCGCGTATCGAAGGATCGCTCCTCGGGCAGCCCAGAGCCGTCGAAGTACGCCTCGTCCTTGTATTCCTCGACCTCTTCGCGGTCGACGTCCAGTCGTCGGTCTCTCGGCATTGGGGTCCCTCCTCTGGACGGCAGGAGTATACATCCTGCAGCGGGGGCTTCGGATCAGCGGGCTCGGGAGGGTGTGGCCAGCGTCACGACGGCTACCGCGTCGATGAGCAGCGCGCGGAGGCGCACGATCAGCGTCGAGACGTCCACGTGCAGCTCCTCCGGGCGCATGAAGCGGGCGATGCGGCCGGGGGCGAGGGGCTGCCCCAGCTCCCGGGCGAGGGGCCCGTGGCGGGCGAGCAGGCGCTTCGCGTCGAGATCCCGGAGCGCCGTCTCGTCGTCCCCGCTCGGCAGGTGGCGCCGCAGCAGCCGGGCGGCGCGTGCCCCCGCCTCACCGTTTCGTAGCGAGCGCTGGATCACATCGGGAACCAGCAGGTAGCTCTCGATGTGCCGGCGCGACCAGGTGTAGACCTCGAGGCCCGGCAGGTCCGGCGGCATCGGCTCGCCGCCCCCGTCCCGATCGAGGACGCAGAGGCCCCGAAGACCCGGGCGCTTCTCGCGCTCCTCCCGGAAGTGCGCCGCGGCGCGCACGGGCTGACGGCCGCCCAGGATCACCGCCGCGTCGTTGAGCGCGCGCCCGAGCGGCGCGGACTCGGCCCGCGCCCAGCCCTCCAGGATGTCCCGGTCGCGCGGGCCCTCGACGTACAGCACTGCGGGCGGCGGCACGCGCCGGATCCTAACGCCTGAGCACGGCGATCGCCTCGACGTGCGGGGTCTGCGGGAAGAGGTCGAAGCCGCGCACCGATTCGAGCCGGAGGCCGGCGCGGGTCAGCACGGCGAGGTCACGCGCCAGCGTGGGCGGCGCACAGGAGACGTAGACCACGCGCTCGGCGTCGAGTGCCGCGACCCCCTCCGCCACCTTCGTGCCGAGCCCGGTGCGGGGCGGGTCCACCACCACGGCGTCGGCCGCGAGGCCGCCAAGTGTGCCGTCGGCCAGCAGCCGTTCCAGCGGCGCACATTCGATCCGGACGTTCTCGACGCGGTTCGCCTCCACGTTCCGGCGCAGGTCGCGAACGGCCGGCGGGCTCGACTCCACCGCCACCACCTCGTCGAAGCGCTCCGCCAGCGCGAGCGTGAAGAAGCCGGCACCGGCGCAGAGCTCGATCGCCCGCGCGCCCTTGCCCGCCGCTTCGAGCACGCCGGCGAGGAGCGCGCCGCGCAGCGCCGTGTTGCCCTGGAAGAACACCCCGGGAGACACCTCGAGGTGCCGATCGCCCGCGGCGATCGTGAGCGTGCGGTCCCCGAGCAGGTGCCCCCCCGGCCCCCAGGCCCGCACGCCGCCGTCGTCGCCGAGCGCGAGCTCGATCTCGCCACTGCGGCCGGGCGGCGCCGCGGCCAGCGCTCGGAGCGCCTCCTCGAGCGCCGGCGCGAGCACCGGGCAGGCGCTCGTCGGCTCGAGCGAATGCGAGCGCAGGCGGCGGTAGCCCACCACGCCGTTCGCGGTGCCGATCCGGGCGCGACCGCGATAGCCGAAGGGGGGCGAGGGCACGACCTCGATCGCCCCCGGCAGCTCGAGCCGGCCGATGCGCTCGAGGGCGTCGCGCAGGATCGCGCCCTTGGCCTCGCGCTGCGTCTCGTAGTCGAGGTGCTGCCAGGCGCAGCCGCCGCAGCGCCCGACCAGCTCACAGCGGGGCGCGACGCGGCCCGGCCCGGGAGACTCGACCGCGACCAGCTCGGCGCGAAGCCACCGTGCATGCCCCTCGACGATTCGCACCCGCACTTCGTCACCCGGGGCGGTCGCGGGAACGAACACGACGCGTCCGTCTGGCGCGTGCGCCACCCCCTCCCCGCCGCCCGCGAGTCGTGCGATGGTGACGGTGAGGTCGGTGGGCTCGCTCACGACGGGAACCCCAGCCCGGCGGGGTCGCTCACGACGGGAACCCCAGCTCGGCGAGGCGCGCGCGGAGGGCGCTTCTGGGCTCGAGCAGGCGGCGCAGCGCCGCCACCGCGGGGCGCTCCCAGCGCTCGGCAGGGATCGCGAAGTCGTAGGACTCGGCGCGGAGCGGGCGGAAGCGGAGCCCCGCCTCGCGCGCGACCGGCTCGATGGTCACGCCCCAGTCGGCGCGCTTCTGCCCGACGGCGGCCGCCACGGCGTAGTGCGAACGCGGCTCGTAGGCGTAGCCCGGGGGGCGACGCTCGCCGAGCAGCTCGTCGATCAGCACGCGCGTCCCGGCACCGCGGTTGCGGTTCACCATGCGAAGTGCCGGGTCCGCCAGGAGCGCGTCGACGTCGCGCGTCTCGTCCGGGCGCGTCACCACGCCCTGCATGCGCTGGTAGCCGCGCAGCAGCCGCAGGCCCTCGCCCAGGAAGGGCTCGTTGTAGCGCCCGCTCGCGGGGTCGAAGAGGTGGATCGGCGCCGCGTCGCACTCCGCGCGGGCCGCCGCGGCGAGGCCCCCCTGCGAGCCCACCGCCAGCACCTTCACCTGGAAGCCCTCCCGCGCGAGCGCGCCGGCGATCGCGTCGAGGCCCGCGCAATGGCTTCCGATCACGACCAGGTCGGCGAGCGGCAGCTCGCTCCCGAGCAGCGTGACCTCGACCTCCTGGTCCGGGTCCACGAGCTCCTCGTTGCGCCCGATGCGCACGAAGCCGTCGGCCCGCGAGAAGGTCGTGACCGAGCCGCTGCCCTTGCCCATCGGATACGCGGCGAGCGTCTCGTCCATGCGGCGCACGAGGCCGACCAGCAGATACTCGAGGCGGCCCCGCTCGGAGCGCACCGGCAGCGCCATGCGCGCGCGAAGACGCTCCCGGCGCGGCGCACCCAGGCCCGCCAGGTCGCGCAGCAGCGGCGCCACGAACTCGTGGAAGGTGAAGACCGCCGAGGTCGGGAAGCCGGGCAGGATCACGACGGGCTTCGTGCCCGCCGCCGCGAGGCAGATGGGCTTTCCGGGCTTGAGCGCGACGCCGTGCACCACGATGCCGGGCTCGAGATCGGCGACCACGCGCGCGCAGAGATCCCCCTCCCCCTTCGAGGTGCCGCCCGAGAGCAGCACCACGTCGGCGCGCGCGAGGCCGTCCTCGAGGGCCCGGCGCAGCGCGGCTTCGTCGTCGGGGACCACGCCGAGCGCCACCGGCTCGCCCCCGAGCTCGCGCACGGCGTCGGCCAGGATCTGCCCGTTGCTGTCGTAGACGAAGCCGGGACGGAGCCCGCCGCCCGGCGCCACGATCTCGTCGCCGGTCGAGAGGATCGCCACGCGCGGGCGGCGGATCGCCGTGACGCGGGCACGGCCGATCGCGGCGAGAAGCCCGGTCTCGCGCGAGCTCAGCCGCGCGCCCGCGAACAGGACGGTCTCGCCGCGCCCCATGTCGGTGCCGGCGAAGGAGAGTGCGGCGCCGGGGGCGACGGCCTTGCGCACGAGCACGGCGCCCCCGTCGTCGACCAGGTCCGTGTGCTCGACCGGCACCACGGCGTCGGCGCCGCGCGGCAGCATGCCGCCCGTGGCGATCGAGCTCGCGCTGCCCGGAGCCACCTCGAGCTCGGGCGCGACGCCGGTCGGGATGCTCTCGGCGTTCACCACGAGTCGCACCGGCGTCTCTTCCGCGGCGCCGTAGGTGTCCTCGGCGCGCACGGCGAAGCCGTCCATGTTGGAGCGGTCGAAGCCCGGCACGTCGACCTCGGCCCGCACGTCCTCGGCGAGCACGCGCCCGAGCGCGTCGCCGAGCGCGACGTCCTCCGTCCCGAGCGGAGCGCTGCCCACGACGGCGCGCCAGCGGCGCTCCGCCTCGTCGCGGTCCAGCACCTCCAGGAACTGGCTCTGCTTCATCGCGTGCCCCCGGCGAGCGGAGCGTCGTCGTAGAGCAGCACCTCGACCTCGGCGCCTTCCGGCACGCCTTCGAGCCCGCGCGGCACGATCACGGCGCCGGCCGCGCGCACGGTCGAGGAGAGGATCGAGGCCCCTGAGGTCGCGAGGGGCACGACGCAGCCGTCCTCGATCGCGACGCGCACGTAGTCGACGCGACCGATCGCGGAGCCGATCTTGCGTGCGAGCGGCAGGCGCACGCGCCGGTGTGGCCAGGCGCGGGGAAGCCCACCGAGCGCGCGCAGCGTCGGGCCCGCGAAGAACTCGTAGGCGCACAGGCAGCTCACGGGGTTGCCGGGCACCAGGAACGCCCAGCGATCCCCGATGCGCCCGACGCCCGCAGGGCTCGAGGGGCGCATCGCGATGCCGTGGAAGTCGAGGCTGCCGAGCTCGGCGACGAGGCGCGGGGCGTGGTCCTCCTGGCCGACGGAGCTGCCACCGGAGACGAGCAGCACGTCGGCGTCCTCGCGCAGGAGCGCCTGGCGGATGCGCTCGGGGCGGTCGGGCAGGCGCTCGGTCGCGACGACCTGGGCGCCGTCGCGCGCGACGAGGCCCGCGAGCACGAGGGAGTTGCTGTCCACGATGCGTGCGCCCTCGGGCCGGCTCCCCGGCGCGAGCAGCTCGTCGCCCGTCATGAGCAGCGCGACCCGGGGGCGACGATGGCACGCCACCTCGGGCACCCCGATCGAGGCGAGCAGCCCGGCGTCCTGCGGCCGCAGGCGCCGTCCGGCGTGGAGCACGGTCTCCCCGGCGCGGACGTCCTCGCCGCGGGCGCCCACGTGCCGCTGCGGGGGCACGGCCTCGCGCACGGACACCCGGCCGTCGGCTTCGCCGCAGATCTCGGCGGGCGCCACGGCGTCGGCGCCATCCGGGACGGGCGCACCGGTCATGATGCGCACCGCCTCCCCGGCGCCCACGCGGCCGGCGAAGGGCCGGCCCGGGAGCGACTCGCCGAGCACCCGTAGCGGGAGCGGGTCGTAGTCCGACGCGCCGAAGCTGTCGGCGCCGCGCAGCGCGTAGCCGTCCATGGCCGCACGCGGGAAGCCGGGCACGTCCACCTCGGCCCGCACGTCGGCGGCGAGCACGCGGCCGGTGCATTCGAGCAGCGGCACGGGCTCGGGCGGCAGCGCCCGCACGCGCTCGGCGAGGAAGCGTTCGACTTCCTCGACGTCCGCGCGCGCGGCGAAGCCGCGCATGCGTACATCCCGGGGCACGGGGCCCTCCCGGCTCATGGACTTCGCTCGCCTTCGGCTCGCTGCGCGCGGCCGGGAACCCCGGCCGCTTGCGCTCGAGGGCGCCTGCCTAGCCGGCCGCCTTCGTCGTGTACAGGTCGTCGCCGGCGGGCTGCCGCGTGTAGACCTGCTGGATGATGTCGGCGGGCACGTCGAAGACCACCTTGGCCGGGCCGATCGGGTCCTTCGCCATGCACTCGGCCAGCTGGTCGTCGGCCGCCGTGAAGCCGGCGCGCTTGTTGAACTCCCACTCGTCCTGGAGGCACTGCCAGCCCTGGTCGGCGATCGCCTCGCGGCTCACCTCCTCGCCGTAGAGCGCGCCGTAGAACTCGCGCATCAGGTCGAGGGTGGGCTGCAGGAACTGGCAGAAGCCCGAGGAGTCGCAGACGGCGTTCACGAGCTGCGCCTTCTGGGACTCGTAGGCGAACTTGTCCGGCGTGAGGCCGGGGTTCACGATCAGGCCCGCCGTGTGGTCGGCGCCCATCGGGCTCGTGCAGTAGGTGACGCCGGTGGCCTTGAGCGGGCGCGGATCCCAGGCCGGCATGGCCTGGCCCTTGCCCGTCGGCACGCGGTGGTGGCCGGTGAACTTCCCGGTCGCCGTGGCGCCGTTGCCGATCGCCTTGCCGCGGTCCGTGCCCTTCGGGATCTCCTCGAGGATGAGCGACTTCATGCCCTTGGCGTCGCCCCACTCCATCTTGCCCGCGTCCATCAGGATCGCGATGGCCGCGCCGGTCTCGATGGTGTCGAGGCCCACCTCGTCGCAGGCGCGATCGAGCTCGGCGACGTCCTCCCACGAGGCCACGGCGCAGTTCGCGCCGAGCAGGGTCAGCGTCTCGAACTCGAGAGCCGAGGTCTTGTAGCGGCCTTCGGCGTCGTGGACCACGTTGCTGCACTTCACGATGCAGCCGGTCATGCAG
>JBFIYM010000057.1:0-24626 GCA_041605395.1 Myxococcota bacterium | reverse complement strand
CCGCACAGAAGTGCATCCGCGTGTCGGGCAAGCACAACGACCTCGAGGAGGTCGGCCGCAGCCCCAGCCACCACACGTTCTTCGAGATGCTCGGGAACTTCTCGTTCGGCGACTACTTCAAGCAGGACGCCGTCCTGTTCGCCTGGGAGCTCGTGACGGGCCCGTTCGGGCTCGATCCGGAGCGGCTGGTCGTGACGGTGTTTCGCGAGGACGACGAGGCGGCCGCGATCTGGGAGCAGGAGATCGGCGTCCCGCCCTCGCGGATCTATCGCCTCGACGAGGCCGACAACTTCTGGTCGATGGGGGACACCGGTCCCTGCGGGCCCTGCACCGAGATCTTCCTCGACCAGGGTCCGGTTCCGGGCTTCGAGAACGACGACCCGTCCTCGGACTCGGGTCGCTTCCTCGAGTTCTGGAACCTCGTCTTCATGCAGTTCGACCGGGACGCCAGCGGCAAGATGACGCCCCTGCCGCGGCCCTCGGTCGACACCGGCGCCGGCCTCGAGCGCACCTCGCGGGTGCTGGGCGGCTTCGCGACCAACTACGAGACCGACCTCTTCACGCCGATCCTGGCCCGCGCGCAGGACCTCTCCGGAACGACGCTCGGGGCCGACGCCGAGAAGAACGTTTCGCTCCAGGTGATCGCCGACCACGCGCGGGCGGTCACCTTCCTGATCGGTGACGGCGTGCTGCCCGCCAACGAGGGACGCGGCTACGTGCTGCGCCGCATCCTGCGCCGCGCGGCGCGCCACGGGGCGCTGCTCGGCCTCGACCGGCCGTTCCTCCACGACGTGGCCGAGGTCGTGATCGAGCGCATGGGGGAGGCGTTCCCCGAGCTGGGCGAGCGCCGCGCCTTCATCCGGGACCGCATCCGGCGCGAGGAGGAGCGCTTCGGCGAGACGCTCGGCAAGGGTCTGGCGCTGCTCGAGGGCGAGATCCAGGAGCTCCGTGCGAAGGGAGGGCGGGAGCTGCCCGGCCCCGTGCTCTTCAAGCTCTACGACACCTACGGCTTCCCGCTCGACCTGACGCAGGACATCCTGCGCGGCCACGGCCTGGCCGGCGACGAGGCGGGCTTTCGCACCGAGATGGAGGCCCAGCGCGCCCGCTCGCGGGAGGCCTGGAAGGGGAGCGGCGACGCCAGCGTCGCCGAGGTGTACGGGCGCATCGCCCAGGACCTCGCCACGCAGTTCGTCGGCTACGACACGCTCGAGCACGAGGCCGAGATCCGGGCGCTCCTCGTGGAGGGCCGCCCGGTCGAGGAGGCCGGACCCGGTAGCGTCGTGGAGGTCGCGGTGGCCGAGACGCCCTTCTACGCCGAGTCGGGCGGCCAGGTGGGCGACCGCGGCGTGATCGAGACGGCCGCGGCGCGGGTCGAGATCGAGGACACGCAGCGCCCGAGCGGGGAGCTGGTGGTCCACCGCGGCAAGGTCGTCTCCGGCACGCTCCGCGTCGGCGACGTCGCAAGGCTCCAGGTGGACCGGGCCGCGCGCGAGGCCACGGTGCGGAACCACTCCGGGACGCACCTGCTCCACGCGGCGCTCCGCGAGGTGCTCGGCGCCCAGGCGATGCAGAAGGGCTCGCTCGTCTCGCCGGAGCGGCTGCGCTTCGACTTCACCCACGACGCGCCGCTCACCGAAGAGGAGATCGAGCGCATCGAGGACCTGGCGAACGCCTGGATCGAGGCCAACGACGGCGCGACGGTGCGCCAGATGGGCTATCGCGAGGCGCTCGACGCGGGTGCCGTCGCGATCTTCGAGGAGAAGTACGGCGACCAGGTACGTGTCGTCTCCTTCGGCGGCGTGTCGACCGAGCTCTGCGGTGGGACGCACGCGAAGGCGACGGGCGACATCGGGCTGCTCAAGGTCGTCTCGCAGTCGGGCATCGCGGCGGGGGTGCGGCGCATCGAGGCGCTCACCGGGCTCGGCGCGCTCCACTGGCTGCGCGAGCGCGAGAAGAGCCTGCGCCGGGTCGGCGAGCTGCTGCGCGTTCCGCCCGACCAGGCCGACGAGCGCGTCGAGAAGCTGCTCGAGGAGCGCAAGGAACGCGAGCGCGAGATCGCGGAGCTGAAGCGGGCGCGGAACCGCGGCGGCGGGGCGACGGCGGCCGCGACCGAGGCCGGCCCGCGCGAGGTGGGCGGCATCGCCGTGCTGGTGCGCCGTCTCGAGGGCGTCGAGGCCAAGGAGCTGCGCGAGCTGGTGGACGATCTGCGCGGGCAGCTCAAGAGCGGCCTGGTGCTGGTGGCCTCCCAGCAGGACGGGCGCGTGGCGCTCGCGCTCGGGGTGACGCCCGATCTGCGCGACCGTTTCAAGGCGGGCGACCTGGTACGCGAGGTGGCCGCCGTCGTCGGTGGAAAGGGCGGCGGGCGGCCGGACTTCGCCCAGGCCGGGGGCTCCCAGCCCGAGAACCTCGACGCGGCGGTCGACAAGCTCTACGCGCTGGTCGAGGCGGCCGGCGCATGAGAGCCGGCTTCGCCGCCAGCCCCTTCGTGTGGCGGCGGCGTCGCACCCGCGAGGTGTCGATCGGGCGCGTCGTCGTGGGCGGCTCCCAGCCGATCCGCGTCCAGTCGATGACGACGACGGATACCCGCAATACGGCCGCCACCGTCGAGCAGGCCGAGCGGCTGGTCGCGGCGGGCTGCGAAATCGTGCGCGTCACGGCGCCGTCGATCACCGACGCCGAGAACCTGCGCGCGATCCGCGCCGAGCTCGCGCGGCGGGGCGTCGATGCGCCGCTGGTCGCCGACATCCACTTCACGCCGAACGCCGCGCTCGAAGCGGCGCTGCACGTCGAGAAGGTTCGCATCAACCCGGGCAACTACGCCGACAAGAAGCGCTTCGAGCAACGCGAGTACGGGGACGCTGAGTACCAGGCCGAGATCGAGCGCGTGCAGGAACGTTTCCGGCCTCTCGTGAAGCGCCTCAAGGAGCTCGGGCGGGCGCTCCGCATCGGCACCAACCACGGCTCCCTCTCCGATCGCATCCTGAACCGCTTCGGTGACACGCCGCTCGGCATGGTGGAGAGCGCGCTCGAGTTCCTCGACGTCTGCGAGGACGAGGCGTACCACGACGTCGTCTTCAGCATGAAGGCCAGCAATCCGCAGGTGGCCATCCAGGCCTACCGGCTGCTGGCGGCGCGGCTCGAGGAGCGCGCGCCGGGCCAGCCTTCGTACCCGTTCCACGTCGGCGTCACGGAGGCGGGCGACGGGATGGACGGCCGGGTGAAGAGCGCCATCGGCATCGGTGCGCTGCTCGAGGACGGCATCGGCGACACCATCCGCGTGTCGCTGACCGAGGACCCGGTGAAGGAGATCCCCGTCGCGCGGGCGCTGGCCGCGCGCTACGACGCCCGCACCCCGCTCGCAGCCCCGGGCGATCCCGGCGCGCCGTGGGTGGCCGACCCCTACGCCCATCGCCGCCGCGAGACGCAGCCCTGCGAACGCCTCGGTCTCGGCGACGGCCATCCCGTCCGCGTCGAGATCGTGCTCGGCCCCGTGCCGCCGGACGTCGACGCCGCCGCAGCCGAGGTCGCGGCGCAGCTCGGACGTGTCGGCGAGCTCGCCTGTGAGGGGCTGCTGGTCGAGGCCACCCACGAGGATCAGCTGCCCGGGGCGGTGCGGTTCGCCGAGGCCCTGCGCAAGTGCGGGGCGCCGCCGCTCGCCGTGCTCACCACGCCGGCCCTGGCGGAGCGGCTCGAAGCCGCCGCGGCACGCATCGTGCTGGCCCTCGACGACGCTCCCGGCGAGCTCCCGGCGCTGCGCGCTCCCGTGGAGTGGCAGCTCGTCGGCGCGCTGCCCGACCTCGCGGCCCGGCTCGACGCGGCCCTGGCCGGCTCGACGCCGCCGGCGCTGGTCTCGGTGGCGACGCCGCTCGCGACCCACGGCGCACGACTGCTGGTCTCGCTGCTCGCGGCCCGCGGCCTCGGGGCGACGCCCATCGCCCTGCGCCACCGCGCCGACCCGCTCGTCGCCCCCGAGAACGCGCTGCTCTCGGCCGCGACCGACCTCGGCGCGCCGCTCTGCGACGGCATCGGCGATCTCGTCTCGCTCGGCGGGTTCGGCTCGCTCGGCCGCGACGTGGAGGTCGCCTACCGCATCCTCCAGGGCGCGCGGCTCCGCACCTCGTGGACCGAGTTCATCTCGTGCCCCTCCTGCGGGCGCACCCTCTTCGATCTCGAGGAGACGACGGCGCGCGTGAAGGCGGTGACCGGCCACCTGCGCGGCCTCAAGATCGCCGTGATGGGCTGCATCGTGAACGGCCCCGGCGAGATGGCCGACGCCGACTTCGGCTACGTGGGCTCGGGTGTGGGCCGGGTGAACCTCTACGTCGGCCACGAGTGCGTGGTGCGGAACGTGCCCGAGGCCGAGGCGCCGGAGCGCCTGGTCGGGCTCATTCGCGAGCGCGGTCGCTGGGTCGAGCCCTAGCGTCCCCGGGCGGCGCGCTGGAGACCTGCGGGGCGCCGACGCCGAGCGCGTGCTCGGTCGCCTCCAGCGCCGCGAGGGTGCGCGTCCCGACCAGCGCCTCGTCCTCGCGGCCGAGCAGCGCGGCCAGGCCCACGGTGAGCGCGGCCACCACCACCGCACCCTCGGCGGCGCCGAGCAGGCCGCCGGCCAGCCGGTCCAGCAGGCCGAGACCCGCGCCGCGCACGCCCCGACGCACGAGTCGCCCGACGATCGCCACGGCCAGCAGGCTTCCGAGGCCGAGCGCCAGCGCCGCCACCAGCTCGGCGGCCAGCGGGGTCATCGCCACCGGACCGTCGGCCTCGAGCCAGCGGCCCACGGGCTCGCGCCAGGTGCGCACGGCGACGATCGCGGCGGCGAGGCCCGCCAGCGAGAACGCCTCTCGCACCGCGCCGATCCAGACCCCCCGGAGTGCGGCGAGGGTGAGCACGGCTGCGGCGATCACATCGAGCGTCGGCCATTCGGGCGGCACGGCGCAGCAGTCTAGGAAAGCGAGCCACGTCGGGCCCGCCGGCTCAGACCCGGGCGGCGGTCGGCCGATTCGCATGCCCATGATCGAGATCGGCCTCGTCCTCGGGAGCCTGCTCACGGGCAGCGCGGCCGCGTGGGCGTGGACCGCGCTCTCGGTGGAGACGCTGCTCCTGACCGGCCTCTGGCTGCTCGCGATCGGTCTCGGCTTCGGCGTGCCTACCGGGCTGCTCTATCACCGCGCGCTCTACCGTGCGCTCGCCGGGGCGGGCCGGCTGCCGCCGCGCTGGTGGCTGCGTCCGATCGCGTTGCATCCGCTGCTTCCCGAAGCGTCGGTGTTCCGCGTCCTGGCCTGGTGCCGACTCGGCGCACTCGGCTGCGGCGTGGCCTTCCTGGGCTGCGCGGTCTTCGGCCTCGGGGCGATCCGCGCCGTGGTGGCGACCGCCGGCTAGCGCCTAGGTGCCCGAAGGGGGCGCCGGCGCCAGTGCGCACAGCCGCAGGTACATCTGCGCGTCGCTGCGCGTGGGCTCCGTCTCCACCACGTGACGCCACTCCGCCAGGGCCTGCTCGCTCCGGCCCAGGCTCCAGTAGGTCAGCCCGAGCTGGACGGCGGCATCGAGGAAGGCCGGGTTGCCGCGCAAGACGCGCTTGAGCTCGCCGATGGCCTGGGCCGGAAGGCCCGCTTCGCGGAGCGCGATCGCCAGCCGGAAGCGGATGTCGTGGAAGCCGGGCGCGCGGTCGAGCGCCTTGCGGTAGGAGTGGATCGCCTCGCGCAGCTCGCCGGCCTCGTGGTAGGCGTCGCCGAGCGCGGCGTGGAGGTTCGCGATCTTGCCCGAGGTCGTCGGGTCGAGACCCGCCTCCGGGTCCGCGTCTCCGTGGAGGTCCGCGGCCAGCGCCCGGGCGCGCTCCCACTCGCCGCGCCGCTCGTAGATGGTGGCGAGCGCCAACCCGCACTCGGCGTAGCGCGGGTTGATGGCCAACGCGCGCTCGAAGCTCGCGGCCGCGGCCTCGAGGTCGCCGCGCTGCTCGTGGGCCAGCCCCACCTGGTAGTGGAGGTCGGCGAAGCGCGGGTGGCGTTCCAGGACGCTCGTGAACGCCTCGAGAGCCGCCTCGTCCTCTCCCCGTTCGAGGTGGCGGCGACCGAGCCGGACCGCGGCCGACTCCTCGGCCGTCATGCGGGCGGTGGCGGGCACTTCAGTGGGCTGCCTGGAGGTAAGTCAGTGGGCTGCCTGGAGTACGTCAGTTGGCTGCCGGGATCTGGTCCTGTGCGGCCTGCGCGACGTCGCTGTCCTCGTAGTTCTCGAGGATCACCTCGAAGATGCGACGGGCCTCGTCCTCGCGACTCATGTGCGTGTAGCAGAGCCCCAGCTTGTAGAGGGCGTCGGCATCGAGACCGAGGCCGGGGTACTCGTCCAGCACCTGCCGATAGCGGCCGGCCGCGCTCTGGTACTCCTCCCGCGCCAGGTAGAAGTCGCCGATGCCGAGCACGTGCTCGCCGAGCTTGGTGCGCAGCTCCTTCCAGAGCGGCTCCGCCTCGCGGGCCTCCGCGGAGGTCGGGTAGCGCGACATCAGCTGGTCGAGCGCGTCGAGGGCCTCGCGGGTGGCGCTCTGGTCGCGCTCCGAGGACGGGCTCTTGGCCGCGTGACAGAGCGCCGTCCGGTAGATCGTGTAGGGGACCAGCTCGTGCTCGGGATGGAGCTCGCCGAAGTCCCGGTAGTAGGAGAGCGCCTCGTCCCAGCGCTCCTGGTCGTAGTAGGCGTCCGCGATGCGCAGCTCGGCGAAGACGGCGTACTGGCTGTAGGGGTAGTTGTCGACGACCTCCTGGAACTTGTCGATGGCGTCCTGGTACTTCGTGAGGTCGATCCAGCCGAACAGGATGCGTCGCTGCTCGAGCAGCTCGACGCCCTCGCGGTAGAGCTCCGAGGCCTCGGGCAGCTCCTCGAGCTCGGTCAGCTCCGGCTCCGGCGGGGTCGAGGAGCAGCCGGCCAGCGCCAGCGGGGCGGCCAGGACGAGCACCCTCGCGGCCGTGGGGAGGAGGGTGCGCAGGAGGGAAACGGGACGCGAGAACAAGGAAGAACCCCCTCGACTGAGGACGCAGACGGGCCTCGGCCCAAGCTATCCGAAGCGGGAAGCGGGTGTCAATTTGCTAACGTGCGCCCCTTCGAAATAACCGGGAACGGAGACCACCGTGCACGAATCCGCCAAGAAGCAGCTCCGCCTGGACCGTCGCCTGCTGGGTCGCCGCGGTTGGACGCAGCCCGACGAGATGGAACGGGAGCTCGCTGCGCTTCCCGACGTCGCGGAGAAGGCGGAGTTGGTCGACGCACCCGACGTCGCCCAACGCGACGAAGAGAACTCCCCGCAGGGGAGCTGATCGTGGCGCCTTGCTGAAGGCACGCTTCGGCCACGACTTCGACGCGCGCATCGCGCGCCTGCTGCCGTTCCTGTTCCACCCGCGCGTCCACCCGAACGCGTTGTCCGTGGTCGGCCTCGCGGTCTCCCTGGGCGGCGCCTGGGCGTTTGCCGAGGGGCGCTTCCGGGCGGGCGCGCTGATCGTCCTGCTGGGCGGTGTGTTCGACCTGGTGGACGGGGTGGTGGCGCGAAGGCAGGGGCGGGTCACCACGTTCGGCGGCTTCCTCGACTCGAGCCTCGATCGCGTGGTCGACATGGCGCTGCTGCTCGGGCCGCTGATGTTCTACGCGCGGACGGGCGAGGCCGGGCTGGCCTGGCTCGCGGCCCTGGCGCTCGTGGCCACCGTGATGGTCTCCTACACCAAGGCCCGGGCGGAGTCCGTTCTCGGGCAGTTCGAGGGCGGGCTGCTCGAACGCGCGGAGCGCGTCGTGATCCTGGTCGCGGGCGGTCTCTTCGGCGCGATGCCGCTCGCGCTCGGGATCGTGGCGCTGGGCTCGACGATCACCGCGGGCCAGCGCATCGCCCTCGCGCAGCGTCGCATGGCCGCGCTCGACGCGTCCCGCAGCGCGGCGCCCGACGCATCACCCGAGGCGGCGCCCGACGCATCACCCGAGGCGGCGCGCGACGCCGCGTCTCGCGAGGAGGAGGCTGCCGATGCCGCCGGATGAGACCAAGCCCGGGCCGGGCTTCACGATCGTCGACAAGCGGGGCCGCGAGAGCGAGCCGGACGCCGCTGCGCCGGCCACGCCGCCGCTGCCGAAGGCCGACTTCGCGGGGCTCGCCCTCTCGCTCGCCACCTCGGCGCTCTTCCACCTCGGCCTGATCGCGGAGCCCGGGACGGAGCAGCCCGGCGAGAAGAACCTGCCGTTGGCCCGCCACAGCATCGACACGCTCGAGCTGCTCGAGCAGAAGACGAAGGGCAACCTCACGGCGGAAGTGGCCGAGCTGCTCACGAAGCTCCTGACCGAGCTGCGGGTCCACTACGTCGAAGCGAGCCGGGCCTAGGCCGGGCCGCGAGGCGGCCATGGACGAGACCCGCCAGGCGCCCGTGGACGAGACTGCGCCGGCGAAGGTGAACTTCGGGCTCCGCATCCGCAGTCGCCGGTCGGACGGCTACCACGAGCTCGAGAGCCTGTTCCTGCCCATCACGCTCGTGGACTCCGTGCGGGTCTCGCTCCGCCCGGAGCCGGGCGTCACGCTCCGCCTCTCCGGCGAAGCGGTGGGGGTGCCACGCGACGCGCGGAACCTGGCGGTGCGTGCGGCCGAGCGCTTCCTGGCGGAAGCCGGGCACCCGAGCGGCGCGGCCCTCGAGCTGACCAAGCGCATCCCCTCGCCGGGTGGCCTGGGCGGGGGCTCGAGCGACGCCGGGGCGGTGCTGCGCGCGCTCGACCGCCTGCTGCCCGGCGCCCTGGGGCCGGCCCGGCGCCTCGCGCTCGCCCTCGAGCTCGGCGCCGACGTCCCGTTCTTCCTGGATCCGCGGCCCGCGCTGGTGGGTGGCATCGGCGAAGTGATCGAGCCGGTCGACGAGCTGCCGAGCTTCGTGCTGCTCCTCGCGCACCCGGGCGAGGCGCTCGAGACGGCCGCGGTCTACGCGGCCTACGACGCGGGGGCCGGCGCGCCGGCGGATTCGTTGACGGCCCCCGGGGTGGGTCCTAGCATCCGCGCGCTTCTGGCCTCGCGAGGGGAGGGCTGGCTGCGGTCGCTCGTGCGAAACGAGCTGGAGCCCGCGGCGACGCGCCTCTGCCCCGCGGTGGCGGAGATTCGGAAGGAGATCGAGGCGGCCGGAGCGCTGGCCGTTAGCCTGTCGGGGAGTGGACCGACCCTGTTCGGTGTGTTCCCCAGCGAGGGCGCGGCCGACGAGGCCCGGCGCGGCATTCCGCGGCGTCCGGGGCTCCGGACCTGGGTGGTCAAGACGGCCCCGTCCCATCGCGCCGCCCCGGCGGCGAGCCCGGCGACGGGGCCTGCTGGGGCGTAGCCGAATGGTAAGGCAGCGGCCTTTGGAGCCGTGGATTGCAGGTTCGAGTCCTGCCGCCCCAGCCACTCGAACCCGAGGGAGAGACGAAGCGTGGCAGACAACACCCTGAGTGCCGTGAGCCGGGAAGGCACCGGCAAGAGCGTGACGCGCAAGCTGCGCGCGTCCGGCCGCATCCCGGCCGTCGTGTACGGCAAGCGGCGCGAGCCGCAGTCGATCCAGGTCGATCCCGCCGCACTCGAGAAGCTGCTGCGCGGCAGCGGCGGCCTCAACACCCTGATCGATCTCACGGTCGGGAGCCGCACGGACACCGTGCTGGTGAAGGAGCTCCAGCGGCATCCGGTGCGGGGCGCCTTCTGGCACGTCGACTTCTATCAGGTCGACCTCACCGAGAAGATCACGGTCGACATCCCGCTCCACTTCGTGGGCAAGGCGAAGGGCGTCGAGTTCGGCGGCATCCTCGATCATCCGCTGCGCGAGATCGAGGTCGAGTGTCTGCCGCGCGCGATTCCGGAGTTCGTCGAGGTCGACGTCAGTGGGCTCGACGTCGGGGATTCCATCCATGTGAGCGACCTGCGGCTCCCCGAAGGCGTCGAGGTGATGACCGACGGACAGCTGCCGGTGGCGTCGGTGGTGCTCCCCGCGGCCGAGGTGGAGGAGACCCCGGTCGAGACGCTGGTCGAGGGCGAGACGCCGGCCGCCGAGGGCGAGGCCCAGGAGGGCGCGGACGCGGACGATGCGGCCAAGCCCAAGGCGGAGTAGCGGAGCCGCGCCGGGGCCTTCGGCCGTGGACGCCGCATGAAGCTGATCGTCGGCCTCGGCAACCCGGGGCCGCGCTACGAGGCGACGCGCCACAACGTCGGAGTGCGCGTGCTCGAGGCGCTCGCGGCGCGCCTCGGCGCGCGGCTCGACGAGCGGCGCTACCGCGGCCGCAGCGCCGAAGCGGGGCTCGCGGGCGAGCGCATCCTGCTGCTCGCCCCCGAGACCTGGATGAACCGGTCGGGGGAGGCCGTCGCCGAGGCGCTGGTCGCGCATCCGGGGCTCGAGCCGGCCTCGGACCTGCTCGTCCTGTTCGACGACGCGGACCTCCCGCTCGGGCGGCTGCGGCTGCGCGCGCGCGGCACGAGCGGCGGCCACAACGGTCTCGGCGACGTCCTCGAACGGCTCGCGGTCGACACCGTGCCGCGGCTGCGCTTCGGCATCGGGCGCCCCGACGGGCCCGAAGACACCGTCGACTGGGTGCTGACCCCCTTCGCGCCGGACGAGGAGGCGCTGCTGGCTCGGGCGCTGCCCCGCGCCGTGGACGCCGCCCTCTGCTTTGTCCAGGAGGGCATCGCGCCGGCCATGAACCGCTTCAACGGCCCCTGGCCCGAGCCCGAACCCCGACCCGAGGCGGAGCCCGAGCCCGGCTGAGCCGGTTCAGCGGATCACATGACCCGATTCGTCGAGCGTGAAGCGCAGCGTCGTATCGGGAAGGCGGATGCGGTCGATGTGGCCGCGCTCGTCGCGGCCGATCGGCACGGCGTGCAGGCTGAACTCGCAGTCGTTCGTCTGCCGCACGAAGAGCGTCTCGTCGCGCCCCTCCGAGTAGACGTCGGCGAAGAAAAGGAACTGGTTGAGGGGCTCGCGGGCGCCGGCCTCGAAACGCTCCACCGCGAGGAGCAGCGTCTGGAACGAATCGCTGAAGTAGGCGTTCGAGATCGAGGCGAAGAACTCCTGCGGGTATCGGACGAAGTAGCCGGGCGCGAGCATGCTGCGCAGGTACTGCTCGGGGTCGTCCCCGGCGCGGGCGATCAGGGCATCCCGCCTCGCGCGATGCTTCGCGTTCCCCGAGACGGCGTGATGATCGACCATGTGATTCAGCTCGTGCTGGAGCACGGAGCAGAAGCTCGGCACGGCGACCGCCTCCACGTCGCCGGGGAAGCCGTTGTCCGCGTGGGCGGCGATCGGAAGGGACGCGATGTTCACGCCCCGCGAGCCGACCAGTTGGACCGTCTCGCTTCCGCGCCCGTTGCCGAGCAGGTCGTAGACGCTGATGTGCGCCGTTCGATGCAACGCCGGGGGGATCAGCGCGAGAAGCTCCTGCACCGCGCGCCGCTGTCGCTCGTCGAGGCCGTCGTCGTCGAGCACCAGCACACCGTGGTTCCGTAGCAGCTCGGCATACGCCCCGGCGAGGCCGGTGTCGGCGATGAAGCGCTCCCGGTCGAAGGGGCGCAGCAGGTCCTGGAGGTTCTTGTGGAGCTGGGCGCGCAGCAGCGCGAGGTGGGGCCGGGCCTCGACGTCGACGCGGGCCTGCCGCCGCAGCACGCCCGGGTGGGCGGCGACGAGGTTGCGAAGGCGCTGATAGGCCTCGCGTCGGGCTCCCGCGGAGAGCGCCTCGCCCTCCGACGCGATGCGACCCACCAGGGTCATCGCGACGCGCAGCGCCTCGACCCGGTGGGGGTCGGCGAGCTGCGAGTCGAGCCGGTCCGGCAGGCCGGCCCGGAGCCTGCGGTCGACGTCTTCGCTGGCGGCCAGCACGAGCCCGTCCTGGAGGGCCCGCCCCGTCGTCGCGCTCGGCGCCCCGAGCGCGCGGCCCACGAGGAAGCGCGCCAGCTCGGGGGTCAGCGCGTGGCGCTCCAGGTAGCCCGCGAAGAAGCGCCGCTGGTCCAGCGCCGTGTACTCGGGCCTCTCGAGCACGCTCGCCGCAGCTTGCGCGGCGTCGTCGTCGCGGCCGTCGGCCAGCCGCAGCAGGGCAGCCCCGAGCGCGGCCTGGTCCTCGAGCGTCAGGGGCAGCGCGGCGGACGGCGCGACGGCGAGGAGCAGGAGAGCGGGAAGCGCGCTCGAGAGACGCATGGCTGAAGCAGCAAGCTATCGGACGGAGCGCGGGGTGCCCGCGGAGGGCGCCGGGAAGCGCCGCCGACTGGCCGCCGGGGAGCGCCTGCGAGCGGCCGCCGCCCCAGCCGCGCGGATTCGAGGGCCCGGCGACCCGGATTGTCCGGTTTCTGTCCCGCTAAATCAGGCTCAAGAATGATCATACTGTCCCAGTTGATCTCGATTTGTCCCCCATTTAATCTCATACTCCATGGCATTCCAGCTCGCACCGGAGCAGCTCGGCGGGGGTGGAGCGCCCGTCTACCAGCAGATCGCGGGTGCGATCCGCGCCCAGATCGAGGCGGGCGATCTCGCCGCCGGGGACCGGCTGCCGACGATCCGCGCGCTGGCCGAGCGGCTGGCGGTGAACCGCGACACCGTGGCGGCCGCCTACGAGACGTTGGCCGCCGAGGGCATCGTGGCGGCCCGGGTCGGCCGCGGCACCTTCGTCCGCGGGCTGCGGCCGCGCGCTGGCGCTGCCGCGCCCGTCGCGCTCTCGCTCTCGGCGAACGCCGAGCGCCTGGTGGCGTACGACCGGGCGCGGGTGGCCTACGGCGCGGGACGCGATGCCATCCCCCTGCACGCGCTGGTTCCCGACACCCGGCACTTCCCGATCGACGCCTTCCGGCGCTCCCTGGCCCGCGCGCTCGGCGAGGGCGGCGCCGCGCTGCTCGGCTACGGCGACCCGCAGGGCTCGCTCGCGCTCCGGGAGGTGCTCGCCGAGCGACTGCGCGCCGTCGGGATCCTGGTCGGGCCCGAGTCGCTGGTGCTGTGCCAGGGTGCGAGCCAGGGCATCGCGCTGGCGCTTCGCCTCTTCGCCGACCCCGGCGATGCCGTGGCGGTCGAGGAGCCCACCTATCAGAACGCGCTCGCGGCGCTCGCCGCCCTCGGCCTGCGCGCGGCCCCGGTGCCGATGCGCGCGAAGGGAGCCGACCTCGATGCGCTGGACCGCGTGCTGGCCCGGCCGGAGGTGCGGCTGTTCTACACCATCCCCACCTTCCACAATCCGCTCGGGACGTCGACCGGGCTCGAGCACCGGAGGGAGGTGCTCGCGATCGCCGCCCGCCACGGCAAGGCGGTGATCGAGGACGCGTACGAGATGGACCTCCGCTACCAGGGGCGCGCGCTGCCGACGCTCGCCTCCCTCGACGAGGAGGGCCTCGTCGTCCAGCTGCTCTCGTTCTCGAAGTCCCTGTTCCCCGGCGTCCGCGCCGGGGCGATGGTGGCGCGCGGGCGCCACGTCGAGGCGCTGCTCGCGCTCCGGCACGCCGCCGATCTCGGCGGCTCGGCGCCGCTCCAGGCCGGGCTCGCCGACTTCGTGCGCACGGGCGCCTACGACCGACACCTCGTGGCCCAGCGCAAGCGACTGCGCGCGCGACGCGACGCACTGCTCGCCGCGCTCACGAAGGAGATGCCCGACGGCGCCGGCTGGACGGAGCCCGAGGGCGGCTTCCAGGTCTGGCTCGAGCTGCCGGCGCCGCTCGACTCGCGCGAGATCCACCTGGATGCCTTGCGGGCCGGCGTGCTGGTCGCGCCGGGCTTCCAGTTCCACCACGATGGCCGGCCCTCGCGCGGCTTCCGCCTCTCGATCGCGCAGGCGGACGAGGCTGCGATCCAGGAGGGCGTCCGGCGGCTCGGCCGCGTGATCGCGGAGCGGCTGGCGGCGGGCAGCGCGGCACCCGAGCGGGGGCCGATCCCGGTTTGACGACGTCGCGTTCGCGCGACCAGACGGCTTGACGACGTCGCGTTCGCGCGACCAGGAGGAGACGACATGGGCCAGGCAGAGAACGGTGGAGAGCGTCAGGGCGCGCAGACCTTCGAGATCAAGGTCGGCCTCGCGGAGATGCTGAAGGGCGGCGTGATCATGGACGTGACCACGCCGGAGCAGGCCAAGGTCGCCGAAGACGCCGGCGCCGCCGCGGTGATGGCGCTCGAGCGCGTGCCGGCCGACATCCGCAAGGAGGGCGGCGTCGCGCGCATGGCGCAGATCGGCGTGATCGAGGCCATCCAGCGCACGGTGTCGATCCCGGTGATGGCGAAGGTGCGGATCGGTCACTTCGTGGAGGCCCAGGTGCTCGACGCGCTCGGCGTCGACTTCATCGACGAGAGCGAGGTGCTGACGCCCGCCGACGAGGCCCACCACATCGAGAAGCACGGCTTCCGCTCGCCCTTCGTGTGCGGTGCCCGCAACCTCGGCGAGGCGCTGCGCCGCGTCAGCGAAGGTGCGGCCATGATCCGCACCAAGGGCGAGGCGGGCAGCGGCAACATCGTCGAGGCGGTGCGCCACCTGCGCCAGGTGAACGGCGACATCCGCGCCATCCAGGCGCTGCGGAGCGACGAGCTGGCCACGCGGGCCAAGGAGCTCGGGGCGCCGGTCGATCTGGTCCGCTTCGTGCACGAACACGGCCGGATCCCGGTGCCGAACTTCGCGGCGGGCGGCATCGCCACGCCGGCGGACGCGGCGCTCTGCATGAGCCTCGGCGCGGAGGCCGTGTTCGTAGGCTCGGGCATCTTCAAGAGCGACGATCCCGAGGCGCGCGCGCGCGCAGTCGTCCACGCGACCACGCACTGGCGCGAGGCGGGCGAGGTGCTGGCGGCCTCGCGCGGGCTCGGCGCGGCGATGGCGGGCCTCGAGATCTCGACCATCCCCGAGAACGAGCGGCTCGCGAACCGCGGCTGGTAGGCGCGTCCGAGGCAGGCGGCATGTACGTCCCCGAAGTCTTCGCCCTGCGCGATCCCGTGGCGCTGCACGGCTGGATGCGTCGCCATCCGTTCGCGCTCCTCGTGACCGCGTCCGGCGGAGCGTTCCAGGCGACCCACCTGCCGTTCTGGCTCGACGCGACGCGCGGGCCGCACGGAACGCTGCTCGGCCACGTCGCGCGCGCGAATCCCCACTGGCGCCACTTCGACGGCGAGACGCCGGCGCTCGCCGCCTTCTCCGGGCCGCATGCGTACGTCTCGCCCCGTTGGTATCGGGAGCCCGGCGCGCCGACCTGGAACTACGTTGCCGTACACGCCGAGGGCGCTCCCCGCGTCCTGGGCGATCCGCGCGCGGTGTGTGATCTGCTCGAGCGGCTCACGGAGCTCCACGGCGGAGCGGGCGGGTACGCGGCGATCCCCGAGGCCGTCGTGGCGAAGCTCACGCCCGGCGTGGTGGCCTTCGAGCTCCCGATCGAGCGGCTCGTCGGCAAGCAGAAGCTCTCGCAGAACCGGAGCGCGGACGACCGCGCCGGCGTCGTCGCCGAGCTGCGCGCGAGCGGGGGGCCCGACGCCATCGCGGTGGCGGCGCTCGTCGAGCAGGCGGCCGCGTCGTGAGCCGCGTCGGCGTCCTCGCGATCCAGGGCGACGTCGCAGCCCACGCGCGCATCCTCGCCGCGCTCGGCGCCGAGCCCGTGCCCGTGCTACGCGAGGAGCAGCTGCCGGACCTCGCCGCGCTCGTGCTCCCCGGCGGCGAGAGCACCACGATCTCGAAGGGGATGGATCGGCTCAAGCTGTGGGACCCGATCCGCGCCTTCGCGCGCAGCGGGCGGCCGCTGCTCGGCACCTGCGCCGGCGCCATCCTGCTCGCGCGGCAGGTCGAGCGCGCGCCCGTCCCCACCCTCGGCCTGCTCGACGTCGTGGCCGTGCGCAACGCCTACGGCACCCAGGTCGACTCCTTCGCCGCGGAGGTCGACGCGGGGGCCGCGCCGGCCCTCGCGGGCCTGCGCTGCGTCTTCATCCGCGCGCCCCAGCTCGCGTCCCTGGGCCCCACCGTCGAGGTGCTCGCCCGCGTCGACGGCCGCCCCGTCCTCGTGCGCCAGGACAACCTCCTGGCCGCCACCTTCCACCCCGAGCTCACCCCCGACCCCCGCATCCACGCGCTCCTGCTCGGGGACGGAATCTAGATCCTGGATTCACCCCCCGGGGCTCGACCCCCGGCGGGCCGTCTGCTACCCACCGTCGCTTCCGAGCCACCTCGGTCCGCCGTCGCGGGCCCGGGCGCTTGCCGCCCGTCCATGGGGAGGTCCATGCGCGAGTACGAGACGACTTTCATCGTTCAGCCCGAGATCTCCGACGAAGGCACCCAGGAGATCCTGACCCGGCTCGACGGCATCCTGGAGCGCACCGGCGCGATCCGCCTGCTCCACGACGACCAGGGCAAGCGGCGCCTGGCGTTCGACATCCGCAAGTTCCAGAAGGGCCGCTACATCACCAGCTACTACCTCTCCCAAGGCGAGGCGGTGGCCCCGATCGAGCGCACGCTCCGGCTCGAGGAGTCGGTGCTGCGCTTCCTGACCGTGATGGCGAACCCCGAGGTCGTCGACATCGAGGCCCGCAAGGCGAAGGCGGTCGAGGACGAGCGCGCCCACGCCGAGCGTGCCCGCGAGCGCGCGCTTCGCGAGGCCGAGGAAGAGCGCGCCCGAGAGGCCGAGATGCGTGCTGGCGACCGCGACGACCGCGATCGGGACGACGACGACGAAGGCGAGGACGACGAATGAGCGAGAGCGGCTTCGGAGGGGGCGCTGGCGGCGACGCGCCGCGCGAGGACCGCCCGCCGCGCGACGACCGGCCTCCCCGCGAGGATCGCGGCGCGCGCGACGATCGGGGTCCCCGGGACGATCGCGGCGGCCCTCCCCGAGACGATCGCGGCGGGCGAGACGACCGCGGCGGACGCGAGGACCGCGGCGGACGCTTCGGCCGGGGTCCCGGCGGGCCGGGCGGACGCGACCGGGAGCGCGGCCCCATGTCCGTGAAGGCGCGCCTGCGTGCGAAGGCGCGCAAGAAGGCCCGCAAGGCCCAGAAGAAGAAGGGCGGCTTCCTTCGCAAGAAGGTGTGCCGCTTCTGCGCGGACACGTCCGTCGGCATCGACTACAAGGACCCGAAGGGACTGCGCTACTTCATGACCGAGACGGGCAAGCTGATCCCCCAGCGGATCTCGGGCAACTGCGCCAAGCACCAGCGGCAGGTCGCGGTCGCCATCAAGCGCGCACGCCAGCTCGCCCTGATGCCCTTCGCCTCGCATCACGGCATGTAGCGGCCCACACGCGCGCGGAGCTCCGAGCGAGCGCAGCGCGCAGTGAGTCGTAGACGAACGGAGTCTCATGATGGCCCACGTCAAGGTGATCCTGCGAGAAGACGTCCCGCGGCTCGGCGAGGCGGGCGCGGTCGTGAGCGTCCGGCCGGGCTTCGCGCGCAACTTCCTGCTGCCCCAGGGGAAGGCCATCCCGGCCACGGAGTCGAGCGTGAAGGCGCTCGATCACCACAAGCGCGTGATCGCCGACAAGGTCGCGCGCGAGAAGAAGGGCTTCGAGGCCGAGAAGCAGCGCATCGAGGCGCTCGCCCTCGAGGTCGAGGTCCAGGTCGGCGAGGAGGGGAAGCTGTTCGGCTCGGTCACGGCCGTCCAGATCGCGGAGCTGCTCGCCGCCCAGGGCGTCGAGGTCGATCGCCGCCGCATCGAGCTTGCCGAGCCGATCAAGGAGGCCGGCGAGCACCGGGTGCCGCTGCGGCTGCACCGCGAGGTCGTGGCCCAGCTGCGCTTGAACGTGAAGGCCGCGGAGTAGATAATCGGACGTCAGCGAGGGGGGGATGGCGCGAGCACCGCGACAGGCTGAGGTCGGGGCCGCGCCGGGGCGCGTGCCGCCGCACGATCTCGACGCGGAGCGCTCCGTGCTCTCCGCGCTCCTGCTCGATCCGCGCGCCTTCCACGACGTCTCGCTGGAGGTCGGCACCGACGACTTCTACCATCCGGCCCACCAGACCCTCTACCGCAGCATGCTCTCGATCCACGAAGAGGGGCGTCCGGTCGACCTGATCACGCTCTCCGAGCAGCTGCACGCGAAGAAGCAGCTCGACCAGATCGGGGGGACCGTGTTCCTCGCCGAGGTCGCCGATTTCGCCGCCACCGCCGCCAACGTCACGCACCATGCGAAGCTGGTGCGCGACAAGGCGGTGAAGCGCCGCCTCGCCTCGGTCGCCGCCGAGATCGTCGAATCCGCGTTCGAGGACCAGGGCCCGGCCGAGGAGCTGCTCGACTTCGCCGAGTCGCGCGTGTTCGAAGTGTCGAAGGCCCAGAGCCGCAGCAGCTTCCAGAGCCTCCACGACGAGATGCCGGGCACCTTCGACTACGTCGAAGCGATCATGAACCGGGGCGGGGAGCTCACCGGTATTCCCACGGGCTTCCGCGACCTCGACCAGATGACGGGCGGCCTCCAGGCCGGGGAACTGATCGTGATCGCGGCGCGTCCGAGCATGGGAAAGACGGCCTTCGCGTTGAACATCGCGCGCAACGCCGCCGTCGATCACGGCAAGAAGGTGGCGGTGTTCTCCCTCGAAATGACGACGCGCTCGCTCATCATCCGCCTGCTCTCGTCCGAGGCGGCGATCGACTTCTCGAGCCTGCGCAAGGGCTTCCTGCCGATGACCGACTACCGGCGGCTCCAGACGGCCGCCGACAAGCTGACCGCCGCCGAGATCTGGATCGACGACTCGGGCTCCCTCGACATCCTCGAGGTCAAGGCCAAGAGCCGCCGTCTCGACGCCGAGCACGGGCTCGACCTCGTCATCCTCGACTACCTCCAGCTCGCGCACGCGGAGGGCCATCGCACCCGCAAGGACCTCGAGATCGCGGAGATCAGCAAGGGGTTGAAGGCGCTGGCCAAGGAGCTCGACATCCCGGTGATCGGCCTCTCGCAGCTGAACCGCGGCCCCGAGCAGCGGGACCCCGACAAGCGCCGGCCGATGATGGGCGACCTGCGCGAGTCGGGCGCCATCGAGCAGGACGCCGACGTGATCGCCTTCATCTACCGCGACATCGTCTACAACAAGGACACCGACGACCCGCGGCTCGCCGAGATCATCATCGAGAAGCAGCGGAACGGCCCGACCGGGACCGTGAAGCTCGACTTCGAGGGACGCTTCGCGCGCTTCTCCAACCGCGCGGCCCGCGAGGACGAGCGGGGGGCGCCGGGCGGAGGCTTCGCGCCGCCCGGCGACGGCTTCGTGCCCCCGGACGATGCCGACGGCTTCGGCGAGCCGGCCTTCTAGGGCGACAGCACTTGCCGCGTCTGCGCAAAGCCCGGCGCGTCCGCCCGGGGGATTGGATCGGCATCGCGGCGCCCGCCTTTGCCGTCGACCACGCGCGTCTCGAGGCGGGCGCCGCGCGCCTGCGCAGTGCGGGGTATCGGGTGCGATGGCGCGACGACCTGCTCTCGCGTGAGGGTTACCTCGCGGGCAGCGACGCGCGGCGCGCCCACGAGCTGATGGCCTGGGTCGACGACCCGGAGGTGTCCGCGATCCTGTGTGCGCGTGGTGGCTACGGGGCGCATCGCATCATGGCGCGGCTGGATGCGGCGCGCGTGCGCGCGGCCGCAAAGCCGCTCGTCGGCTTCAGCGACGTCACCACGCTGCTGCTCTGGCAGCGGCGCTGCGCCGGGCTGGTCGGCTTCCACGGGCCGATGTTCGATCGCGACGAGGGCCCGAGCGACCTCGAGCTCGAGCGGCTGGTGCGTGCGCTGGCCGGCGAGGCGCTCCCGCCGCTCGTCGGCGTCGGCCGCGCCGGGGGCCAGGCCAAGGGTCGCGTGGTCGGCGGCTCGCTCACGCTGCTCGCGGCGAGCCTCGGCACGCCCTGGGAGGTCGACACGCGTGGGGCGCTGCTGATCTTCGAGGACGTCGGCGAGAAGCCCTACGCGCTCGATCGGGACCTCCAGCACCTGGCCGCGGCGGGCAAGCTCGCGGGCGCCGTGGGCTTCGGTGTGGGTTCGCTGCTCGGCTGCGAGGATCCGAAGCGCGCCGCGCCCAGCGCGGACGACGTGGTCATGGAGATCCTCGCGGCGACCGGCAAGCCGATCGTGACCGGCTTGCCTTTCGGGCACGAGAGTCCGAACCTGATCTGGCCCGTCGGCGTGCGCGCCGCACTCGACGGAGAACGGGGGGAGCTTCAGTTGCTCGAGGCAGGGGTGTCCCGGCGATGAGGGCACAGCGTTGAGACACGCCGCGATCCAACGCAAGCTGGGCCGGGTCGATCGCGCGCTCGACCGGGCGATCGAAGGCGCGGAGATGCCGGGGGCGGTCGTGCTCGCGCGCATGCACCGCGAAGGCGAGTGGCTGGAGCACCTCTCGGTGCGGGGCCTCGCCGTGGCGCGCCCCGAACGCATTCCGATGGCGCGCGAGACGGTCTTCGACCTTGCGTCGCTCACCAAGGTGATCGCGACGACCACCGCAGTGATGCTGCTGGTGGAGCAGGGGGTGCTCTCCCTCGACGAGCCCGCTGCCAAGTGGCTGCCGCACTTCGGCGAGCGCGACAAGGAAGGCATCACGCTGCGACACCTGCTCACGCACAGCTCCGGCCTGCATCCCTGGCGGGGCTTTCACGAGAGCCTGCTCGAGCGCGAGCGCAAGAAGGGCGAGCGCTGGATCGGCACGCCGGCGGCGAAGGACTGGATCCTCGAGAGCATCTGCCGTTCCGCGCCGGTCCACGAGGCCGGGTCCGCGGCGGTCTACGGAGACCTCGACTTCATCGTGCTGGGCGCGGTGGTGGAGGCCGCGGCCGGCCAGCCGCTCGACGCCTTCTGCCGCGAGCGGATCTTCGGGCCGCTCGGCATGGGGGGCACGCGCTTCCTCCACGGCCGCGCCCCGGAGCCCGAGCGAAGCAGCATCGCGGCCACCGAGAACTGCCCCTGGCGTGGGCGCATCGTCTGGGGCGAGGTGCACGACCCGAACGCGGCGGCGATGGGCGGCGTGGCCGGCCACGCGGGCCTGTTCGCGCCCGCCGACGACGCGCTGCGCTTCGGCCTGGCGCTGCTCGACGTCTGGCACGGGCGCAGCGACTTCGTGTCGCGCGAGCGGCTGGTCGAGTTCGCGACGCGTCAGGACCTGCCGGCCGGCTCGGACTGGGCGCTCGGCTGGGACACGCCGACCCCCGGCAGCTCGTCCTCGGGGCAGCACTTCTCGAAGCAGTCGATCGGCCACCTGGGCTTCACCGGCACCTCGCTCTGGATCGATCTCGAGGCCGAGGCGGTGGTCGTGATGCTCACGAACCGCATCCATCTGGTCGCGAAGAAGAGCAAGTTCACGCTGCGCCCGGAGATCCACGACCTGGTGCGCGAAGCGTTCGCGGCGTAGCCGGAGGCGCTCGGGCCGGATGCACGTGCACTTCGTTGCCATCGCGGGCACGGGGATGGGCTCGCTGGCGGGGCTCCTGAAGGAGCGTGGCCACCGCGTCACGGGCTCGGACGAGAACGTCTATCCGCCGATGAGCACGGCGCTCGAACGCTGGGGGATCCCCGTTGCGATCGGCTTCCGGGCCGAGAACGTGCTCACGGAAGTGCCCGACCTGGTGGTGATCGGGAACGCCGTGCGTCGCGAGAACCCGGAGGCCCGCGCCGTCATCGACAACGGCATCCCCTATCGCTCCTTCCCGGATGCGCTCTACGAGCACGCCATCGCCGGCAAGCACTCCGTGGTGGTCGCGGGGACCCACGGCAAGACCACGACCACCAGCCTTGTCGGCACGCTGTTGCTCGAGGCGGGGCGGGACCCGTCGCTGCTGGTGGGGGGGCTCGCCGAGAACCTCGGCAGCAGCTTCCGCAACGGGGCAGGCCCGGAGTTCGTCGTCGAGGGGGACGAGTACGACACCGCGTTCTTCGACAAGACGCCCAAGTTCCTGCACTACCACCCGGAGACGCTGGTCCTCACCTCCGTCGAGTTCGACCACGCCGACATCTACCGCGACCTGGCGCACGTGCAGCGCGAGTTCACGAAGCTCGTGGCCGGCCTGCCGCGGGATGGCACGCTGATCGCGGCGGCCGGAGGCGGCGCACTCGACGCCGTCGTCGCCCACGCGCCGTGTCGGGTGCTGCGCTACGGCCTGGTCGAGGGCTCCGACGTCCGCGCAAGTGACCTCTCGCCGGGGCCGGAGGGAACGCGCTTCACCCTGGAGGTCCGAGGGGCTGGCCGCGGGGCCGCGCTGCTGCCGGCCTGGGGCGAGTACAACGTGGCGAACGCGCTCGCGGCGCTCGGCGTCGCGACCGAGCGGGGGGTCTCGTTCGAGGACGCGGTGGCGGGCCTGGCCCGCTATCGCGGCGTCAAGCGGCGACAGGAAGTGCGGGGCACGGCCGCCGGCATCACGGTGGTCGACGACTTCGGTCACCACCCGACCGCCGTGCGCGAGACCCTCGCGGCCCTGCGTCAGCGCTTCCCCGGCCGCCGCCTCGTCGCCGTGTTCGAGCCACGCTCGAACACGAGCCGCCGGGCCGTGTTCCAACGCGAGTACGCCGCTGCGTTCGACGCAGCCGCGCGCGTGATCGTGCAGATCGTGCCCGACGCGCCCATCTACAGCGCCTTCGGCGGCGAGCCCGAGCGGCTCTCCGCCGAACAGCTCGCGCGCGACGTCGACGCCCGGGGCGTGCCCGCCCTCGCGCTGCCCGACGTCGACGCCATCGTCGACGAGCTGGTGAAGACCTCGGCCCCCGGTGACGTCGTGGTGACGCTGAGCAACGGGGGCTTCGGGGGCATCTGGGAGAAGCTGCTGGCGAAGCTCGGCGCCTAGCCGCCGCCCCCCTCCAGGTCGGGTCGCAGCACGCGCTCGATGACGGCCGGGTCGCAGCGGTTCACGACCTTGAGCTCGCGGACTCCGCCGATCCCGTCGCGAATGAAGATCTGCGCCGGCCGCCCGTCGTTGAGCTTCCGGGACACGCGGAGCAGCGCCGCCGCCTCGAGGCAGTCCTGGTGGAAGTAGGCGGCGAACGGCGCCGGGTCCCGCTCGGCCACGGTGTCGAGCATGCGCCACATCAGGGCCCAGGCGAGGTCCTCGATGCGCAGCCCGTCGACCAGGGGCGGCACGCCCCACGAGATGACCCGCGCGCCCTCGATCTCGAGCGTCTCGCCGCTCAGGTTGAAGACGGTGATGCCCGGAGGCAGCTCCTTGTCGCCGCCGAAGCGGCGAAAGCGTCCCAGGGGCTCGGGGCGCGCGGCGTCGTCGTTCGGGACCAGGAAGTCGAGGGCGCCCGCGTCGCCGCGCGACACGACGAAGGACCGCATCAGCGCACAGGCGAAGAAGCCGCGCCGGTCGAAGAGGTAGCGCGGCACCTGATCGAACTGGTTCTCGTAGACGCGCCGGTTCTCCCAAAACTCGGCCTCCGCGAGGCTCTCGAGCTGGCTCCAGGAGCTGCGGGAGGTGAGCACGCGCTGCGGCATCAGCTGGTAGCCCGCGACGGGCGTGTGCGACGCGATGCGGTAGTCGAGCAGAAGCTCCACGTCGGATCCTCCGTCTGCCAGCCGGTCTCGTGGGAGCCTAGCCTCGATCCGCCGATTCCACGCGGGTGAGGGGCGGCGGCGTCCCGCGGGGAAAGCCGGTCCGACCTCTTCGATCACCCGGGCGACTCGTCGCGATCTCAATTTCGAATCGGTTCGAATCGGAGCCACAGGCTACGCTTCTGAATCGATTTCTTGTCGGAGGGGAGTCACTGCAATGATCGAGCGAATGGGATCCCTGCTTTCCGCTGTGGCGGTCGCGCTCGTCGCGACGGCGCTGTCGAGCCCTGCGTCTGCGCAAGGGCAGCCGAAGACGCCCCAGTTCTGGTGGCCCGAACAGCTGAATCTCCAGCCGCTTCGCCAGCACGCGGCCGAGTCCAGCCCGATGGGCGAGGCGTTCGACTACGCCGCCGCGTTCCGGAGCCTCGACCTCGACGCCGTGAAGAAGGACATCGAGACGTTGATGACGACGTCTCAGGACTGGTGGCCGGCAGACTACGGTCACTACGGGCCGTTCTTCATTCGAATGGCCTGGCACAGCGCAGGCACCTACCGCGTTGCGGACGGTCGCGGCGGCGCCGGCGGGGGGCAGCAGCGATTCGAGCCGCTGAACAGCTGGCCCGACAACGCCAACCTGGACAAGGCGCGGCGTCTGCTCTGGCCCATCAAGCAGAAGTACGGAAGCAAGCTCTCGTGGGCCGATCTGATGGTGCTCACGGGCAACGTCGCGCTCGAGTCCATGGGCTTCAAGACGTTCGGCTTCGCAGGGGGACGTGAGGACGACTGGGAGCCCGATCTGGTCTACTGGGGTCCCGAGACCGAGTGGCTCGCGGACGCGCGCTACACGGGCGACCGAAAGCTCGAGAACCCCCTGGCCGCCGTGCAGATGGGCCTCATCTACGTGAATCCGGAGGGGCCGAACGGCAAGCCGGATCCGCTCGCCGCCGCGAAGGACATCCGCGAGACGTTCGGTCGCATGGCGATGAACGACGAGGAGACCGTTGCGCTGATCGCCGGCGGGCACACCTTCGGCAAGGCCCACGGCGCCGTTCCGGCCGATTGCGTGGGCCCCGAGCCGGCCGCGGCCGGGATCGAGGAGCAGGGCCTCGGCTGGAACAGCAAGTGCGGCAGCGGCAAGGCGGGCGACGCCATCACGAGCGGCCTCGAGGGCGCCTGGTCCGTCAACCCCACCGCCTGGACGACGCAGTATCTGGACAACCTGTTCGCCTACGAGTG
>JBFIYM010000056.1:0-24637 GCA_041605395.1 Myxococcota bacterium | reverse complement strand
GCGGAGTTCGAAGACGCGAAGCAGAAGGCGGGCAAGTACCGCGCCAAGATCAAGTAGACCGTCCGGGCCGGGCGAGGATCGTTATCCTCGCCCGGCCATGGACCTCGCCCACGACGCGCGACTGGCGGCAGGCCGCCTCTCGCTCATCGTGGGCGTTCTGGTCTTCGCGAGCAAGGTCACGGCCTGGATCGTGACCGGCTCGGTGGCGGTCTTCTCCGACGCGATGGAGTCGATCGTCAACGTCGTGGCTGCCCTGCTCCTGGTCTGGAGCCTGCGCCTGGCCGCCCAGCCCGCGGACCACGACCACCCTTACGGCCACGGCAAGGCCGAGTTCCTGTCGGCCGGGGTGGAGGGCGCGCTGATCATCGTGGCGGCGGTCCTGATCGCCGTGCAGGCGCTCCGCGACCTGATCGTCGGCGCCGTGCCGCACCACCTCGACACCGGCATCGCGCTGCTGGCCGGCGCGGCCCTGGTCAACGGCGGGCTCGCCCTCCACCTGATCCGTGTGGGCCGGCGCACGCACTCGCTGGCGCTCGTCGCCGACGGGAGGCACATCCTCACCGACGTCTGGACCAGCGGCGGCGTGCTGGTGGGGCTGGTCGCCGTGCAGCTCACCGGCAAGAGCTGGCTCGACCCGGCCGTGGCCCTCGCGGTGGCCGCGAACATCGTGCGCGAAGGGCGGCGCCTGGTGCAGCACGCCGTGGGCGGCCTGATGGACGAGGCCGACCTCGCGCTGCTCGATCGGCTGGTGGAGGGGCTCGAGACCGAGCGCCCGCCCGAGTGGATCGACGTGCACGGGCTGCGCGCCTGGCGCTCCGGGGCCGAGCTGCACGCGGACCTGCACCTCGTGGTGCCGCGCTACCTCGACGCCGAGCGTCTCCACCACGTGGCCGAGTCGATCGAGGCGCGGCTCCAGTCGCAGACGGAGGTGCCGACCGAGGCCGTCGTGCACTTCGACCCCTGTCGCCCGCACGAGTGCGTGCACTGCGAGATGCCGTCGTGCCCGGTGCGGAGTGCGGCCTTCGAGACGCGGCGCCCGCTGACCCGGCGCCGTGCCACGCGCGTCGACGCCGACGTCGAGAGCGAGCGGCGCCAGGCCGCGCGTGAGTGACGATCCTGCGCCGGGCCGTCTAGGCCGAGGGCTCCGCCTGCCCTCCGCCGGGCGCGGCGGCGGCGGCGGCGCCCGGCTCGAAGGCGCCTTCGCGCAGCCGCGCGAAGTAGTCGTCCATCATGGTCTTCACCTTGCCCGACATCAGCACCACGCCGACCAGGTTCGGGAACGCCATGCCCAGGATCATCAGGTCGCCGAAGTCGAGCACCGCCTGGGCGGCGAAGACGGCGCCCGCCCAGGTGAAGCCCAGGAAGATCAGCTTGTAGGCGAGCAGCGAGCGCAGGCCGAAGAGGTGCACCCAGCACTGCTCCCCGTAGTAGCTCCACGAGATCATGGTGCTGAAGGCGAAGAGCAGGGCGGCCAGCGCCAGCACGTACTTGAAGACGGGGAAGACCGACTCGAAGGCCCAGGAGGTGGCGGCGATGCCGCTCCCGACCTCAGGGTTGGCGTAGGCGCCGGTCAGCACGATCACGAGGCCGGTCATCTGGCACACGATCACGGTGTCGATGAAGGGCTCGAGCAGGGCGACGAGCCCCTGGCGCACCGGCTCGCTCGTAGTGGCGGCCGAATGTGCGATCGGCGCCGAGCCGCAGCCGGCCTCGTTCGAGAAGGCGGCGCGCCGGAAGCCCATGATCAGCACGCCCACGAAGCCGCCCCAGGCCGCGTCCGGGTCGAACGCCTGGGCCACGATGGTGCCGAAGGCGGCCGGCACCTCGCTCGCGTGGAGCGCGAGGATGGTCAGGCCGGTCAGGAGGTAGATCGCGCACATGGCGGGTACGAGCCCGGCGGCCACGCGCCCGATGCGCCGGATGCCGCCGATGATCACGAGGCCGGCCACGAAGGCGAGGGCGCCGCCGAAGGCGACGGCCCCCTCGGTGCCCGCGAAGGCCGGGAAGACGTTCGCGAACTGCGCGAAGGACTGGTTGGCCTGGAACATGTTGCCGCCGCCGAGGCTCCCGCCGATGCACATCACGGCGAACACCGCGGCCAGGCCCTTGCCGGCGCGCGGCCAGCCCATCTCGGCCAGGCCCGCGGCGAGGTAGTGCATGCCGCCGCCCGAGAAGTGCCCGTCGCCGCGCCGGACGCGGTACTTCTGGGCCAGCGTCACCTCCGCGAACTTCGAGCTCATGCCGAGGAAGCCGGCCAGCACCATCCAGAACACGGCACCCGGGCCGCCGAGGCCCACGGCGACGGCGACGCCGGCGATGTTGCCGAGGCCGACGGTCGCCGAGAGCGCGGCCGAGAGCGCCTGGAACGGCGAGATCTCCCCGTCCTCGTCGCCCTTCGTGTAGCGGCCGCGCAGCACGTCGACGCCGTGGCGGAAGCCGCGCAGGTTCACGAAGCGGAAGCGCAGGGTGAAAAAGAGGGCGGCAAGGGAGAGCCAGACCACCACGATCGGGAGCTCGATCTCGCCCGCCTGGCCGTTGTCCCAGAAGGCGAGGTCGAAGAACAGGACACTCGAGATCGGCGCGACCACGAAGCGCTGGAACAGGCCGTCGAGCGCGCTCAGGAGGCTCTGGATCATGTCATGCCATCGGCCAGCTGCTCGCGTAGGATAAGCGCCCTGCCATGAGCCGAAAGCCCCGAACGCTGTCCGAGCACGAGTCGAAGGCGCTCCTCCGGGGTTTCGGCGTTCCGCTGGCGCGCGAGGTGTTGGCGATCACACCCGATCATGCGGTCGAGGCCGCCGCGGAGGTCGGGTTCCCCGTCGTGCTGAAGCTCTGCGGTGACGCGATCGCCCACAAGAGCGAGCGCGGGCTGGTGCGGCTCGGGCTCGCCGACGCTGGCGCCGTGCGCACGGCCGCCGCCGAGCTTCTCGCCGCCGCGCGTCCCGAGGACGGTCCGGTGTCGCTGCTGGTCGCCGAGCAGGTGGCCGGCAAGCGCGAGCTGATCGCCGGCCTGGTGCGCGATCCGCAGTTCGGCCCCTGCGTCGTGCTCGGCCTCGGCGGCATCCTCACCGAGGCGCTCGGCGACGTCACCTTCGCCGCCGCACCGCTGACGCCGGCGGAGGCGCGCGC
Organism: Myxococcota bacterium; assembly: GCA_041605395.1. GTDB lineage: Bacteria > Myxococcota_A > UBA9160 > UBA9160 > UBA6930 > JBFIYM01. Next base: position 21,508 of record JBFIYM010000056.1, on the reverse strand, counting down.
AATGGTAGGCCGGCTCCGCGCGAGCCATCTGGTGACCGAGGCGTTTCGCGGCGAGCCGGCCGGCGACGGGGAGGCCATCGCCGACCTGCTCGTCGCGCTCGGCCGCGTCGGCAGCGAGCGCGCCGACGTGGCCAGCGTCGACCTGAACCCCGTGCTGCTGCGCGCCCGCGACGGCGCCCCGGTTGCGGTGGACGCGCTCGTCGAGCTCGAGTCTGGGACTACGCGCGCTTCGCGCCCGGCTTCGCCGGGCTTGCGGACCGGCTCACAGGAGAATTCCGCGACGCGGGCAGACGTGCTCGAGCGGTTCCGCCCCCTGTTCCATCCCCGCGGCGTGCTGGTGGCGGGCGTCTCCGCCCACCCGGGCAAGTTCGGCTTCGTCGCCTATCACAACCTGCTGCGCTTCGGCTTCCAGGGCGAGGTCTGGGCGCTGAACCGCGACGGCAGCGAGGTGCTCGGGCGCAAGACGATCCGCGACGTCGCCGAGCTGCCCGAGGGCGCCGCCGACCTCGTCTTCGTCTGTACGCCCCAGGCCGCAAACGAGGAGCTGCTGCGCGCCTGCGCGGCGCGCGGCGTCCGCGCCGCGTTCATCGCGAGCGGCGGCTACGGCGAGGCCGGCGAGCCGGGGCGCGCCCACGAGCGCGCGCTGGTGGCGCTCGCCGAGTCGCTCGGCATGGTGGTGGCGGGGCCGAACGGGCAGGGCGTGATCTCGACGCCGCGCTCGATGTGCGCGCAGATCGTGGCGCCGTACCCGCCCGCCGGCTCGATCTCGGTGGCGAGCCAGAGCGGGAACCTGGTGTCGAGCTTCCTGAACTACGCGGTGCTCACCGGCATCGGCGTCTCGAAGGCGATCTCGGCCGGAAACGCCGCGCAGCTCGGCCTCGCGGACTACCTCGACTACTTCGCCGCAGACCCGGAGACGGCCGTGGCGCTCTGCTACCTGGAGGGCGTTCCCGACGGGCGCGGTTTCGCGGAGGCGGCCCGGGCGCTCGCGGCGAGAAAGCCCCTGGTGGTGCTGAAGGGCGGGGTCGCCGCCGAGGGCAAGCGCGCTGCGGCGAGCCACACCGGCTCGCTCGCGAGCGACGACCGCATCTTCGACGGCGTGGCCGCCCAGGTCGGCGCGCTGCGCGCGCCCAGCGTGGAGCACGCCTTCGAGTGGGCGGCGACCTTCGCGACCCAGCCGCTCCCGCGCGGCCGGCGCACGGTGGTCTTCACCACCGCGGGCGGCTGGGGCGTGCTCGCCGCGGACGCCTGCGCGGCGGCGGGGCTCGAGCTGGTCGCCCTGCCCGACGATCTCCGTGAGGCGATCGACGCGCGCGTCCCGCCGCGCTGGAGCCGCAACAACCCGATCGACCTGGCGGGCGGCGAGACGCGCGACACCATCCCCGAGGTGCTCGACCTGATCTGTGCCCACCCGGACGTCGACGCCGTGATCCACCTGGGCCTCGGCATCCAGGCGGCCCAGGCCGAGGCCTTCCGCTCGGGCGCTTTCTACCCGGACCACGGCCTCGAGCGCATCGTCGAGTTCCACGAGCGCCAGGACCGTCGCTACGCGAAGGCCGCGCGCGAGGCCTCCGAGCGGCACGGCAAGCCCGTGCTCTCGGCCACCGAGCAGGCCTACACCGACCGCTTCTACGGCAACGCGGGCCCGGTGGGCGTGCGCGAGGAGGGGCGCCTCTGCTACCCGAGCGCGCACCGCGCCGTCGCCGCGCTCCGCGCCCTCGTCACCTACGCCGAGTTCCGCAACCCAGCGGGGACGTTCGTCAAGAAGTCGAGTTCCCGGGAGTCCGTGCAATGAGAAAGTTGACGTCTTGACGAACGTCCCCGCCGCGGTGGTGGCTGGGATCGGGGAGTCGGCGTATTACGAGCGCGGGAAGGCGCCGCTCTCGGAGTTCCAGCTGGCGCTGACCGCGATTCGCGCGGCCTGCGAGGACGCCGGGCTCGATCCGCGCGAGGTCGACGGCTTCGTCTCCTACATGGACCAGCGCAACGATCCGCTCAGGCTCTCGGCGGCGCTCGGTGTGCGCTCGCTCTCGTGGACGTCCCAGCCCTGGGGCGGCGGCGGCAACAACATGGCCGCCGCAGTCCAGCTCGGCGCCGCCGCGGTCGCGGCCGGCTACGCCCGGCACGTGATCGTGTTCCGCGCGCTCGCGCAGGGCCAGTTCGGCCGCTTCGGACAGTCGCGCGCCGGGGGGCGGACCGGCGGCGACTTCGCCTACCAGCACCTCTACGGGCTGCTTTCGCCGGCCCAGGAGTGTGCGCTCCATACCCGCCGCTTCCTCCACGATCACGGCATCTCGCAGGAAGCGCTCTGCGAGATCGCGCTCGCGTCCTACGCCAACGCGCAGCGCAACCCGCGCGCGATCCGGCACGGCCAGCCGCTCACGCGAGAGAAGTACCACGCGTCGCGCTGGATCGTGGAGCCCTTCCATCTCTACGACTGCTGCCCCGAGAACGACGGCGCGGCCGCGATGCTGCTGACCACGCCGGAGCGCGCGCGCGACCTCGCGACCCGGCCGGTGGCGGTGGTCGCCGCCGCGCAGGGGCTCGGCCCGGCCTTCGGCGTCTCGGCCTACCAGGGCGACTGGTTCCCCGGCGTCTTCTACCGCGACGTCGCCGAGAAGCTCTGGCAGCGCGCGGGCTGCCGGCCCGCCGACGTGGACGTCCTCCAGATCTACGAGAACTTCACGGGCCCGGTGCTGATGGCTCTTGCGGAGATGGGCTTCGCGGCGCCCGAGGCGCTCGAGAAGTTCGTGGCGGACGGAGCGCTCGCCGGGCCGGATGCGCGCCTGCCGTTCAACACCAGCGGCGGCAACCTCGGCGAGGCCTACATCCACGGCTTCGAGATGGCGAACGAGGCCGTGCGCCAGGTGCGCGGCGAGTCCACCTGCCAGCTGACGCGGAAGCCGGTCGAGCGCAGCCTCGCCGTCGCCGGTCCCGGCTACGCCGCCGGCAGCGCCGTGCTGTTCGGGCCCGCATGAGCCGCGTCCTCGGCGAAGACTGGCTGCTGCCGGCGCTCGACGACCGGAACCGTCGCTGGTTCACGGCGGGCAAGATCGTCCTCCAGGCCTGCACGGCGTGCGACGCCGTGCAGTTCCCGCCGGAGGACGCCTGCCGCCGCTGCGGCGGCTTCGACTTCGGAACGCGCGAGAGCGCCGGCCGAGGGCACGTCGAGAGCGCCGTGGTCGTCCACCACCCCGTGCACCCCGCGCTCCGCGCCCACGTCCCGTACGCCGTGGTGCTGGTCTCGCTCGACGACGCGCCGGGCGTGCGGATCGTCGGAAACGTCCTGAACCGCGCGCCCGACGCGGTCGCGATCGGCGACGCGGTGCAGGTCGCGTTCGAGGAGGTGGTCGATCCCGAGGCCGGCGAAACGCTCCGCATCCCGCAGTGGGAGGTCGTCACCCCGTGAGCGCGCTCGGCCACGTCCGCATCTGCGACTTCACGGGCCAGCTGGCCGGGGCGGGCGCCACCAAGTGGCTCGCGGCCTTCGGCGCCGAGGTGATCCGCATCGAGGACCCGGTGAAGCAGGGCACCTGGGACATCCTGCGCATGATGGCCCCCTACGTGGACGAGCGGCGCGGCGTGGACTTCGGGGGCGGCTTCAACAACCACAACGTCGAGAAGCGCGGCATCACCCTGAACCTGCGCACCGAGCGGGGGAAGGAGCTGCTCGCCGAGCTCGTGAAGCGCTCCGACGTGGTGGCCGAGAACTTCGCCGCCGGTGTGCTCGAGCGCATGGGCTTCGGCTACGAGCGCATGAAGCAGCTCAAGCCCGACATCGTCTACGTCTCGAACTGCGGCTTCGGGCACACCGGCCCCTACCGTGCCTTCAAGACCTGGGGCCCGATCGTGCAGGCCATCTCGGGCCTGACCTTCAGCTCGGGGCTGCCGGACCAGGAGCCCGCCGGCTGGGGCTACTCCTACATGGACCACACCGGCGCCTACTACATGGCCATCGCGATCCTGCTCGCGCTGCTCCACAAGCAGCGCACGGGCGAGGGGCAGTGGGTGGACCTCTCGTGCACCGAGGCCGGCCTCACCCTGCACGGGCCGGCCCTGCTCGACTGGACCGTCAACGGCCGGCCGCTCCGCCGCCCCGGCTCGCCGCACGCGAACCGCAGCGAGCACCCGGCCATGGCCCCGCACGGCATCTACCCGGCCCGGGGCGACGACGAGTGGGTGGCGATCGCCTGCCGGAGCGACGCCGAGTGGCGGGCGCTCGCGGGCGTCGTCGAAGCGGACTGGGCCCGCGCCGCGCGCTTCGGAACGCTGGCGGGCCGCCTCGAGGCCCAGGACGACCTCGACGCCGCGCTCGCCGGGTGGACGCGGACGCGCGCGAAGGCCGACATCGTGGCCGCGCTCCAGGCGGCGGACGTGCCGGCCGCGCCGGTGGCGAAGCCGGCGGAGCGCGTCGATCACGATCCCGCCACCGCGGGCTTCGGGCTCTGGCCGACCGCGACGCACAGCAAGATGGGCGCGGTGCGCGTCGACGGCCTGCCGGTCCACTTCTCGAAGACGGACTGGAAGATCGAGCGCGGCGGGCCCTGCCTCGGCGAGCACACCGAGGAGGTGCTCACCGGCGTGCTCGGCCTCTCGGCGGACGAGGTCGCGAAGCTGCGCGCCGAGGGCGTCGTATGAGCCAGGCCACGGCGCTCGACGGCATTCGTGTGGTCGAGCTGTCGCACGAGCGCTGCGCGTTCGCGGGCAAGCTGCTCGCCGACATGGGCGCCGACGTCGTGGTCGTCGAGCCGCCCGCCGGAAGCCCGCTGCGCGGCTGGGGGCCGTTCGTCGACGACGCGCCCGACCCCGAGCGGAGCCTGGCCTGGTGGCACTACAACACCTCGAAGCGCGGCATCGTGCTGGACCTCGAGGACGAGGCCGGGCGTGAGCGCCTGCGCCGGCTGGTGGCGCGGGCCGACCTCGTGCTCGAGGCCGAGGATCCGGGGCGCCTCGCCGCGTCCGGTTTGGACCACGCCGACCTCGCCCACCCCGCGCTGATCTGGGTCTCGGTCACGCCCTTCGGCCGCGCGGGGCCGGGTCGCGCCGATCTCACGACCGACCTCACCGTGCTCGCGGCCGGGGGACCGGTCTGGAGCTGCGGCTACGACGACCACGCCCTGCCGCCCGTTCGCGGCCTCGGCTTCCAGGGCTACAACACGGCCTGCCACTACGCCGTGATGTCGGCGCTCACGGCGCTCGTCGCGCGCGGCGTCAGCGGCGAGGGCCAGTTCGTGGACGTCTCGATGCACGCGGCCGCGAACGTCACCACCGAGATGGCCTCCTACAACTACCTGGTGCAGGGCACCACGGTGCAGCGCCAGACCGGGCGCCACGCGCTCGAGACGCCGTCGCTGCCCTCGCAGGTGCGCTGCGCCGACGGCCGCTACGTGAACACGGGCGTCCCGCCGCGCCAGCCCCGCGAGTACGCGGGCCTGCTGGCGTGGCTCGAGGAGCTCGGCGTCGCCGCCGACTTCCCGGAGGCCGTCTTCCTCGAGATGGGCGCGAAGCGCGACTTCGTCGACCTCTCGAAGATCGGGCAGGACGACGAGGTGACGGCGATCTTCGGCGCCGGCCGCGAGGCGCTGAACTTCGTGGCCAGCCGGCTCTCGGCCTATGACTTCTTCGTGGGCGCGCAGCGCGCGGGCCTCCCGGTGGGCGTCATCTACGCCCCGGAGGAGGCCTTCGAGGACCCGCACTTCGTGGCGCGCGGCTTCCCGACCCCGGTCGAGCACCCCGAGATCGGCCGCACGGTCCGCTATCCGGGCGCCCCCTACCGGTTCGAGAAGACCCCCTGGCGCATCCGGCGCCGCGCGCCGCGCCTCGGCGAGCACACCGACGAGGTGCTCGCCGAGCTGGATCGTCCCGACCCGCTCGGGTGAAGCCGGGCGGCAAGGCCCCTATCCTCCCGCCGATCCCCGCTGGAGGTGCCCATGCGTCGCTTCATCCACCACTCCGAGCTCGCGCGCGACAGCCGCTTCGTCCGCCAGGACAACGCGCAGGCCACGATCCTCTCCAAGCTGCCCGACGACGTGGACGTGGTGGTGGAGGCCTTCGACCGCTTCGCGCCGATGATCGAGCGCTCGGTGCAGGGCACGGCCGCGGAGCCGCTGTTCGAGGCCTACGGCCCGGGCTTCGCGCTGGTCACGCTGAACGAGCCGCTCCGCCCCGACGACCCGGCCGCGAAGACGCGCCTGATGCTGCGGATGCACGGCATCTACGTGGGTGAGCTCCAGGCGCTCGAGGGCGCCGGCCGCTCGCTCTGGGACTTCCCGGACGCGCCCTGGGAGTTCAAGATGAACATGGCCCGCCAGTGCTGGGACGAGGCGCGCCACGTGCAGATCTACGAGAAGCTGCTCGAGCACGTGGGCGGCGAGCCGGGCATGTTCCCCGAGAGCACGTTCCTCTTCGAGTGCGCGTGCAGCGACGACCCGGCGATGCGGGTGGCCGGCGTGAACCGCGGCCTCGAGGGCCTCGCCTGCGACGTGTTCCGCGACATGATCCGCTACGCGGAGCAGATCGGCGACGAGAAGATGCGGCAGGCGATCGACTACGTGCTCGCCGACGAGCTCACGCACGTGCGCTTCGGCAGCGAGTGGGTGAAGGAGTTCACCAAGGGCGACCCCGAGCGCTTCCGGCGCACCCAGGAGTTCCGCAAGGAGGTGGACAAGCAGTTCAGCTTCGGCGGCGCGCGCTCGGACCGCGAGGACGCCGCCATCCCGATCGCCTGGGACGACCGTCGCGAGGCGGGCTTCAGCGAGGAGGAGCTCACCGAGCTCACCGAGCTCTCCGGCGGTGGCCCCTCGAAGCAGACGCTGCTCGAGGCCGCACGCATCCTGCGCGAGCGACACCTGGCACGCCGCGCCGAGGCGGGTCGGGAGGAGGCCTCGTGAGCGAGCCGCGCCTCTACCCGGGCACCGGGCCCGACGAGCGCACCCACTTCACGCCCTACGGCGCCTTCGAGGTGCCGGCGGACCTGCGCGAGCTGTTCGGGCGCTTCGACGTGGAGGCGACCGCGCGCCGCGTCCGGAACTTCCGCTACGCGGAAGAGTGGATGATGCTGATGATGGGCGGCTGGCTCGCGACGATCCCCGAGGTGCCGGTGAAGACGGGCCTCGGCAAGGTCATCTGGGAGTCCGCGCAGGCCGCGGACGCGCTCGGCCGCCGGCTCCCGGAGCTCCGCTGCGGGCGCGCCTCGGTGGCGGCTTCGGAGTCCGCGAACGACGGCTTCGCCGCCTTCGTGCAGGCGGTGGCGGAGCCGGAGCGCCCCGACCTCACGATCGAGAAGCTGGCCGGTCTGTTCGACGTGCTGAAGCCGCACCTGCTGGCGGTCTACGAGCGCACCGCCCGCGAGACCGACCCGATCACGGATGCCCCGAGCGTCGAGATCCTCGAGGACCTGATGCGCTGGACCCGCCGCCACATCGCGTGGGCCGACGAGGTGCTCGACCGGCTCTGCGACACGGACGGGAAGCGCGAGCGGCGGCGGCTCCGCGCCAACGCCTTGCGCGAGCAGCTCGAGGCCTGCGGGGGCGTCACCGGCGCGCTCGCGGACGAGCGCCGCCAGGCCAGCTGAGCCGGGCGGTGCCGGACCCGCGCGCGGTCGAGGCCTACGACCCGAAGATCGCGGCCGGGTTCCTGCGGGCCAACGAGAAGCTCACCGGCCTGCCCGCCTTCCTCGGCGTGCGCTTCACCGAGTTCCAGCCGGGCCTGCTGCGCGCGGCCCTCGAGGTGCGGGACGAGCTGCTCACGCCCTTCAAGAACCTCCATGGCGGCGTGCTGTCCGCCCTGTGTGACCACGTGCTCGGCTGCGTCTGCTACCCGCACATGCGGCGCGGGCAGTGGGCCGCCACCACCGAGTTCAAGCTGAACCTGCTGGCGCCGGTGACGACCGGTCGGGTCACGGCGGAGGCCGAGATCGTGTCGCTCACGCGCTCGACGGCCGTGGTGCGCATCCAGGTCGAGAACGAGGGGCGACTCGCTGCCATCGCCCAGGGCACCGTGCTGATCCGCGACCCAAAGCCGTAGGGATTATCCCCCGGGGAAATTCCTACAGTCTGCGTGGGAGCGGCCGATTCGTGTGCCTGCGGAGGGGGACCGTGAGGGGAGTCCCTTGTTGCAGCTTCGACGCATCGGCCGGATCGGGCTGGTGGTGCTCTCGACCGTGGTCGGGGCACCGGCCGCCGCCGTGACCATCGCCAACCTGGGCGTCACGGACAGCTCCACCAACGTCTTCGACGACACGGGCCCGATCGGCTCCGTGGCCCAGTCGAGCGCGGCGGTCGCCGCGAGCGGCAGCACGGGCTTCGTCGTGGACTACGGCGCCGTCGTGGGCGCGGACACCGGCGGGGCCGGTGGCGGCAGCTACACCCAGGCCTTCAGCGGCAGCTTCAGCATCAGCTTCGAGGTGACCGAGGCCGCGGGCGTGAGCTGGAGCGTCTCGGTCGACGTGGTGCGCGCCGGCGCCCTCACCATCGTGAGTGACGGCACCGGAACCGCCGAGGTGACGCTCGACGCGCTCACCGCCTCGCTGATCGGCGCCGGAAGCCTGGTCGGGAGCCTCGATCTCGCAGCGGTCGGGACGCTCGACAACGCGGCGGCGCCCGGGAGCTCCCCCGATCAGCCCTTTCTCCAGAGCAGCTCGGCCGTGATCACCGGCTTCGGCACCGGTGCCGCGCAGCTGATCACGTTGGCGTTCTCGTTCACGGCGAGCGTGACGACCCAGGACGTGCCCGGGGGCATGATCCAGGGCGACGAGGGGGCCCTGCGCATGGGCATGGACAGCGCGCTCGCCTCGTTCACGGCGGACGACTACCCCGGCCCCGGCGGGCGCTCGACCTCGGGCGACGGCATCACGGTGAGCGCGAACGTCTCTCCGCCCTCCGTTCCCGAGCCCGGCGCCGAGCTCCTGCTCGCGCTGAGCCTGATCGGGCTCGCCTGGTCGGAACGGCGCCGGGCACCGCGGCGAACGCCCGCCCGCGTCGCGCGCGGCTTGCGCGCCTGACGCGGGCCAGCGGGACGACGCCCGGGGCCGGCCGGGCGCTCAGAGCAGGGGGCGCACCTCGCGGGCGAAGCGCTCGAGCTGCGCGTCGCGGTCCTCGAACCGGCCCACCGGGTCGATGACCAGGTGCCGGACGCCGGCGGCGAGGTACGCCGCGACCCGCTCGGCGACGTCCGCGGGCGGGCCGAGCGCGGCGTAGCGTTTGGCAGCCGCTCGGAAGTCGCTGGCGTAGCGGCGGGAGAGGTGCTCGGTGGCGAGGTCCCAGGCGCGCTCCGGGGAGTCGTCGATCACCAGGAACAGCAGGTGGGCGCTGTCGAAGCGCTCGAGCGTGCGGCCCGCGCGCTCCGCCGCGCTTGCGATCTCGGCGAGGCCGGCCGCGTGACGCTCCGGGGTCACCACGTAGGAGATCCAGCCGTCCGCCAGCCGGCCGGCGCGCCGGAGCGCCGCCGGCGAGCGGCCGCCGCACCAAAGCGGGGGGCCGCCCGGCCGGCGCGGGGTGGGCAGCATGCGCGTGGGCGGGATCGGATAGAAGCGGCCCGCATGCGTCACGCTCTCCCCGCTCCAGAGCGATCGCAGCAGGGGCATCGCCTCGGAGAGGCGTGCGCCGCGCTCGCCGACCGGAACGCCACAGGCGGCGTACTCGGCCGGGAACTCGCCGCCCACGCCGACGCCAAAGACCAGGCGGCCCTCGAGCAGGCGGTCGAGCGTCGCCACCTGCTTGGCCACCGGCACCGGGTGGCGCAGCGGCAGCAGGTAGACGGCGGTCCCGAGCGTGAGGCGCCGCGTGTAGGCCCCGAGCTGGGCGAGCTGGAGCAGCGGGTCGAGGATCGGGACCGGGAACGCCACGTGATCGCCCGTGAACAGGGAGTCGTAGCCCCAGGCCTCGGCGGCCAGGGCAGTGCGCCGGGCTGCGTCCGGGCTCCCGACGGTGGTCATGAAGCCGAAGCGCGGGGACGGGGCGAGGGGCAGGGCGGTCACGCGACGGAGGCTATCCGAACGCGGCCCGGCCCGGGGCGCTGACGGTGCCGCCTAGCCCAGGATCGCGGGCGCGACCTCGACGCCGACAGGTGCATGGTCGGAGCCGCGCACCTGGCGCTCGATGAACGCCCCGCGCACGAACCGCATCGCCTCGGGCGCCGCGAGCACGTAGTCGATGCGCCAGCCGACGTTGCGGGCGCGAACGCCCTGGCGCTGGCTCCACCAGGAGTAGTGCCCCGGCCCCGGCTCGAAGGCGCGGAAGGTGTCGACCCAGCCGGCGTCGAGCCAGCGGGAGAGCTCGCGGCGCTCGCGCGGCAGGAAGCCGGAGGTGTTCCGGTTCTGGCGCGGGCGCGCCAGGTCGATCTCCTGGTGCGCGGTGTTGAAGTCGCCCATGACCAGCACGTGGGCGCCCTCGGCGCGCAGCTTCTCGAGGCGCTCGAACAGCGTGCGATAGAAGCGCAGCTTGAAGGGGACGCGGGAGTGGTCCCGCTGCTTGCCGTTGCCGTTCGGGAAGTAGGCGTTCGCGACGACGAGCCGCCCAAAGCGGGCCAGCTGGAGGCGGCCTTCGGCGTCGAGACGCGGCCGGCCGAGCGCCGTCTCGAGGGCGTCCGGGGGGCGACGCGCGTAGAGGCCCACGCCGCTGTAGCCGGCGCGCTCGGCCGGCGCGAAGTGCGTGTGCCAGCCCGCCGGCGCGCGCAGCCGCCGCGGCAGGTCCTCGGTGCGGGCCCGCACCTCCTGCACGCCCACGACCTCCGCGCCGCTCCGGTCGAGCCAGCGCCGGAACCCCTTCCCCCCGCACGCCCGCAACCCGTTCACGTTCCACGAGACGATGCGCATCGACCTCGGGTCAGCTGCGGGAGTCGAGGTAGGTGTACTCCCACAGGCCCTGGTCGTAGCGGCGGCGCAGGCGGGTGGCCTCCTCGAGGGTGATGTCGCCACGGCGCAGCGCGTCCTCGGCCAGCCGTCGCACCTTCTCCTTGAGGGCGTTCGAGTCGTACTCCACGTAGGCGAGCACGTCCTTCACGTTCTCGCCCTCCATCACGTTCTCGACGCTGTAGCCGCCGTCCTCGTCGAAGCTCACGTGCACCGCGTCGGTGTCGCCGAACAGGTTGTGCAGGTCGCCGAGGATCTCCTGGTAGGCGCCGATCAGGAAGGCGGCCAGCAGATAGGGCCGCCCGTTCGGGGAGTGCAGCTCGAGCACGTTCTTGACGTCGTGCTGGTCGATGAACTGGTCGATCTTGCCGTCGCTGTCGCAGGTCAGGTCGGCGAGGATGGCCCGCCGGGTCGGCTTCTCGTTGAGCCGCTGGATCGGCATCACCGGGAACAGCTGCTTCACGGCCCAGTGGTCCGGGATGCTCTGGAACACCGAGAGGTTCACGTAGTAGGTGTCGGCCAGATCGCGCTCGAGCTCCTCCAGGTCCTCCGGCACCTCGGGCAGCTCGGCGACGACGCGCTGGATCTTCTCGCAGCAGTTCCAGAACAGGCGCTCCACGCGCGCGCGGGCCGGCAGACCGAGCTGGCCCACGTTGAAGAGCGTGGCGGCGTCTTCCTTCAGCTGGAGGGCGTCGTGGTAGCACTCGGTGATGTTCTTGCGGTTGATGGATTCCCAGACCTCGGCCAGGTCGCGCAGCACCTTCGGGTCCTCGTCGCGGACCGGGTCCAGCTTGCGCTGCCCCGAGCGCACCTCGTTCACGCCGAGCACGTCGAAGACCATCAGGGCGTGGTGCGCCACCATCCAGCGCCCCGCCTCGGTGACGATGTCCGGGTGCGGCACGTTCGCGGCGTCGCAGGCCTCCTGGATCGAGGACACCACGTCGTTCGCGTACTCCTGGACGGAGTAGTTCTTCGACGAGTGGAAGTTGGTCTGGGAGCCGTCGTAGTCGACGCCGAGCCCGCCGCCCACGTCGAGGATGCCCGGCTTCGCGCCCAGCGCGAACAGCTCGGAGAAGATGCGCGTGGCCTCCTTGAGTGCGTCCTTGATGGCGCGGATCGTCGTGATCTGCGAGCCGATGTGGAAGTGCAGCAGCTCGAGGCAGTCGAGCATGTCCTCCGAGCGCAGCCGCTCCACGGTCTCCACGATCTCGGCGGCCGAGAGCCCGAACTTCGACTTGTCGCCGGTCGAATCGACCCACTTCCCGGCGCCGCGGCTCGAGAGTCGTGCCCGCACACCGAGGTGGGGCCGGATGCCGAGCTCGGCAGCGGCCTTGATGACGAGGTCGAGCTCGTGGAAGCGGTCGATCACGATCACCGGCCGCCGGCCGAGGCGCTGCCCGAGCAACGCCGTCTCGATGTAGGCTCGGTCCTTGTAGCCGTTGCAGATGATCAGGGCGTCCTTCGTGTCGAGCAGGGCCAGGGCGATCAGCAGCTCCGGCTTGCTGCCCGCCTCGAGCCCGATGCCGAACTCGGCGCCGAGTGAGACGATCTCCTCCACGACCGGCCGCTGCTGGTTCACCTTGATGGGGTAGACGCCGCGGAACCGGCCGCGGTAGCCGTACTCGTTCGCCGCGCCGGCGAACGCTTCGGAGAGGCGCTTCACGCGCTCCGCCAGGATGTCGGAGAAGCGGAGCAGCAGCGGCGTCCGCAGCCCGCGCTGCCGCAGGTCCTCCACCAGCGAAACGAGCGAGACGCCCGGTCCGTCGGCGCCGTGGGGCTGGACACGCAGGTCGCCCTCGGCGTCGATGCCGAAGAACCCGCGTCCCCACTGCTGGACCTGATAGAGCTCGAGGCTGTCTCGAATCGTCCAAGCGCGCATCGGCTACTCCTAGGGAGACCCGGGCAGGGGCTCGAGGCGCTCCTCGCCGGTAGCGAGGTCCCGAACTCGCACGACCCCCCGGGCCTGCTCGTCGGGACCGACCAGATAGATTGTTGCGGCTCCTGCGCGGTCCGCATCGGCCAGCGCGCGCTTCGGCTTCACGTTTCCGAGCACCAGCTCGACCGATTCTCCCCGGTCGCGAAGCGCCCGGGCCACACCCACCGCGGCCGCGCGCTCCGCCTCCGAGAAGGGGTAGACGACGGCATCCAGGCCTCGGGCCAGCTCCGGCAGCCGCTTGCGCTCGGCGAGGAGCTCGTGGATGACCGCGTCGCCGAAGCCGAAGCCCACGGCCGGGAGCGGCTTGCCCCCGAGGCTCTCGAGCAGCCGGTCGTAGCGCCCCCCGCCGGCCACCGCACGAAGCGCGCCTTCGGCATCGTGGGCCTCGAACACGATCCCGGTGTAGTAGGCCAGCCCGCGCACGACCGAGGCGTCGAACTCGACGCGGTCGGCCAGCCCGTAGGCGTCGAGCAGGTCGAAGAGCCGGCGCAGCTCGGCCAGCGCCGGCGAGTCCGGCCCGGCGAGGCGCTTCGCCTCCTCGAGGCCCCGCACCGCGAGCCCGGCCACGAGCTCGCCGGCGACCGCGCGCGGCAGGGCGACCGGGCCGGCCGGGTCGGCGAGCTGCTCGACCACCGCGTCGGCACCGATCTTCCCGAGCTTGTCGAGCACGACGCAGAGCGGCTCGAAGCGCCCCTCGGCGTCGGGCAGGCGCGCCCGAACGGCCTCCTCGAGCAGGCGCCGATGGTTCACCGCGAGGCGCACGTCAGCGGCGGCCAGGCCGAGCGCGTCGGTGGCGGCGAACAGGGCCGCGATCAGCTCCGCCTCGGCGGTGACGTCGGGCTCGCCCCACACGTCCATGTTCCACTGGTAGTGCTCGCGGCGGCGGCCGCGCGTCATGCGCTCGTAGCGCCAGCACTGGGGGATCGCGAACCAGCGCAGCGGAAAGCGCAGGGCGCCCTGCCGCGCCATCACCATGCGCGCCAGCGAGGGGGTGAGCTCCGGTCGCAGCGCCAGGTGTCGATCGTGCAGGTGGAAATGGTAGAGCTGCTCGACGATCTCCTCGCCGGCCTTGCGCTGGTAGAGCGACGCGTGCTCCACCACGGGCGCGTCCACTTCCTCGAAGCCGAAGCGCCGGGCCACCTCCCGGAAGTGGCCGAACAGCCAGGCGCGCTGGCGCAGGTCTTCGGGGTAGAAGTCGCGCGTGCCGCGCGGGGGCGACAGGTCCGCCTTGCTCACGGCGTGGGATTAGGACTTGGGGCCCGCTCCGTAAAGGGCTGCGGCCCCCCTCCGTGCGGCCGGCATCTGCTAAACCCCCGGGTTCGCCACCGGAGGCCCGACCGATGTTCGACCGAATCCTGCGCGGGGCGAGCGTCCTCGCGCTGCTCGCTCCGCTCTCCTGCGGAGACGCGGGCGAGGCGCCGACGCCGCCCCAAGCTGCGCCCGAGGCGCGCGCTGCCGCGGCCGCGCCCCTTCCCGACGATCTTCCGAACGGGCTCCTGCTGGCGCTCTCGACCTTCGACAAGGGCGAGGACGGCAAGCCGATCCCCCTCTCCGAGCTGATGGTGCTCACCCGCAGCGGCGGCGCCTGGCACGCCCGCTCCTATGCGGACCCCGAGAGCAACGTCTTCCACAAGGCCCTGGTCTGGACGCCGCCCGGCCAGGAGCCGGCGGTGGTGACGCTCGGGGGGAGCGCCGCGGCCGTGAAGCTCTGGCGCAAGGGGGAGGCCGGCCTCGCGCCGGTGGAGACGCTCTGGCAGGCCGACTTCGGCGGCAAGTGGAGCCGCATGCGGGACGCCGAGCTCGGCGATCTCGACGGCGACGGCCAGAGCGAGCTCGCGATCGCGACGCACGACCAGGGGGTGGTGGCCGTGCTCCGGGTGGGGGCCGACGGCGCGCCCCAGGTCGAGGAGCTCGATCGCAAGCCGGAGACCTTCGTGCACGAGATCGAGCTCGGCGACCTCGATGGGGACGGCAAGCTCGAGATCTACGCGACGCCGAGCGAGCCGAACCGTCTCGACGGCACCGTGCAGCGCGGCGAGGTCGTCCGCTATCGCCCGGGTGACGCCGACGGCCGCGCGGTCGTCGCCGACCTCGGGGAGCGACACGCGAAGGAGATCCTGGTCGACGACGTCGACGGCGACGGGCGCGACGAGCTCTACGTCTCCGTGGAGGCGGCGGAGGGCGGCGCCGTCGAGGTGCGCCGCTTCGACGGGGACACCGATCCCAAGGGGGGCACCGCGGTCGGCTCCCTCTACGATCCGATGGCGCGCTTCCTCACCGCCGGCGACGTCGATGGGGACGGCCGGAAGGAGATGGTGGTCGCCGCCAAGGACAGCGGGCTCTGGCTGCTGCGGCCCGGGGACGACCCGCGCTCGCCCTGGCGCTCGGAGCGCATCGACGCCCAGTCGAAGGGCTTCGAGCACGCTGCCCTGTTGACCGACCTCGACGGCGACGGCGTGGACGAGCTCTACGTGGCGAGCGACGACGACCGCGAGGTGCGCCGCTACGCCTGGGACGGCACCCGGCTCGCCCGCGAGGTGATCCACGCCCGCAAGAGCCCGCTCCCCGTCCTCACCTGGAACCTCGCCCCCGTCCCCCGCTCCCTCGTCGAGTAGAAAGGGGTCGGTCCTGTTCCGTTAGTTAGGCGGTCCGTTAGCTAGGGGTCGGTCCTGTTCCGTTAGTTGTTCGGGCCCGGGGTCAGGCGCGCAGCATCGCGGCGGTCGCGACCTCGATGCAGCGGCCCATGTTGCGGTCGAGGTCGATCTCGGCCGGGCCGGGCCAGGGCGTGCGGTCCGAGACCACGCAGATCGCCGCGGCGCGGACGCCGAACAGGCCGGCCAGCGTGAGCAGGGTGCCGGCCTCCATCTCGCAGTTCAGCACGCGCGCCGCTCGCATCTCCTCGATCCGCTCGGCATGCCCGCGCGTCCAGTAGCCGGAGACGCTCATCGAGGCCATGCCCCCCTCGGGCGTCTTCACGGCGTTGCGCACGTAGAAGGCGTCGAGCGACCAGGTGATCCCCGCCCGGCACGGGACGCCCCGCTCCTGCGCCGCCGCCAGCAGCGCGCCCACCAGCGCATGGTCGGCGACCGCCGGGTACTCCGGCGCCACGTAGCTCCGGCTGGTGCCGTCGTCGCGGACCGCGCCCGTGGTCACCACCAGGTCGCCGAGCGCGAGGGAGGGATCGAGCCCGCCGCTGTTGCCGATGCGCACGAAGGTGCTGGCCCCGAGCTTCACGAGCTCCTCGACGATCACGGCGGTGCTCGGCCCCCCGATCCCCGTCGACGCGGCGGTGAGTCGCACGCCGTCACGGCTCCCCGTCACCACCCGGTATTCGCGGACCTGGCAGACCTCCTCGGCGTCCTTCCAGTCGGCCGCGATGCGCGCCACCCGTGCCGGGTCCCCACACAGGAAGACCCGCTCGGCGACCTGCCCGGGGAGGAGGCCGCTAATGGGTTGGGCATCGCTCATGGCTCCCTCCGGGTCGCACGCATGGCTCCCTCCGGTTCTGATCCGCGGCACGGGCGGGGCCGGGCAGGGTGGCCGAGCGCCGGGTCCCGACGCAACTCCGAGCGCGGCTGCTCGACACGATCCGGGGCGGCGGCTAAGGCTTGGCGCCCGGCGGACTCGGAGCGATCGGCGAAGTGGGGCGAGCCCCCGAGGGGGCGCCCCTTCGAAGCTGTCGGATGGGGGGGAACAGGCCCGTGGCCAAGGCACTGATTCTGACCGAGAAGCCGAGCGTCGCCCGCGACATCGCCGCGGCGATCGGCGGCTTCACCGAGCACGACGGGTACTGGGAGAGCGACGCCTATCTCCTGACCTTCGCGGTGGGCCACCTGTTCGAGCTGCTCGAGCCCGAGGAACTCGACCCCAAGTACAAGCGCTGGACCCTCGACGTACTGCCGATCCTCCCCGAGCGCTTCGAGCTGAAAAAGAAGAAGGGGCAGAGCGACCGCATCCGCGTGATCAAGAGCCTCGCCTCGCGCGCGGACGTGGATCGCATCGTGAACGCCTGCGACGCCGGCCGCGAGGGCGAGCTGATCTTCCGCGAGGTGGTCTCCTTCCTGGGCGTGGACAAGCCGATCGAGCGGCTGTGGCTCCAGTCCATGACCACCGACGCGATCCGGCGTGGCTTCGAGCGGCTGCGCCCGGGCAGCGAGCTCGAGGGCCTCGGCCAGGCCTCGGAGTGCCGCGCGCGGGCCGACTGGCTGATCGGCATGAACGCCACGCGCGCGCTCACGAAGCGCCTGAAGAGCCGACGCGAGACGCGCGCCTGGTCCGCCGGACGCGTCCAGACTCCGACGCTGGCGTTGCTGGTCGACCGCGAGCTCGAGGTGCTCGCGCACGTGCCCGTGCCGTACTGGCGCGTGCTGGCCCGCTTCGAGCATGCCGGCCACGTCTACGAGGGCGCCTGGTACGACCCGGACTTCGCTGTGGTCGAAGGCGACGACCAGCGCAAGGAGGACCGCATCTTCGACGAGGCGCGCGCGCGCGCCATCGTGGAGGCCGCGAACGGCCAGCCCGGAGCGGCGAGTGAGACGCGCAAGCCCTCGCGCGAGTCCGCCCCGCCGCTCTTCGATCTCACCTCGCTCCAGCGCGAGGGCAACCGCCGCTTCGGCTGGTCCGCGCGTCGCGTCCTCGGCGCCGCCCAGCGCTGCTACGAAGCGCACAAGGTGCTCACCTACCCGCGCACCGACTCGCGCTGTCTGCCGTCGGACTACCGCGAGACGGTGGACGAGGTTCTCGCGAACCTGGCCGCCGCGTCCGGAGACGATCTCGCGGACTACGCGCGTGCGGCGGCTCATCTCCGGAGCGCCGGCCTCGAGAACACCGGGCGGATCTTCGACGATGCCGGCGTGTCCGATCACTTCGCGATCATCCCGACCGGCGTCGTGCCGAGCGGCGAGCTGCGCGGCGACGACCGACGCCTCTACGACCTCGTGGTGCGACGCTTCCTCGGCGCCTTCCATCCGCCCGCGGTCTGGGAGCGGGTCGAGCGCACCACGGAGGTCGCCGGCGAGCGCTTCCGCACGCGCGCGCGCGCGCTGATGGAGCCCGGCTGGCGCGCCGTGCTCGCAGAGAAGGAGGAAGAGGAGGCGGCGCCGCTGGCCCCGCTTCAGCCCGGCGCGAACGAGGCCGAGGGCGTCGCCGTCGTCACCCAGGACGTGCATGCCGAGTCCGAGGAGACCCGTCCCCCCGCGCGCATCACCGAGGCGCGCCTGCTCTCGCTGATGGAGAACGCCGGGAAGAACATCGAGGACGAGGACCTCGCCCAGGTGCTCCACGACAAGGGCCTCGGGACCCCGGCGACGCGGGCCGAGACCATCGAGAACCTGATCGCGAAGGGCTACGTCATCCGCGTCGGCAAGGCGCTCCGACCGACGGTGAAGGGCGTCCGGCTGATCGACACCTTGCGCCGCATCCACATCGACCGCCTGGCCTCGGCCGCGTTGACGGGCGAGATCGAGCAGCACCTCACCGAGGTCGAGAGCGGCGGGCGAACTGCGGCCGACTTCATGGGCGAGATGGCCGACTACGCCAAGGAGATCGTCGAGCGCGCCAAGGGCTTCGAGTACGAGGAGCTCTACGCCGACGAGCCCGCGCTCGGCCCGTGCCCGGCGTGCGGCCGGCCCGTGCGCGAGTACGCCTGGTTCTACCGCTGCGAGCCCCAGCCTGGCGTCGTCGAGGCGCGTCGCAAGAAGCCCGCCAAGCCCAAGAAGGCGAAGAAGGCGAAGAAGGGCGAGGCAGAAAAGCCGGAGCCGGAGCGCGAGCCCGAAGGGCCCGAGGACTGCCCGCTGCGCTTCTGGAAGGACACCTCGGGGCGCTACGTGGACCGCGCCACCGTGGCCGCCCTGCTGCGCGACGGCAAGAGCGGTCTCGTCGAGGGCTTCGTGGCGCGCGGCGGTCGTACCTACAAGGGCCACCTCGAGGTGGACCACGACGAGTGGCGTGTGAAGGTCGTCTCCGAGGGGTGGAGCGAGGAGTCGGCGAGCGAGACCCCCGAGTACGAGGTGAACCCGGAGCCCCTCGGCCCCTGCCCCCAGGATGCCAGCTGCAGCGTGGTCGAGACGCCGACCCACTTCGCCTGCACCACGCGCATCGCCGCCGACGAGGCCCAGGCGGCGTTCCGCGAGGCGCGGCGGCTGGCGCGCGAGCGCAAGGAGGAGGCGCCGCCGAAGCCGGAGCCGCCGGCGCATCCGGGCGTGCTGCTGCCGCGCACCGTCTGCAAGCGCGAGATCACGCGCGACGAGGCACTGGTCTACCTGCGCGACGGCCGCACCGAGCTGCTGCCCGAGTTCACGTCACGCTTCGGGCGGCCGTTCTCCGCGGTCCTCGTGCTCAAGGAGAACGGCCGACACGGCTTCGAGTTCCCGCCGCGCGGCGCGGGCGCCGGGAGCGGCGACAAGGCCAAGAGCGGCGACCCGGGCGCGCCGCGCAAGGGCAAGAAGAAGAGCGCCGATGCGGCGGCAGCGAAGAAGCCGCGCAAGACGGTCCGTCGACGGAAGACGGCGACCGGACGTCGCAGCGCCGCGCGCCCGGCGACGCGGCCCGGCACGCGGAAGGGAACGCGACGCTCCGCGCGTCGCCCCTCCAGCAAGTAGCACAGCCCGACGGGTGGCCGCGCCGCCCGTTCTCCGACCGGCGGTGCCCGTTCATCCGCCCGGCGCGACCCCCGCGCGCGCCCGGCGCGATGACGCGTCGCCCCACGGCTATGACGCGCTGCGCGCTCGTTCCCGCTGCGTTTTTTCGTTGAGTCGGCCCCACCCTTGCGCGTATACATGCACCCTCAGGGGAAAGTGTCGGTCTACGCGGCGTTGGGATCACGCGGCGCGAGGAGGGGTCGATGAGCAGAAGGATCGGGACTCGCGGAGCACGGCTCGTCCTGGCCGCCTGGGCGCTCAGCGTCGGTGCCACCCCGGCTGCGGCCATCGAGTTCTGGGACGACAAGGTCCAGATCCACGGCTTCTACGAGACCCGGATGTCCTTCGGCATGGAGGACTTCAACCGCGGCAACGGCATCGACATGTACGGCTGGCTCCACGTGCTGAACGTCGAGACCGAGGTCGAGCTCGCTCCCGACGGCTGGGGCCCCTTCGACATGGTGGCGGCCTTCGCCCGCGTCGAGGTGAAGTACGACTGCGTGTGGAACCACGCCTGCGGCATGCTGCCGAGCGTCGACGCGTTCGGGAACCAGCCGAAGAACCTCCCCGACCGCGTCCAGACCGGTCGCCGCACCGGCTTCGGCGGCTCGCAGATCTCGAGCCCCGACACCCGCCCCTACTGGTTCGCGAAGCGCGAGCTGCTGAGCGGCGGCCAGTACTTCGACACCCAGGCCGGCCAGCGCGCCTCGCGCTCGTTCGTCTTCGGGTCCACCAACGTCGGCCTGTTCGCCGCCAGCGCCGGGCCGGACCAGCGCCTCGGCCAGATCTCCGACACCCGCAACGAGCAGGGCCTTCCAGGCGCGTTCTTCTACGACGGCCGCTTCACCGACCCGACCACGCAGCTCCCGGGTGACGACGACGCCGGCACCTACCTCTTCAATCGCACCTCGCGCTGCAAGGTGGGCAACTGGACCCAGAAGTCTGCGACGCAAGCCGGCTTCTCGAACCGCGAGCTGATCTGGAGCCCGGACGGCTGCAACATCGAGCCGACCGGCTGGAAGCGCCGCGTCGCCGACCCCTTCCGCGACGAGAGCTTCGGCCTGGACCCGATCTTCGGCGGCGACGTGAACCCGGTGCTGCTCGCCGACGGCAACGTGAACAACGCGGTCTACGATCCGCTCGACCCGAACGGGAACGGCATTCCCAACTCGACGGCGCTGCCGCTCCGCCCCGGCAGCGAGAACAACATCAACAACCCGAACGCCCGGCGCTTCGAGTCGCAGGGCCTCTGGAAGCCGAACATCAAGAACCGCCGCATGCTGCGCGGGGGCAAGTTCGGTGACTTCGACCAGAACTACTCGCTGAACGACCTGCGTTGGAACCACGGCGCCAACCAGGACGTCTGGCGCGAGCTGCGCGAGCTCTACGTCGAGTTCGAGATGTTCGACAGCCGGCTCTGGGTGCGGGGCGGCAAGCAGACCATCGTCTGGGGCAAGACCGAGCTGTTCCGGAACCAGGACCAGTGGAACCCGGTCGACATCGCGATCGGGCCGCTGGCCTCGCTCGAGGAGGCGCGCATCGCGCTCTGGGCGCTGCGCGGCATCTGGTCCTTCTACGAGGTGGGGCCCCTCGAGGACGTGCGCCTCGAGCTGGTGGCCCTGATCGACGAGTTCGAGCCCGTCGACATCGGGCGCTGCGGTGAGCCCTTCGTGCCGCGCATTGCCTGCAACAAGTCCTACGGCCTCTGGATCCACGGCGAAAACGGCACCGGCGTGGCTGGTGAGATCCGGCCCCCCGACGGCTGGGACGACGCCAGCGGCATCGAGGTCGGCGCCCGCATCGAGTTCCGCTACGACCGCTTCAGCTTCGCGCTCACCGACTACTACGGCTACAACGACTCGGCCTACGTCGATGTCATCTTCGTGTACGACCGCAACGTGGACCCGGTGACGGGTCGCCCGCGCCACACCGATACGCGCGGGCCCTGCACGACAGGCGCCGAGCCCGACTGTCTCTTCCCGGGCCACGCGCCGCTGCGCCCCGGCGAGAGCGGCGACGTGGTCGAGATCCACAGCATCAACCAGTCGCTGTTCGCCTGGATCTGCGCCGGCACCGTCGGCGTGG
>JBFIYM010000055.1:0-24856 GCA_041605395.1 Myxococcota bacterium | reverse complement strand
GTCCCACGAAGAGCTCTCGACGTCGGGGTCGGAAGTCCCCGCCGCCGTCTACGCCGCCACCTGGTTGTAGGGCGCAAAGGCGGGGCACTTGAGCGCAGCCCTCGGGATCGCTTCGCGCGAGAGCGGCTTCGCGACCTCCGTTTTGCCAGGCCCGATGCGGGCGGCGAGAGGCGCGAGCCGCTCGAGGTCGAAGCCGTACACGCACGCCGCATTGAGGCCCACCATCTGCTGGATCTCCGCCTCGTCGACCCCCGCGAAGCTGAGCCGCAGCAGCTCGCGCGTATAGGGATGGGAGCCCTCGACGTGCGGGTAGTCGGTGCCCCACATGATGCGGTCCACCCCCACCTCGTAGCGCCGCTGGCACTCCTTCGGCGGCAGGAAGCTGGCCCCGATGTGGCACTGGCGCGCGAAGTACTCGGAGGGCGTGAGCGACATCTTCGCCACGGTGGGACCGCCGAAGATGTGCTCGCTGCACTGGTCGTTGTGCTTCATCTGGTGGTAGAAGACGTCGAGCTGCTCGAGCACACCGGGCGCCCAGGAGAGGCCGGTCTCGGTCAGCACGAACTGGAGGCTCGGGTGGCGCTCGAAGACGCCGCTGAACATCAGGTGCCAGAGCGCCCGATGCGCCCACCAGGTCACCTCGAGCATGAACATCGCCATCGAATGCGGGAGATACGGGCCGAAGTCGGGCGTTGCGCCACCGCTGTGATGGTTGAGCGGCATGCCGACCTCCTCGCACACCGCGAAGATCGGCTCGTACTTCGGCGCGTAGAGCGGCTCGACGCCCGACCCCGGCGGCGCACCGGGCAGCAGCACGCCCCCCGTGAGCCCGGCCTCCTTCGCCCAGCGGATCTCGGCCACCGACTCCTCGACGAAGGGCAGGAAGATCTGGGCGATCCCGGCGCGCCGACCCGGCGCCTCGCGGCAGAAGTCGGCGAGCCAGCGATTGTGGGCGCGGATGCCGGCCCAGCGCCGCTCGTGGTCCTTCCCCAGCTCCGCCTCGCCGAACTCGGTGAGCGGGCTCGGCGCGAAGGGCGGCGAGGTGTTCGGGAAGATCACCTCGGCGACGACGCCGTCGGCCTCGGTCTCGCGCAGGCGGCGCGCGTTGTCCCAGTTGCGGTTGCCGTCGACGTCGGGGTCGCCGTCCACGCCGATGCTGCGCGGGCCCATCACCTCGCGCAGGATCTTCTGGAGCTGCGCGCTCTGCTCGAGCCAGCCCCGGTAGTCGTCCTGCCACCTCTTCTCGAGGTAGGGCCCGTAGCCTTCGGGAGACGGGCCGGCGTGGGTGTCGGCGGTGATCAGCAGATAGCGGTCGAGGTCGTCGAGCGGTCCGGGCACGCCCGGGATGCTACCGCTCCCGCGCCGCGAGAGCAGGTGACCCAGCGCGCCCGGCTGGGCTATCCCTCGGCCCCATGTCGGTCGAACGCCTGCTGGACCTCTCTTCCGACGTGGCGGTCGTCACCGGCGCCGGGCGCGGCATCGGCGAGGGCATCGCGCACGTGCTCTCCGAGGCGGGCGCCACCGTGGTCCTGGCCGCGCGCCGCGCGGAGGAGGTCGAGCGCGTCGCCAAGTCGCTCCGCGATCTCGGGCGGCGCGCGATCGCCGTCCCGACCGACGTGACGGACGACGCCGCCGTCGATCGCCTCGCCGAGCGCGCCGTGGCCGAGTTCGGCTCGCTCGACATCTGGGTGAACAACGCGGGCGGCTCGCCCGTGCGCGCCCCCCTCACCGAGATCACCCGCGAGGCCTGGGACGCAGCGATCGCCGTCAACCTGACCTCCGTCTGGGTCGGCTGCGTGGTCGCAGCGCGCCACATGAAGGACGGCGGGCGCATCGTGAACATCTCGTCGCTCGCCGGCGACGGCCCGATGCCGGGCAGCGGCCACTACGGCGCCGCCAAGGCGGGCGTGAACAACCTCACCGCGACGCTCGCCATCGAGCTCGGGCCCCGCATTCGCGTGAACGGCATCATGCCCGGCGCCGTCCCGACCGAGATCATGATGACGGCGCTCGGCCTCGGCGACGACGACCTGCCGAAGCTCCAGAAGAGCCTGCGGCTGCCGCTGCATCGGCTCGGCACGCCCGAGGACCTCGGCGCCGCGGTGCTCTACCTCGTCGCGCCGGCCTCGAGCTGGGTGACGGGACAGATCCTCAAGGTCTCGGGCGGCATGCGGTGAGCGCGCCCGCCACGAACCGGAAGGTCGTTCTCGCCGCCCGACCGAACGGCGTGCCGAAGCCGGAGGACTTCCGCATCGAGGAGAAGCCCCTCCCCCCGCTCGGCGAGGGGCAGGTTCGGGTCGACGTCTCACACCTCTCGATCGACGCCTTCATCCGCACCTCGCTCGAGCCTTCGGGCTTCCACGGCTCGGTCCCGATCGGCGGCACCGTCGTGGCGCTCGGCGTGGGCCGCGTGCGCGAGAGCCGCGTCGAGGCGCTGCCACCGGGTACGGGCGTCGTCGGCCCGCTCGGGGCGCAGCGCGTGGCCACGCTGCCCGGCGCGATGCTCACGGCCGTCGACGAGAAGCGCGCCCCGCTCACGGCCAGCCTCGGGGTGCTCGGCCTCACGACCGGGCTCACGGCCTACGTCGGCGTGCGGAAGGTCGGAGCGGTGCGCCCGGGAGAGCGCTTCGTCGTCTCCGGGGCCGCCGGTGCGGTGGGCAGCGTGGCCGGCCAGATCGCGAAGCTCGACGGCGCGCGCGTGATCGGGATCGCCGGCGGCCCGGCGAAGGCGCGCCACCTGGTCGACGCGCTCGGCTTCGACGCCGCAATCGACTACAAGAACGAGGACGTCGCGGAGCGACTCCGCGCGCTCGCCCCCGAGGGCGTCGACGTCTACTTCGACAACGTGGGCGGCGAGCTGCTCGACGTCGTGCTCGACCAGATCCGCCCCGGCGCCCGCGTCGTGATCTGTGGCGCGATCTCCCAGTACTCGGGCGACCTCTCGAAGGGCGTGCGCGGCCCGCGGCTCTATCTGCGTCTCGCCGAGCGGCGCGCGCGCATGGAGGGCTTCGCCGTGAACCACACGCCGGAGTACTGGGCCGAAGCCGAGGCCGCCCTCGCCGGCTGGCTCGCGGACGGCCGCGTGCGCCTGCCCGAGCAGGTGGAGCAAGGCCTCGAGCGCTTCGGCGCGGCGCTGGCCATGCTCTTCGACGGCAGCCACACCGGGAAGCTGCTGCTCGCCGTCTGAGGTCAGGCGGCGGTCCGAATGCCCTCGCCCACGATCTCGCTGCGGTCGATCTGGAAGCGCTCCCGCAGCGCGTCGAGGGGCGCTTCGAAGAGCGCCGCCCAGTCTGCGCCGAACAGCGGCAGCGCTCGCTGGCCAGACCGGTAGCCCGCAGCGAAGGCCTCGAAGACCGGCCCCAGATCGGCGCGACGCCAGACCACGTTCAGCTGGATCAGCGACAGCATGTAGCCGAAGAAGGCCGGGTTTCCGAGCTGCGCCGCGTAGAAGGCTCCCAGGCCGACCTCGCCGGGCAGGTCGTTGCCCCAACCGGTGACGACGTGCCAGAGATCGTGACTCTGGTAGATGTGGTTCAGCATCCAGCCGGTCTCGTCGTCCGGCGGCACCTGGATCAGGTTCGGATCGATCTCGCGCTCCCGACAGTGATCCGCGAACACGCGTCCGAGCGTCCCCGGCGGAAGCGGCGCGAGGTCGCCGAGCACGATCGGGCCGAAGGGACGGCGCGCTCGCAGCGCCTCCGCGGTGCGTGGGTCGCACCGCAGATGGTCGGCTGCCTCTTCCCAGCGGGCGAAACGCCGCCCGAGCTTCGAGCGCGCGAAGCCCATCTCGACCAGCGCGGCCTCGGCCGTGGTCGTCTCCGGGTCGAGCCGGACCAGTCGGGCCACGGCACGCAGGTAGCGCAGAGGGTTCCGAGTGGGCCTCGCGCTGTAGGCGTATTCGTGTGCAGCCATTCCTCGCCCCTCAATGGCCTCCGCCGATCGGGCCGAGCAGCGCGTCCGCGAGCTTGCGGCGCTGGTGGACGCCGTCGCCGTAGAGCGCCTGGCCGTGCAGGCTGCGCTTGAAGAAGACGTGGACGTCGCACTCCCAGGTGAAGCCGATGCCGCCGTGGAGCTGGACGGAGCGGTCCGAGATGGCCGCGCCGGCGTCGGAGGCGGCACTCTTCGCCATGCGCGCCGCTTGCTCCGCCTCGGGATCGCCCACGTCGATGCAGCATGCCGCGTGATAGAGCAGCGAGCGCGCGCGGTCGATCGCGATCATGCAGTTCACGAGCGGGTGCTTCACCGCCTGGAAGAAGCCGAGCGGCCGGTCGAACTGCTTGCGGTTCCGTGCGTACTCGACCGTGGTCTGGAGCTGCCACTCCGCCACCCCGCAGAGGTCGGCCGCCAGCGTGACCAGGATCGCGGGCCAGGCCGCGCGGAGCGCGGCGCCGGCGTCTCGGCTCACCACGGCGTCGGCGGGCACCCGCACGGATCGGAAGCGCGCCGTGGCCTGCTCGCGGGTCAGGTCGTGGATGTGGTCGCGCGTGAGCTCGACGCCCGAGGCGTCGCGAGGCACGGCGCAGAGCGCGAGGCCGACCTCCGCACGGGCGACCACGAGTAGCGCGTCGCACCGGCTCGCGTCCTGGACGAAGCACGCGCTCCCGTCGAGCACCACGCCGTCGCCGTCCGCGGTCGCCGCGACCTCCGTGTCCTCCGGCTCGAAGCTGCCCGCCGCGCTCGCGAAGGCGAGCGTCGCGGCGGCGCCGTCCGCGATTCGCGCCAGCCACGCCGCGGCGGCCGGGCCGCCCGCCTCCCGCAGCACGAAGGTGGCGTGGAGCGTCGAGAGCAGGGGCGCGGGCAGCGCGTGGCGCCCGGCCTCCTCGAGCAGACCGGCGATCCCGACCAGCTTCACCCCGACCCCCCCCTGCGCCTCGGGAACCGCGAGGCCCGTCCAGCCGAGCTCGACGATGCGCTTCCAGAGCGCCGGGTCCCAGCGCGTGGGCTCGCCGCGCTCGTAGACGCTCTCGGGATCGGCCGCGACGAGCGTGCGCAGCGCCTCGACGGGCAGGTGCTCGTCGAGGAACTGGCGCGCGACGTCGCGCAGCATCTCCTCGTCGGAGCCGAAACCGAAGTCCTTGGGCGGTGCGCTGGCGGCCATGCTCGCTCTCCTACTTCGACTTCGCGAGGCCGAGCACGCGCTCGCCCAGGATGTTGCGCTGGATCTCGTTGGTGCCGGCGGCGATCGTGTGTCCGTACGAGTTCATGTACGCGAGCGGCCAGTGGCCGGCGTCGGGCGCGGCGGGGTCGAGCTTGTAGAGGCTCCCGCGCGCTCCCGCGATCTCGACGCCGAGCCGCGCGAGGTCCTGGGAGAACTCGCTGCCCGTCACCTTGGCCTGGAGCGGGAGCCGCATCGGGTGGTCGGTGAGCGCGGGGACGCGCGCGCGGCGCCCGTTCTGCCGCATGCCCTCCGCACGGATCACCATCTGCACGATCGCGTCGCGCGTGATCGGGTCGTCGGCAGCCGCGATGCCGTCGCGCCGGGTGGTCTTCGCGAGCTGGATCAGTCGATCGACCGGGTTCTCGCCGCCCCCGCCGCCACCCGCGCCCTCGGCGGCGCCGCGCTCGTAGGTGAGCGTCGTCATCGCGACCGTCCAGCCCTTGCCGACGGCATCGAGGCGCAGCGCGTCCGGGATCACCGCGTCCTCGAACAGCACCTCGTTGAAGCCGCTCTCGCCCGTCATCTTGACGAGCGGCCGGACGCTGACGCCGGGGTGCCCCGCGATCGGACACAGGAAGTAGGTGAGCCCGTCGTACTTGTGGTCGCGGCTCGTGCGCGCCAGCAGGATCATCCACTTCGCGAAGTGGCCGAGGCTCGTCCACACCTTGTGGCCGTTCACGACCCACTCGTCGCCGCGACGCGCGGCGAAGGTCTGCTGGTTCGCCATGTCGGAGCCGGCGCCTGGCTCGCTGAAGCCCTGGCACCAGATCTCGTCGCCCGAGAGCGCGCCCGGGATGAAGCGCTGCTTCTGCTCCTCCGTGCCGTGCACCAGGATCGTCGGCACCGCCATCGTGAGGCCCACGATGTTGATCAGGAACGGCGCGCCGGCGCGACTCATCTCCTGGTTGGCGATGCGCTGGCAGCCCTCGCGACCCCAGCCGCCGTACTCGCGAGGCACGTCCGTCCCGACCAGCTCGGCCTCGTAGCACTTCCGCTGCCAGGCCTGGAGGTAGTCGCGCTGCGTCTCCGTCGTGACCTCGATCGGGAGGATCGGCAGCCGCTCCGGCGGCGGCGGCGGCCGGTTCTCCGCCAGCCAGCGCCGGGCGTGCTCCTGGAACGCCTGCTGCTCGGGGGTGAGGTTGCGGTCACTCATCGCATGGCTCCCTTTGAATCGGCACGTATGCTGCCATATTCTCGGGGACGGGTCGCCATCCGTGAAACGCTTCCTCGCCCTCCTGGCCGGCGCCCTGCTGGCGCTCGTGCTGGCGGTCGCGGGCGTGCTGTTCGCGTGGCCGAGGCCGCCCGACACCACGGACCCGCGCATCTTCGAGGGCGACGCGGGAGCGATCGATCATTGCGACCTCCCGGCGCTGGATGGCGATGGCAAGCGCGCCGATGACATCCCGAAGGCCTTCACGCCGGGCTGCGGGTGGAAACGCTTCCCGCTGCCGGTGCTCGCGGATTGCCGCGAACCCCTGCCGCCCGGCGTTCCGGATCTGCGCGGCCTCTGGCATGCCGAGGACGGTCCGCTTCCCGGCCACGTCGAGCGCATCGAGCAGTGCGGCGACCGCTTCGTCGTGACGGCCGGCGGCATCATCCACGACTTCCGCACGGACGGCACGCTGGCCCGCGGCTCCCGCGACGTCGAGCCGCCGAGCTGCGTGAACACCTGGGTCGCGATCGAGTGGGTCGGCGACGTGCTGCACTTCCACCCCTTCGGGCTTCCGATCACGATCGTGACGCGCCGCCTCGACGGAGACGAGCTGGTCTGGACCTATCCCGGCGTCGAGGGAGAGGTCCGCATGAAACGCATCTGCCGCGTGCCAGAGCGGCTGCGCTAGCGGCCGTTCCGGCGCCCCCGCGCCCCTCGGGAACCGGCTCGCGGAGCCGCCGTCGATTCATGGGCGGATGGGCTTGCAGGAGCCCGACCAGCGGGTGTACCACGGAAGGACGAACGGGGGTGAGCGCATCAGGAGAGAAGCGATGCGCATCCTTCGACTGCCTGGACTCCTCGTTCTCTGCGTGGCCAGCCTCCTCGTCGGCACGCACGCAGCCGCCCAGCTCCTGGTCGGAGGTGGCCTCGAAGCGGGCCCCGCTGCGAACCCTGGCGTCCTTCCGAGCTTCTCGAAGGCCTTCGGGAAGTCCTACGGCGACTGGTCGGCGGGCTGGTGGCAATGGGCCTTCTCGTTGCCCACACCGGGCCATCCCTTGCTCGACTCGGCCGGATGCGAGGCGGGTCAATCGGGCAGGGTCTGGTTCCTCGGCGGCACCTTCGCGGGCGTCCCGGATCCGACCGATCCGACGGTGGTGATCGGCGAGGCCGATCGCGACTGCACCGTGCCCACCGGGAAGCCCCTGTTCTTCCCGATCGTCAACGTCGCGTGCACCACCGTCGAGATGCCCGGTGCGACGGAGGCCGAGCTCCGCGAGTGCGCCAACTCCCTGGCGGACCACATCCAGGACCTCGCGGTCACGATCGACGGCGCCGCGGTCGAGCACCTCGGCCTGTACCGCCGCGAATCCGGCCTGTTCACGATCGGGCCGCTCCCGGCGGACAACCTCCTCGGCGCCGCGCCGGGCGCCACGGGCGACGCAGTGTCCGACGGCTTTTGGATCATGCTGAAACCGCTCTCCGTCGGGGAGCACGACATCCGCTTCGAGGGAGCCGCCGTCTTCACCACGGCGGACGACGGATTCGACCTCACACTCACCCAGGACATCACATACGCCGTCACGGTCGTGCCCTGAGCCGGACGGGGTCGGTCTCCCCGGTCATCGAATGTAGTATGGATGCGCCGCGTGGGGCGCTCCGCCTCCCGGGAGCTCGGGGGACCCGATGAAGAAGGTGCTGCTGGCCGTCCTGGCGCTCGTCGTGCTGGCCGGGCTCTGGCTGTTCGCCGCCGCGAACGGCTGGCTCGGGAGCGCCGAGGAGCCCGGCGAGATCCACGCCGAGCCGCGCCCCGCCGCCGTGAAGAAGCAGCTCAGCGCGGTCCAGGCGGGGACGGCGCGACTGCTCGGCGCGCCGCGCGGGAAGCAGATCCTGTTCGGCGACTTCCACGTCCACACCACCTTCAGCTTCGACGCCTTCATGATGAACATGCCGATCGCGGGCGGGCCGGGGACGCACCCCCCGGCGGATGCCTGCGACTTCGCCCGCTTCTGCTCGGCGCTCGACTTCTGGTCGATCAACGACCATGCGGAAAACCTGACGGCCGACCTGTGGCGCAAGACGGTCGGCGCGGTGCGCGAGTGCAACGCGGTGGCCGGAGATCCCGCCGATCCCGACCTCGTGACCTATCTCGGCTGGGAGTGGAGCCACATCGGGACGAACGCCGATGACCACTACGGCCACAAGAACGTGGTGCTCCGGGGCACCGGCGACGACGAGATCCCGACGCGTCCGATCGCCGCGCGCAGTCCGGCGACCGGCGGCCTGGGGCTTCCGTTCGCGGCCCGTGCGGCCCTCGCCACCGTCGGCGGGGAGCGCGGACGCAGCTTCGTGCGCTTGGTGCGCGAGGTGTCGTCGCTGCCGGCCTGTCCCGATGGGGTGCCGGTCCGTGACCTCCCCCCGGACTGCCACGAGTCCACGGCCACGCCGGAGGCCCTGTTCGAGAAGCTCGACGACTGGGGCCACGACTCGATCGTGATCCCGCACGGAACCGCGTGGGGGCTCTACACGCCCGCCGCCTCCGATTGGCGGAAGCAGCTCCCGGGCCACGACCCGGCGCGCCAGACGCTGGTCGAGGTCTACTCCGGGCACGGCAACTCCGAGCAGCTTCCGAGCTGGCGCCCGGTCGAGGTGGCGGCGGACGGCAGCCTGTCCTGCCCCGCGCCGCAGGGCGACTACCTGCCGAGCTGCTGGCGCGCCGGAGAGCTCGTCGAGGCGCGCTGCCGGGAGGTCGGCGGGAGCGAGGACGAGTGCGCGGGGCGCGCCGAGACGGCGCGCGCGAACTACGTCGCGGCCCATCAGGCCGGCTGGAAGACGCTGCCCGGCTACGCGGCCGGCGACTGGGTGAACGCCGGCCAGGCGCCCGACATGTTCCAGCCCGCCTTCAACTACCGCCCGCTCGGCTCCGCCCAGTACATGCTGGCAATCCGCGACTTCAGCGATCCCGAGCAGCCGAAGCGCTTCGACTTCGGCTTCATCGGCTCGAGCGACAACCACACGGCGCGGCCGGGCACGGGCTACAAGGAGGTGGCGCGCGGGGAGATGACCGAGGGCCGCGGCCGGCGCGGCGATTCCGGCACCGGCGGCGGCGGCCTGTTCGGCTCCTCGAACGAAGCCGACGAGCCCGTGGCCGAGTCCGTGCCCTGGGTGAGCAGCGGCGAGAGCCCGCTCCAGCTGTTCGAGATCGAGCGCGCCGCCGCCTACTTCGTGACGGGCGGCCTCGTCGCCGTGCACGCCGCGGGGCGCGACCGCGACGCGATCTGGGACGCGCTCGAGCGCAAGGAGGTCTACGCCACCAGCGGGCGGCGCACGCTGCTCTGGTTCGATCTCGTCGACGGCGCCGAATCGCTGCCGATGGGATCCACCACCACGCGCAGCGAGGCGCCGCGCTTCCGCGTGCGCGCGATCGGCTCCTACGAGCAGAAGCCGGGCTGCCCGGACCACGTGACCGAGGCGCTCGGCGAGGAGCGCGTCGGGCACATCTGCCGCGGCGAGTGCTACCACCCGAGCGAGAAGCGCCGCCCGATCACGCGCATCGAGATCGTGCGCGTCCGCCCGCAGCTCACGGCGGAGGAGCCGCTCCAGGGCCTCGTCGAGGACCCCTGGCGCACGCTGCCCTGCCCGGCCGACCGCTCCGGCTGCGTCGTCGAGTTCGCCGACGCCGACTTCGCCGCCTCCGGCCGCGACGCCGTCTACTACGTGCGCGCCATCGAGGCGCCCGACGCGCACATCCGCGGCGACAACCCGCTCGGCTGCCGCTACGACGAGAGCGGCCGCTGCGTCGAGATCTCGCCCTGCGGCGGCGACACGCCCTACGAGGACGACTGCCTCTCGGAGGCCGAGCCGCGGGCGTGGTCGTCGCCCATCTACGTGAACCACGCCCGGCCCTGAGATGGCGCTCGACCCCGAGGCCCTCGCGCGCGCGCTCCAGCCGCTCGAGAAGGCGGCCACCCTGCCCGCCAGCGCCTACACCTCGCCGGCGGTATACGCCGCGGAGACGGAGCGCATCTTCTCACACGCCTGGCTCTGCGCGGGGCGCGTGGAGCAGATCCCGAACGCGGGCGACTGGATGACGCTCGACCTCCTGGACGACAAGCTGGTCGTCGTCCGGGGCGCAGACGACCGCGTGCGCGTGCTGTCCCGCGTGTGCCGCCACCGCGGGGCCGAGCTCTGCGAGGGCCGCGGCAACACGCGCTCCTTCCAGTGCCCGTACCACGCCTGGACGTACGGCCTCGACGGGCGTCTCGTCGGGGCGCCGCTCATGGACGGGGCGGCCGACTTCGACCGCACCCGCTTCGGGCTCCCGGAGCTCCGGAGCGAGGTCTGGGAGGGCTGGATCTTCGTGAGCTTCGACGCCGACGCCGCGCCGCTCGGCCCCCAGCTCGCCCCGCTCGAGCGGCTGCTCGCGCGCTACCGCCTGGAGGAGAGGGTCGCCCTCGAGCCGCTCGTCTTCGAGTCGCCCTTCAACTGGAAGCTGCTCGTCGACAACTTCATGGAGGCCTACCACCACATCGCGATCCATCGCGACACGCTCCAGCCGCTGTTCCCCGCCGATCGCTCCCACGCCCCGGACGCCGACGGCCCCTACTCGGTGCTGATCATGCCCGGCAAGGAGAGGGACGCGGAGCCGCTGGTCGCCGCGGTCGTCTACCCCTTCCACCTCTTCGCGCCGGGTGGCGAGATGCTGAGCTGGTATCAGCTGCTGCCGACCCGACACGACCACTTCACGCTGCGCATCCATTGCTGCTTCGCGCGCGAGGCGGTCGAGGACCCGGCGCAGGCGGCGAAGCTCGAGGCGCTGCGGGAGCTCGTCCGGACGGTCCACGAGCAGGACATCGCGGCCTGCCAGGCGACCTGGGCCGGGCTGAACGCGCGGTCCTACCGGGCGGGACGCCTCGGGCCGCTCGAGAAGCCGCTCTGGCAGTTCAACCGCTGGTGGATCGAGCGGATGACCGGCTAGCGATCTGCGGCGACCCCCAGCTGCTCGCGCAGGAACGCGCGGCTGCGCTCGATGAGCGCTCGCGCGCGGTCGTCCGGGCCCACCCGATCGAAGCCGTGCACCGCGCCCTCCACGACGTGGAGCTCGTGCGGGGCCCCGACCGCTTCGAGCCGCGCTGCGTAGCGGGTGGCCTGTGCGTGCGGCACCAGGAAGTCGCGCGTGCCCTGGAGGATCAGGGTCGGCGGCAGGCCCGCGTGGACGTGCTCGATCGGCGAGGCCCGCCGCCAGCGCTCCGGGTCCGCGGTCGGGTCCGCGCCGACGAAGTGCGCGACGGTGCCCACTCGGTCGAGACGGTGGATCTCCAGCAGGTCCGTGGGCGGGTACCACGCCACCACCGCCCGGAGCTGCTCCGCGGGCGTCTTCATCCGCGGGCCCGGGTAGTCGGGATGCGTCTGGGACGTGGCCAGCAGCAGCACCAGGTGGCCACCCGCCGAGTCGCCCCACAGGCCGATGCGGTCCGCGTCGGCGCCGAGCTCCCTGGCGTGCTCGACGGTCCAGTCGACCGCGTCGAGACAGTCCTGGAAGGAATCGGGAAAGCTCGTGACGGGCGCCAGCCGATAGTCGATCGATGCGACCACCAGGCCGGCGGCGGCGAGGTAGCCGGCCCACTTGGAGAGCCCCATCTCGAAGCGCCCCCCACGCTGCCAGCCACCGCCGTGGATCATGACGCAGAGCGGAGGCCGCTCGGCGGCGGTCGGGCGGTAGACGTCGAGGTGCAGCGCCCCGAGCGGCGTCTGCTTGTAGACGATTCCCGTCTGCTTCGTGTACCGGCTCCGGTCGAGCTCGAAGGGGAAGCCGATCTGACTGGGATCGACGTCCCCCATCCAGTCCTGAACCAGCGCGGGCGGGGCTGTCTTCGTCAAGGTCGCTTCCTTTCAGAGAGATGCTTCGGCGGCCGTTGCGTCGGGCAGGCGCATCCAGTCGTTGACTGGCGACGGCCGCTTGCCGAGGTCGCGCGTCCCGTGCTCGGCCAGGTGGTAGACCATGGCCGCGCGCAGGCCATCGCTGCGGTTGTCCTTGGAGCGGTGCATCAGGTGGCTGTGGAAGACCAGGAGGTCGCCGGGGGCCATGGTCACGGGCCGCTCCTCGCCGAAGTCGTGGTCCACGATCTCCACGTAGCCGAAGTTCGCGTCGGGCCGCCGGTCGGGGACGTGCTCGTGGATGGGCTCGCGATGGGAGCCGGGCAGCACCCACAGGCAGCCGTTCTCGAGCGTCGCCCCGGTGACCGCCAGCCACAGGCCCACCTGCGGCCCCCGGTCGAACGGGAAGTAGAAGGAGTCCTGGTGCCAGGGCTGTCCCCACGCGGCCGGGTTCTTGAAGATGAACTGGGAGAGGAAGCAGTCGAGGCGGGGACCGAGCAGGCTGCGGCCCAGGGAAAGGATGGCTTCCGACTCGATGAACTCGCGAAACGGTCGCTCGCGATGGAGCCGGAAGATCTTGGAGACGCGCCGCTCGGCCGGCGCCGTCGCATCGACGGACGCGGCGAGGTTCTGCTCGGGGGTCACGACGAAGCCGTCGTGAACGATCTGCCCGCCCGCGGCGCGGCTGATCTCGACGACCCGCGCCAGCATGGCGGCGCCGACGTTCGGGTCGGCGAAGCCGGGGACGAGGAAGAAGCCGTCCTCGTCCCACTGCTTCCGCTCGGCCGCGCCGATCATTCCGTGCGCGGGGGGTGGCGCGCGAGCCACGCCGCCTCCTCGCCCGGCTCGGGCAGCAGCTCGCCGCCCTCCATGATCCAGCTCGCCGGCACGTCGGCCGTTGCGACGCCCACCTCGCCCGGCGCGAGGCCGAGCACGTCCGTCACCACGTCCGCAAGCTCGCTCGCGATCTGACGCTTCTGCGCATCGCTGCGGCCGGCGCGGATCGAGCCCAGCACGAAGGCGCGCTTGCCCTCGGGGAGCGCACCCGGCGGCAGCTCCGAGAAGAAAGCGTGCACGAACGACGGCGGCGCCCCGGTGACGCCGCAATGGATGCGCACGATCTCCTTCGCGATCCGGGCGCGCTGCGCCTCCTGGCTGAGCCCTTCGGCCACCGCGCATCGGTAGAGCGGCATCGGTCCTCCGTCTCGCTAGAGGGGCAACGGCCCGTCCCAGGCCGTGACCACGACCTCGTCGACGTGACAGCCGGTCTCCGTCTCGAAGAGCGCGCAGACCCGGCGCATGAAGCGCTCGCGCGCGGCGAGCGGCAGCCCGACCGGCACCGAGCGGATCACCAGGGACGACGTGCTGGGCTCGCCCGCCGTGAAGCCGAAGCCCCGGCGCACGGGCCGCCACGTGATCTCGGCCACCGCGGGATCGTCCCCGAAGCACTCCTGGCCGATGCGGCGCAGGCCGGCCTCGAGCGCCCCGCGCTTCGCGTCGGCGGCCTGCCCTTCCTGGATCATGCAGACGGTGCGGCTCACGGCTCCCTTCCGTCCGGGACTCCGCCGCGAGGGTAGTCCGATTCCCGGGCGAAGCGGCACGCCCGGCCCGAGCGGCGTACCGTGGGGACGAGGAGACCCCGGGATGAGCAGTGGCGATCCGGCGCCGGCGGCCCGGCTCGAATCCGACGACCCCCGCGAGCGCGCCCGCGCCCTGGCGCCCCTGATTCGCGAGCACGCCGACGAGGCCGAGCGGGAGCGGCGCCTGCCGGCCCCGGTCGCGAACGCCATGGCCGCGGCGGGCCTCTACAAGGTGGCGGCGCCGCGCTCGATCGGGGGCGGCGAGTGCGACCCCCGCACCCAGATCGAGACGATCGAGGCCGTCTCGGCGGCCGATGGCGCGGCCGGCTGGAACCTGATGATCGGCATCGAGAACATGGGCTTCCTCGGCGCGGCGCTCCCCCTCGAGACGGCGCGCAAGCTCTACAGCGACCCCGGCCTGATCGTGGCGGGCGCACTCAACCCGCTCGGCCGGGCGACCCGGGTGGCAGGCGGCTATCGGGTCACCGGGCAGTGGCCCTTCGCGAGCGGCTGCCACAACGCGGGCTGGTTCTGGGGCCAGTGCATGGTGACGGACGGCGACGAGCTCGCGAAGGCCGAGGGCGGCGGCCCCGTGCTGCGCGAGGCGCTGATCCCGCGCAGCGACTTCGAGATCGTGGACACCTGGCACGTCTCGGGCCTGCGCGGCTCGGGCAGCCACGACGTGGCCGCGCGCGACGCCTTCGTGCCCGACGAGCACGTGACCGCCGTGCTGGAGGGCGGCATGCAGCTGCGCGAGACGGGCACGCTCTACCGCTACCCGCCCTTCAACCGGCTGGCCCACAACAAGATCGGCGTCGCGACCGGGATCGCGCAGGCGACGCTCGAGCACTTCCGCACGCTCGCCAGCGAGAAGCAGCCGCGGGGCTCTCGAAGGCTGCTCCGCGAGAAGGTCTCCGTGCATATCGGCTACGCGGACGCGGTCGCGTCGCTCCGTTCGGCCCGCGCCTACGCGCTCGAGGCCGTCGAGAGCGTGTGGCGGACGGTGGAGGCCGGCGACGCTCCCAGCACCGACCAGCGCATGCACGTGCACCTCGCCTGCGCCCACGCCTGCGAGGCCTCGATCCGGACGGTGGAGCTGCTCTACGCCGCCGCCGGCACGACCGCGAACTTCACGAGCTGCCCGCTCGACCGCTGCCTGCGCGACGTGCGCGTCGTGCCGCAGCACATCATGGTCTCGCCGCAGTGGAAGGAGACCGCCGGCCGCGTGCTGCTCGGCCTCCCCGGCGACAGCCCCTTCTTCAACGACTGAAGCCACCCCGACCGAAAGACGAGGAGACTGGAATGTCCGGTGGAATCCTGGGCCTGCTGATCCTGATCGCCGACGTCTGGGCGATCCTCAACATCGCGGGAAGCAACGCCACGGGCGGCACCAAGGCCCTGTGGATCGTGCTCGTCCTGCTGCTCCCGGTGGTCGGCCTGATCGCCTGGTACCTGGCCGGGCCCAAGTCGGCGAAGGCCTGACTAGCGCGCCGCCGTCACGTCCTGGAACTCGGCGTTGATGAAGCGGACCTTCGGCGTGATCCAGGCGACCCAGGCGGCGAGAGCGACCGCGACCGGCAGGGTGGGGAGCCACGCGAAGGCGGCCACCCAGGCGCCCACGAAGCCGAGCAGCCGCAGCCCGGCGCGCAGGATGCGCTGCCTCGGCGAGGGGCCCCGTTCCTGGTGTGGAAAGCCGCGCGGCCTCACGAACCAGCCGTTCGCGACGAGCAGCGAGACGAAGAGCGGCCACGGCGCGGCGCGCGAGTCGAGGGCCGGATCGGCATCGAGGGCGGCATCCGGACCGTCCCCTTCGAGCGCGGCGGCGATGCTCGACCAGACGTGCGGCGCGGTGGGCCGCTCGACGGCGCCGCCCAGGTTCTTGTGGCTGGGCACGCCGCGCCAGCGGTAGAGCACGCGGCCGTCCGCCGCGAGCGCCAGCACGCCGGGCTGGAAGTAGCCCTTCGGGTGGCTCGGCGTCCAACCCAGCCGGGACCGCGCGCCCGGGTCCAGGAAGCCCAGCTTCGGGTTCACGAACAGCTCGAGCCAGCCGCGTTCGCGGCAGGTCGTGGCGATCTCGTGGTGCGGATCGCCGACCGCCTCGAAGCCGAAGCCCCACTCGTCCTGGGCGCGCGATGCGAGCGTCTGCGGCTCGCTGGTGATGGCGTAGATCTCGCCGCCGGCCTCCCGGATCTGCTCGACGACGCCCTGCTTCGCGTAGCCTCGCAACTCGAGGCGACACGGCGGTCACCAGAAGCCGCGGTAGAACACCAGAACGGTGAAGCGGTGTCGCGCCAGCGTGCGATCGAGCCAGCCGCGCAGCGGCCCCGGCGGCGGGTCGAGCTCCGCGGGTACGGCCGCCTCCGAAGCCGGCTCGTCGAGGAACGCCACGTCGTAGCCCGCGGTGGACCCGCTCACCCGGAACGAGCGCTGCTCGCAGCGGTCGCCCCCACAGAGCACCAGGCGCAGCGCGCGCGGGCCGGCGCTGGACAGCGCCCGCTCGGGTTCCAGGATCCCGGTCACCTCGAAGGGCACGTCCTGGCTGCGGTTGAACCAGGAGAGCGCGGCCTCCACCTCGGGCCGCAGTGCGTCGGGGATCGTCTCGCTGACAGTGGTCATCCGGAAGTCCCGGGGCGATACTGGCATGGGCCGTGCCACAACGCAAGGCGCGTCCCGGCCGGTGTCGCCGCGCGGCGCTACCGTGCCCGCCGCGGGAGAGATGCATGGCGACCGAGGGCAGCGGCGCGTCTCGCGCCGGGGGCGAGGGGCTCCACAACGAGGATGCCTTCGTCGTGGAGGAAGGCCTCGGCCTCTACGTCGTCTGTGATGGCGCGAGCGATCGGCCCGGCGGAGAGCTCGCGGCGGCGCTGGCCGTCGTCGCGCTCGAGAAGTTCATCGAAGAGATGGCCGAGGAGCTGGACCTGCGGGGGGACGACGCCGCACGGTCGGTCGTGGCCCGTGCCATGCGCTTCGCGCTGCGCGCCATCGAGGACGCGGCGGCCGAGGATTCGCGGCTGCGCGGCCTCGCCACGACCGTGACGTTGCTGCTGGCGCACGGGGACCGCGGCGTGGTCGGGCACCGTGGCGACAGTCGCGCCTACCTGATCCGCCGCGATCGGGCGCACCAGCTGACCGTCGATCACGAGCTGAGCGACCCGATCCAGAAGCGCGAGGCGTCGGACGACTTCGAGGTGTTCTCCATCCAGCTGCGGCCGGGAGACACCATCGTGCTCTGCACCGACGGCGCGGAAGACGTGGCGGAGAGCCCGGAGATCGTCCGGGTCGCGGCGGACCTCTCGCCCCGCCTGCTGGCCAGCCGGATCGTGAGCGCCGCGCACCGCAAGCACGCCAGCCGGGATGCGACCGCGGTCGTGGTGCGGGTGCGCGGCGACACGGAGCCCCGTGGGCTCGAGCTCTCCGTGCCGTCCCGCGGAACCACCTTCGGCCACACCATCGAACGCGCCTGACACGCCGTCGGGGCGCCGGGCCGAGACCGTCGGGACGCCGGGCCGCGAGCTTCGATACCCTGGCCCCATGAAGATCGCGGACGTCCGGACCTTCGTGGTCGGCAACCCGCCGCCCGGCTTCGGCGGGCGCTACTTCGTCTTCGTGAAGCTGGTGACGGACGGAGGCGTCGAGGGCCTCGGCGAGGCCTACTCGCCGCCCTTCGGACCCGACGTCGTGGTCCGCATGATCGAGGACGTCTGCCAGCGCCACGTCCTGGGCCGCGACCCGTTCCGCATCGAGCAGCTCTGGCGGACGATCTACTCGACGGGGTACAGCCAGCGGCCCGATCCGACCCTCGGTGCGGTGCTGAGCGCCATCGAGATGGCGTGCTGGGACATCGTCGGCAAGGAACTCGGGCGGCCCGTCTACGATCTGCTCGGCGGTCGCGTGCACGAGCGCCTGCGCGCCTACAGCTACCTCTACCCCGAGCCCGGCGATGCCACGGACGTCTACCGGGATCCCGTGCTCGCCGCCGAGCGCGCGAGTGCCTACGCGGCCGAGGGCTTCACGGCGGTGAAGTTCGACCCCGTCGGCGCCTACACCGCATTCGATCCGCGCCAGCTCACGACGGCGAGCCTCGACCGCGTCGAGTCCTTCGTGCGCACCGTGCGCGAGGGCGTGGGCGATCGCTGCGACCTGCTGATCGGGACGCACGGACAGCTGACGCCGGCGGCGGCCGTGCGGCTGGCACGGCGCCTGGAGCCGCACCAGCCGCTCTGGCTGGAGGAGCCGGTGCCGCCGGAATCCCCGGAGGCGATGGCGCGGGTGGCTCGAGGGACCACGATCCCGATCGCTACCGGGGAGCGGCTGGTCGGCAAGCACGAGTTCGGCCGCGTGCTGGCGACCGGCGCCGCTTCGATCCTCCAGATGAACACCGGCCGCTGCGGCGGTCTGCTCGAGGCCAAGAAGATCGCCGGCATGGCCGAGGCCCACTACGCACAGATCGCGCCGCATCTCTACTGCGGCCCGGTCGTCGGCGCGGCGAACGTCCAGCTGGCGGCCTGCTCCCCGAACTTCCTGATCCTGGAGGGCATCCGCCGTTGGGACGGCTTCCACGCGGAGCTGCTCGAGAAGCCGATCCGCTGGGAGGAGGGCTACGTGCTGCCCCCCGCCGAGCCGGGCCTCGGCGTGACGCTCGACGAAGCGGTCGCCGCGCGACACCCCTACACCGGCGAGAGTCTCCACCTCGAGATGCAGAACGAGCCGGCGGGCGACTGAAGGCCTCTAGACGTAAGCTCTCGGGATGGCTGAGATCACCGTCCGCAAGATCCGGTTCGACTTCGATGCGCCCATCGACCTCGACCTGTCCGACGAGATGCTCGGGCTGGTGCTGCCGCAGCTCGGGCTCTCGATGACGATGCCCTATCTCGAGCCGTACCTGATCCGCACCATGAAGGTGGCGATCGACGCGATCCGCGACCCGGGGCTCGCGGAGGACACGCGGCGCTTCTGCATGCAGGAGGGCCACCACTACCGGAACCACGCGCTGTTGAACGACCGGATCCGCGCCCGCTTCGACGAGCCGACCGCCGAGGCGCTGCGCGCCATCGAGGCCGCGCTCGACGCGGACTATCGGCGCTTCACCGCGACGAAGTCGCTGCGCTTCAACCTGGCCTATGCCGAGGGCTTCGAGGCCATGACCTGCGCCGGCGCGCTGGCGGCTGCCGAGCACGGGGGGTTCGACGGCGTCGTCCCCGGCGGCGAGATCTGGGCCTGGCACATGGCCGAGGAGATCGAGCACCGCACCGTCGCCTTCGGCGTCTACCAGCACCTGGTCGGGAGCTACCTCTACCGCATCCTCGCCGGCACCTGGTCCCAGTGGCACTACGTCTCGTACATCCGCCGCTTCGCGGTGTGCATGGCCGGCGCGCTCGGGCGGAAGCTCGTCAGGCCGCGCTCGCCCATGAACCGCACCTTCCTGCGCAACTACCTCCGCACCTGGAGCCCGCGCTACGACCCGGCGAAGATCGAGATTCCGCCCGTCGTAGACGCCCTGCTCGAGCGCTACTCCGCCATGGCCGGCTGAGGCGGGCGTCCGTCACTCGACGATGGGCTCCGGCGCCGGCAGCGGAAGACCCTCCCAGTGGCGCATGCCGCGGGCGTTCAACGCGTAGCGCCGGAGTGTCAGGAGCACGGGCTCCATCAGCAGGATGCCCAGGATCGCCATGCGCGAAGGAAACGCGAGGTCGTCGCCGCGGCGTGGGCGGATGCGATGGCCGTGGGGC
The DNA here is from genome assembly GCA_041605395.1 of Myxococcota bacterium. GTDB lineage: Bacteria > Myxococcota_A > UBA9160 > UBA9160 > UBA6930 > JBFIYM01. The sequence goes on along the minus strand of JBFIYM010000055.1, from coordinate 5,362 downwards.
TCCGAGTCGTACTCGATCTGCGAGAGCGCCCATGCGGCGCGCGCGTAGGGCGCGAGCACGTCGACCGGGATCTCGGGCATCACCAGGCGCCGCAGGTTGGTGAGCGCGTCGGCGAGGCGCTCGGCATGCTCGCCATGCTGTCCCGGGAGCGTCCACGCCAGGCCGTCGAGGAAGGCGGTGACCTCGGCATGGGCGGACGCGTAGCGCGCCTGCTCCTCGGCGCTTCGCTCGGGGGGCGCCGGCTCCATCGCCCGCAGCGCCATGCGGATCGGCTGCTCCTCGCGGCCGGGGTCGTCGAGCGCCTCGAGCACGCGCCGGATGGTTTCGACGCCGAGGCCGCACACCTCGCGCAGGGCACGGATCAGCTCGAGGCGATCGAGATGCGACCTGTCGTAGCGCGCCTGGTTCGCGCGCGTCCGCTCCCCCGGCGGCAGCAGGCCCTCGCGGATGTAGAACTTGATGCTCGAGAGCGGAACGCCGGAGCGCTCGCTCAGCTCGGAGACGCGCATCGGGAGGCCTCCCTTGACGGCGTGCCCGTCGTGATCGATGCTCGGGCAATAGCGGATATAGATACTATCCGATATTAAAACTATCCGCAAGAGACACCGATTGGAGGTGTCTCGAGGGAGGCCCGAGATGCCCGCCCCCACCCTGCACGGCCACTGCGATCCGCGCTTCGCTGCCCTCCGCGACGCGTTCCTCGCGAACTTCCGCGAGCGCGACGAGATCGGGGCCGCCGTCGCAGTGGTGCGCGGCGGCGAACCCGTCGTCGACCTCTGGGCCGGCGACGCGGACCCGGGCCGGACCCGGCCCTGGCAGCGCGACACCGTGGTGCACGTCTACTCGACGACCAAGGGCATGACGGCGCTGGCGGCCCACCACCTCGCCGACCGGGGCAAGCTCGACCTCGGGGCGCCGGTTGCGGCCTACTGGCCCGAGTTCGCCCAGGCCGGTAAGGCCGACGTCCCCGTCGACTGGCTGCTCAGCCATCGCGCGGGCCTGCCTGCGCTGCGCCGCTGGCTTCCGCCCGAGGCGCTCTACGACTGGCAGACCGTCTGCGCGGCGCTCGCCGCGGAGACGCCCTGGTTCACGCCGGGCGAGAGCTTCGCATACCATCCCGTGACCTTCGGCTGGCTGGTCGGGGAGGTGGTGCGCCGCGTGTCGGGTCGCAGCCTCGGAAGCTATTTCCGCGAAGAGATCGCCGAGCCGCTCGGGGTCGACTTCCGCATCGGGCTCGGCGACGACGAGCTCGGTCGCTGCGCCGACATCACGATGCTCGAGCCGCCCGCCGAAATGCAGCGGGACTTCGCCGCTGGCGCCGCATCCGACGCGCCGCCCCTCGCGCTGCTCGCCTTCGCCAACCCGACGGGGACCGGGGACCACAACGCGGAGGCGCATCGCCGCGCGGAGATCCCGGCGATCAACGGACACGGGAGCGCCCGCGGGCTAGCCCGCATCTACGGTGTGCTCGCGAACGGCGGCCGGGCGGGTGGTGTGACGCTGCTCTCCGAGCCGGCGATCGCAGCGCTCTCGGTGGAGCATGCAGCCGGCGTCGAGGGCACGGTCGGCCTGGCGGCGCGCATGGGACCCGGCTTCATGCTGAACGGAGAGGGGCCCAACCCCCCGATCCGCTTCACCGACGGCGCCCGTTGCTTCGGTCACCCGGGGGCGGGCGGAAGCGTCGCCTTCGCCGACCCGGATGCGAGGCTCGGCTTCGCCTACGTCTGCAACCGCATGGGCCCGCACCTCGACATCGATCCGCGGGCGCGGGTCCTGATCGACGCCTGCCAGGAGGCCCTGTGAGCGCACTCGCCGTTCCCGATACCCACCGGAGCTGGCTCTGGGTGGGCTTCTGCGCCGTGCCCGCGGTCATGAACGGCGCGATCAATCCCGCCGTCGCCGCGCTCCAGACCCGCGGACAGGAGGCCCTCCCGCTCTGGGGCGCGAGCGGTGGGGTCGGCCCGGACACCCTCGGCACCGCGTTCTTCCTGCCGCTGATCACGTGTCTGATCGTGACGCCCCTGGTGCGGCGCTCGGTGCGGCGCGGAGCCATCGGCGCCCTGCCGCCAGTCGGCGAGCGGTCGCAGCGGGGCGTGCTGCGTCGCGGCCTGCGCTTCGGGCTGCTCGGCGTGCTGGGCTTCGGTCTCCCCGTCGTCGCCGGCCTGATGCTGCTCGGCGTCGGGGAGATCGAGCGTGGGCCCTTCCTCACCTGGAAGGCGTTTTCGACCGCGCTCCTCGGCGCCGCGGTGACGCCTTGGATCGCCCGGCTCGCCGTGGCGGACGAGCCCGGCGTGCCGGCCGCGTCGCCCTGAGCCGCGCGCTCAGGGCGCCAGCGCCTCGAGCAGGTCCCAATCCGCGCCGCCGCCCCTCGGGCGGATCTGACTCACGACGATCTGGGAGGCGCCCGCCTCGCGATGCGCCTCCATGCGCTCGCGGATCCGCGCCTCGCTGCCCCAGGCGACGACGCCATCCACCAGCCGGTCCGTGCCGCCGCCGGCGAAGTCGGATTCATCGAAGCCCCAAGCCCGCCACTGCCTCTGGTAGGCCGGCAGGGGCAGATAGATGCGGAGAGCCTTTCGCGCGGCTTCTCGGGCGACGCTCGCGTCCTCGCAAAGACAGCAGGGCAGGACGACGTGGAGCCGCTTGCCAGGACCCAGCACCTCACGCGCCTCTTTCGTGTGTGGCAGCGGCATCAGGTAGGTGTTCGCGCCGTCGGCGCGCGCGGCCGCGAGCCGCAGCAGGCCGGGCCCGTGAGCCGCCAGCCAGACCGGGGCCTCCTGCGCGGGGGCAGGCGACTGCACCTGCGTCCGTTCGAGCACGTCGAGGTACGCACGGAGCTTCCGAACCGGCGGCACCCACTCGGCGCCGTGTGCCTCCGCCATGGGCGGGTGCGAGACACCGAGCCCGAGCACGAAGCGGCCCCCCGAGAGCTCGGCCAGCGTGTGCCGCGCCTGCGCCGCGACCCGCGCGTCCCGCGCGTACACGTTGGCAATCCCCGTTGCGACGCGGAGCCGCGTGGTTCGGGCGAGCAGGAAGGAGACGGTGACGAAGGGCTCGCGCCCGAAGAACTCAGGCACCCAGAGCGCTTCGTAGCCGAGCCCCTCGAGGCGGAGAGCGAACGCCTCGAGGGCGTCCGCCGCGAGCGCGTCCGTGAAGAAGATGACGCTCGGAGGCAACGCCACTACGCGAAGTAGCGCTCCGAGGTCGCTGCGGCGGTGAAGTTCTCGCGTAGGTGCTCGAGCGACTGGCTGTCGGCGTTCACCGCGTCGAGCCCGTGTGCGAGCACGTACGCGTAGCTGCGTTGAAAGGCGCTGAGCGGCGCCTTCAGGTAGGCGTCGTCGTAGTGCGCGTCGAAGGCGCCGAGTCGGTCCGGGCCGAGGCCGAAGAAGGAGCCGGCGAGATGACGCGCCGCCTTCATGCCGATCAGGCCGATCCCGGCGGCGCGCGCCTTGTCGAGCGTCGGCCGTAGGGCCCGCATCGGCCGGGAGCCCTTGTCCACCGCCTTCGAGTTCCAGTCGTACCAGCCCGCCGGCGTGACCGCGATCTGCGCCAGCGAGTACCAGCCCGTCTCGGCGGCGGCCTCGAGGACGGCGGCGGCGTTCTGGTGCGTGCTGACGCCCCAGTGATCCACCTTTCCGGCCTGCTTGGCCTGCTCGAAGGCTGCGTGCATCTCTTCGCTCTTGATCAGCGACACGTTGTTGGCCGCCATCACGTAGTAGGCATCGACGTGATCGGTGGCGAGATCGCCGAGGCTGCGGTCGAGGGCGTTCGACCAGTTCTGCGCGGCCGTGCGGTGCTCCTCGGCCGTCAGCTCGTGGCCGGGCTCGAGCTCGATCCCGACCAACCCCTTCGAGATCAGGAAGATCGCGTCGCGATGCTTCCGGGCGAAGACGGCGAGGTTCTCCTCCGCGTAGCGGTAGTAGTCGCTGGTGCCGACGTCGAAGACGTTCACGCCGTGCTCGAGCGCCGCCTCCAGGAGCTCGTCGCGCCGCCAGAACATGAGCGCCGCGCCGCAGCCGAACACCAGGCGGCTGCCCTCGAAGCCGGTCCGCCCCAGCTTGCGCGTCGTCATCGCCGGCCAGGCGTCGGGCTCGGTGGCCGCGTCGATGGCGGCGTTGGCAGCCCGTGCGAGCCCCGATCCGCCCAGCCCGAGCAGGGCCAGGAAGTGGAGCGCGCGGCGTCGGGTCGTCTCGAGCAAGTTCGGGATCCTCCTGCTGGATCGCGAAATGCTAGCAATGCCACGATTCGCGCTGCCGGCTCACGCGAGCGACCGTGCCACCGCCACGGTGCGTTCCACCAGATCGTCGAGAGCGAGCTCGGCGTGGCCGGCGAGGGTGACGGCGACACGGCCCTGCCAGGGTCGCGTCCAGGCCGCGGGGACAGGCTCGGCGAGCCCGAACAGGCCGCCGACCGTGGCCCCGTTGCAGTCCGTGTCCCAGCCCGCGGCGACGGCCTCGCCCACCGCCGCCGCGAAGTCGTCCGGTGCCGAGGCCAGCGCCCATACCACCAGGGCGAGGTTGTTCACGGTGTGGACGGGAGAGAGCTCTTCGTAGCGTTCGTGCAAGCGCGCGACCGCATCCCGCTCCCCCGCCAGCGAGCGGCCGAAGCGGACGGCGTCCGCCGCCTGGCTGCCCGCGGGAATCGTCTCGAGCGCCGACGTGAGCGCAGCGTCGAGCGCGTCCGAGGCCGGGATCGCGGCCCCGAGCGCGGCGACGAACATCGCCCCGTAGACGCCCTCGCCACGGTGGGAGAGCAGAGCGTCGCGTCGCGCCAGCTCCGCGGCGAGCGCCGGGCGGCCGGGACACACCCAGCCGTAGAGGTCCGCGCGGATCTGGGCGCCGATGCAGTCGTTGTACGGGTTGTCCGAGCACTCGGCGAGGTCGAAGCCCGGCTCCACCCCGAAGCAGAAGTACTCCGAGGCCTTCGCGACCAGCGTGCGGTAGGCCGCGCGTTCCGCGGTGAACACCGCCCCCACCGGGAGCAGGCGCAGCCAGGCGCGCGCCACGTCGACGGTCTCTAGCCCCGCGCCCTTCTCCTCGAGCAGCAGCAGCGCGAGGACCGTGTAGTTGATGTCGTCGTCCGGCTCGGCGCGCACCAGCTCACCGCGGCAGCTGGCGCGGCCGAAGCGCTCGACCGACGTGCCCTCGAGGAGCGGGACGTAGTCGCGGAGCGGGACGGCGTCGGCCTTGCGCAGGTAGTCGTCGAGGGCGGCCTTCCCCTGCGTCATGGACATCAGCTCGACGGGCTTGCCGAGCTGGCAGCCCGAGATGCGCCCCTGCCAGGCCGCGCGGATCCGGTCCGGATCTACGGGAAGTGCCTGCATCTCCACCTTCCTGGGCGGCTAGCCGAGCGACGCCACGTC
>JBFIYM010000054.1:0-25054 GCA_041605395.1 Myxococcota bacterium | reverse complement strand
GCCAGCCCGAAGCGCTCCGCGTGCTCGACGACCATGAGCGTGGCGTTGGGCACGTCCACGCCGACCTCGACGACCGTGGTGGAGACCAGGATCTGGGTCTCGCCGCCCGCGAAACGCTGCATGGCGGCGCCGCGCGCGGCGGCGTCCAGTCGGCCGTGCACGAGATCGACCGTGGCCCCGGTGAACACCGCGCGGATGCGGTCGGCCGACTCGCTCGCGGCGCGCAGGTCCACCTTCTCCGACTCCTCGACGAGCGGGTAGACCACGTAGACCTGCTCGCCGCGGGCGAGCGTCTCCCGCACCAGTTCGACCACGCGCGCCCCTTCGCCGGCGCGGAGCAACACGGTGCGCGCCGGCGTCCGACCGGGCGGCAGCGCATCGATCACGGAGAGGTCGAGGTCGCCGTAGAGGGTGAGCGCGAGGCTGCGCGGAATCGGGGTGGCGGTCATCACCAGCACGTGGGGGTGCGCGCCGCCCGGTCCGCGGCCCGCCAGGGCCTGGCGCTGGAGCACCCCGAAGCGGTGCTGCTCGTCGACGATGGCCAGCGCGAGGCGCGCGAAGTTCACCGCCGGCTGGAGCAGCGCGTGGGTGCCGACCACGAGGTCGACTTCGCCGGCGGCCAGCGCCTCGCGCACGGCGTCGGCCTCGGCGCGGGCGAGCGAAGACGTGAGCAGCGCGGTGCGCACGCCGGGCGCGCCCGCCAGCAGCGTGCCGAGCGTGCGGGCGTGCTGCTCCGCGAGCAGCTCCGTCGGCGCCATCAACGCGGCCTGCTGGCCGCTCTCGGCCGCCGCCACCGCCGCCAGCGCGGCGACCGCCGTCTTGCCGCTCCCGACGTCGCCCTGGAGCAGCCGGTTCATGGGATGCGGCGCGGCCAGGTCCGCGGCGATCTCGCGCCAGGCGTGCGCCTGCGCGTCGGTCAGCCGGAACGGCAGCGCGGCCAGCGCGGCGGAGACGCCCGGGCCCGTCGGGTCGAGCGCCACCCCGGGCTCGCGCGCGCGCTCGGCGTGGCGGAGCGCGAGGCCCACCTCGAGCAGGTACAGCTCCTCGAGCACCAGGCGCTCGTGCGCGGCCGTGCGGCGGGCGCGGAGCGCCTCGGGCTCCTGGTCGGCCTCGGGGCGATGGATGCGCCGCAGCGCCTCGGGCGCCGGCGGCAGGCCGCGCTGGGCCGCCAGCTTCGTGGGCAGCGTGCTCGGCACCAGGTCCGAGTACTGCGCCACGGCCGCCGCGACCCAGCGCCGGAAGGTGCGCGGCGGGATGCCCTCCGGAACCGGGTAGTCGGGCACGATGCCCTCGCCCGCGGCCTCGTCGCCCTCGCGGAGGAAGTCGATCTCGGGGTGGATCACCTCCTTCGAGAACCGGTAGCGGCGCACGTCGCCCGTGGCGCGGAGCCGCACCCCCTTCTTGACCTGGCCCGCGATCGACTCGCCGCCGCGGAACCACTTGAGCGTGACCACGCCGCTGTCGTCGCCGAGCACGGCCGAGAAGGTGCGGGTGCGGCCGCGGCGGGGCCCGAAGTCGGCGACCTTGATCTCGCCCTGGAAGCTGGCCCGACGCCCGACCTCGAGATCGCCGATCCGCACGCTCTCCCGCCGGTCGTCGTAGCGGCTCGGGAGGTGGAACAGCAGGTCGACGACGCTGCGCAGACCGCGCTGCGCCAGCTGCTGGGCGCGGCGCGGGCCGACACCCGGCAGGCTCGCGACGGGCCGGGCGATGGCGGCGTCGGCGAAGCCCGGGTCCTCGAGCGGGGCCAGCAGCGCCAGCGCGCGCTCGACGGCGGCCCGCTTCGGCTTCGCGGCGAGGGGCTTCGCGAACGCCTCCTCGATGCGCGTCAGCGTGCGCGCCGCGTCCGGGGGGATGCACAGGGACGCCGCGCGTGCGGCGGCGGCGCTCACGCTCTTCTCGAGGTCGCGCAGGCGCTCGAGGTGCGCAAAGTCGTCGGACGCCGCGAAGGCGAGCGGCTTCCGAAGCGCGGCGAGCGCCTCCTGGAACGGCGTGGCGGTCAAGCGCTCCCCCGCTCGTCTACAGGGTTCGGTGCACCTCCTGGAGCGAGCGCACACCGATCGTACCCTGGCGGAGCGCCCGGACCGCGCCGGCGGCGGCGCGCAGCGCTGCGAAGGTCGTGAAGTACGGCAGGCCGCGCTGGAGCGCCGCCCGACGGATCTGGAACGAGTCCCGCACCGCGCGCGGGTCGGCCGCCACGGTGTTCACCACCAGGTCGACGTCGCCGGCCTCGATCCGGTCGACCACGTTCGGCGCCCCCTCCCCCACCTTGGCCACGACCTCGACGGCCAGGCCGGCGGCCTCGAGCGCCCGGGCCGTGCCGGCCGTCGCCAGCAGCTTGAAGCCCGCGTCGGCGAACTCCCGGATCGGCCCGGCGGCGCGCCGCTGGTCGTCGCCACGCAGCGAGACGAAGAGCCGGCCGCGCTCCGGGATCGGGTTGCCGGCCTGGATCTGCGACTTCGCGTAGGCGCGCCCGAAGTCGGAGTCGATCCCCATCACCTCGCCGGTGCTCTTCATCTCGGGCCCGAGCACGGTGTCGACGCCCGGGAACTTGAGGAACGGGAACACGGCTTCCTTCACCGAGTAGTGGCGCGGCCAGATCTCGCGCGTGAAGCCGAGCTCCGCAAGCGTCTTTCCGCTCATCACCAGGGCGGCCAGCTTCGCCAGCGGCCGGCCGATCGCCTTCGAGACGAACGGCGCCGTGCGCGAGGCACGCGGGTTCACCTCGAGCACGTAGACGTCCTTGTCCTTCACCGCGTACTGCACGTTCATCAGGCCACGGACGCCGAGCTCGAGGGCCAGCTTCCGGGTCGCCTCGAGGATCTCGTCCACGACGTCCCGGCCGAGCGAGTACGGCGGGATCGAGCAGGCGCTGTCCCCGGAGTGGACCCCCGCCTCCTCGATGTGCTCCATCACGCCGCCGATCACGACGCGTTCCCCGTCGGAGATCGCGTCGACGTCCACCTCCGTCGCGTCCGCGAGGAACCGGTCGACCAGCACGGGGTGCTCGGGCGAGGCCTTCACGGCCGAGCGCATGTACTCGGTCAGGCTGGCGTCGTCGTGCACGATCTGCATCGCGCGCCCGCCGAGCACGTAGGAGGGCCGCACCAGCACCGGGTAGCCGATGCGCGCCGCCACGGCCTCGGCCTCGGGGAGGCTGCGCGCGATTCCGGACGGCGGGCGCTTCAGGCGCAGCTTCTCGAGCAGCTGGTCGAAGCGCTCGCGGTCCTCGGCCCGGTCGATCGCGTCGGGCGTCGTGCCGAGGATCGGCACGCCATTGCGCTCGAGCGCCACGGCGAGGCGCAGCGGCGTCTGTCCGCCGAACTGGACGATCACGCCGAGGGGCTTCTCGCGGTCGACGATCTCGAGCACGTCCTCGAGCGTGAGCGGCTCGAAGTAGAGGCGGTCGCTGGTGTCGTAGTCGGTCGAGACCGTCTCGGGGTTGCAGTTGACCATGATGGTCTCGAAGCCCGCGTCCCGCAGCGCGAAGGCGGCGTGGACGCAGCAGTAGTCGAACTCGATGCCCTGCCCGATCCGGTTCGGGCCGCCGCCCAGGATCATGATCTTCTGGCGGTCGCTCGGACGGGCCTCGCACTCGTCCTCGTAGGTCGAGTAGAGGTACGGCGTCAGGGCCTCGAACTCCGCGCCGCAGGTGTCGACGCGCTTGTAGACCGGCCGCACGCCGTGCTCGCGCCGAAGCGCGCGGACGGCCCCCTCGTCGGTGCCCCAGAGCGCGGCGAGGCGCACGTCCGAGAAGCCCGCCTGCTTGGCGGGCCGCAGCCAGGCGGGGCGCTCCGCCTCGGGCGCCGCCGCAAGCGCCGCCTCCATCTCGACCAGCTCCTGCAGGTTGCGCAGGAACCAGGGATCGATCGCGGTGCGGCGGTAGAGCTCCTCGACCGTGGCGCCGCGCCGGAACGCCTCGGCCAGCGCCCAGGGCCGCCCCGGCCGCGGCTGGTCGATCGCACGCGCGAGCGCCTCGTCCCCGGCCTTCCCCGCCGGCAGCTCGGGCGGCTCGAGGCCCATCGGCCCGATCTCGAGCGAGCGCAGCGCCTTCTGGAAGCTCTCCTTGAAGGTGCGGCCGATCGCCATCGCCTCGCCCACCGACTTCATCTGCGTGGTCAACGTGTTGTCGGTGCCCGGGAACTTCTCGAAGGTGAAGCGCGGCACCTTGGTGACCACGTAGTCGATGCTGGGCTCGAAGCTGGCCGGCGTCTCGCGCGTGATGTCGTTCCGGATCTCGTCGAGCGTGTACCCGACCGCCAGCTTCGCGGCGATCTTGGCGATCGGGAAGCCGGTGGCCTTGGACGCCAGCGCCGAGCTCCGCGAGACGCGCGGGTTCATCTCGAGCACGACCAGCGCGCCGGTCTCGGGCTGGACGCCGAACTGGATGTTCGACCCGCCCGTGTCGACGCCGATCTCCCGGATGATCGCGATCGCCGCGTCCCGCATCAGCTGGTACTCGCGATCGGTGAGCGTCTGCGCCGGCGCCACCGTGATCGAGTCCCCGGTGTGGACGCCCATCGGGTCGAAGTTCTCGATCGAGCAGATGATCACGACGTTGTCGTTCACGTCGCGCATCACCTCGAGCTCGTACTCCTTCCAGCCGAGCACGCTCTGCTCGATCAGGCAGGTGTGCTTGGGAGAGGACTGGAGCGCCCACTCCACCAGCGCGTCGTACTCCTCGGGCTTCCAGGCGATCGAGCCGCCGCTGCCGCCGAGCGTGAAGCTGGGCCGGATGATGGCGGGGAAGCCGGTGCGCTTCACGATCTCGCGCGCGTCGGCGAGCGAGCGGGCGTAGCCCGACTCGGGCACCGCGAGCCCGATCTTCTCCATCGCGGCACGGAACTCCTGCCGGTCTTCGGCCTTCCGGATCGCCGCGAGGTTGGCGCCGATCAGGCGCACGCCGTGGCGATCGAGGATGCCGGCCTCGGCGAGGTCCACGGCCAGGTTGAGCGCCGTCTGGCCGCCGATGGTCGGGAGCAGCGCGTCCGGCCGCTCGGCGACGATGATCTTCTCGACGCTCTCGAGCGTCATCGGCTCCACGTAGGTGGCGTCGGCCGTCTCCGGGTCCGTCATGATGGTGGCCGGGTTCGAGTTGACGAGCACCACGCGATAGCCCTCTTCGCGCAGCGCCTTGCAGGCCTGGGTCCCTGAGTAGTCGAACTCGCAGGCCTGCCCGATCACGATCGGGCCCGAGCCGACCACCAGGATGGTGTGCAGATCCTCGCGGCGCGGCATCTAGAGCCCCCGGGCGACGGCGGCGCCGCTGACGGTCTCACCGGCCTTGTGCCGGAGCGTCATCTCGCGGAAGCGCTCGAAGAAGTAGCGGACGTCGTGCGGACCCGGAGAGGCCTCCGGGTGGTACTGCACCGAGAACAGCGGCAGGCGCTCGTGGGCGAGGCCCTCGACGGTGTCGTCGTTCAGGTTGACGTGGGTCACCGTGACCGGCTCGCCGGCCTGGCGCAGCGACTCCGCCTCGACGGCGTAGCCGTGGTTCTCGGCGCAGATGGCGACCCGGCCGGTCGCCAGGTCCTTGCCGGGCTGGTTGCCGCCGTGGTGCCCGAACTTGAGCTTCCGCGTCGTGCCCCCGAGCGAGAGCCCGAGGATCTGGTGGCCGAGGCAGATGCCGAACAGCGGGAGCTCCCGCGCCAGCGCGCGCACCGTGTCGCGCACGCCCTCGACGGCGGCCGGGTCGCCCGGCCCGTTCGAGAGGAAGACCGCGTCGGGCGCGAGCTTCTTCACCTCGTGGGCCGAGGTGCGCGCGGGCACCACGGTGACCTCGAAGCCCTGGTCCACGAGCAGCCGCAGGATGTTGCGCTTCACGCCGAAGTCGAAGGCGACCACCCGCAGCGTGGGGGTCGGGCGCGCCGCGACCGGCAGCTGGCCGGGGACGCCGCCCCAGGCGCCTTCGACCCACGTGTAGGGCGCCTGGCAGGTGACGCTGGCGACGAGATCCCACCCGTCGAGCCCCGGCGCGCTCCGCGCCCGCTCGACCAGCGCCTCGGCCTCCTGCTGGTCGGGATCGGTCGAGAGCACCGCGTTCTGGAAGCCCTGGTCGCGGATCCGTCGCACCAGGGCGCGCGTGTCGATCCCCGCGAGGGCCGGGACGCCGTGCCGCTCCAGGAACGCCGGCAGGCTCTCCCGGGCGCGCCAGTTCGACGGCGTCTCGAACAGCTCCTTGACCACGAACCCGGACAGGAAGGGTCGCGCCGATTCCTCGTCCTCCGCGTTGGCCCCGACGTTCCCGATCTGGGTGTAGGTCATCGCCACGATCTGCCCGGCATAGGAGGGGTCGGTGAGGATCTCCTGGTAGCCGGTCATGCTCGTGTTGAAGCACACCTCCCCGACCGAGACGGCGCGCGCGCCGAAGGCTCGGCCGCGGTAGACGGTGCCGTCGGCGAGCGCCAGACAGGCGGGGGGCGGGCGGGAAGCAGGCTGGCTCACGGAAACGACACTCCTCGGCCCGATCCGGGCGATTGGTGGACCAGCCGCCCGTCCACCCAGGTGGCACGGACTCGGCCTTCGAGCTCCCGGCCCGCCCACGGCGAGTTCCGACTCTTCGAGAACCCCTGGGCGGGGTCGTAGACCCAGCGCTCGGCGGGGTCGAGCAGCACCACGTCGGCGGCCGCGCCCGGCTCGAGCCGGCCCATCGCGAGGCGCAGCACGCGCGCCGGCTGCCAGGTCAGCGAGGCGATCAGCTGGAGCGGCGTGAGCGCGCCCTTCCGCACCAGCTCCAGCACCACGGCGAAGGCGGTCTCGAAGCCGAGCACGCCGGGCGGCGCCGCGGTGAACTCGACCTCCTTCTCGTGGACGGCGTGCGGGGCGTGGTCGGTCGCGATCGCGTCGAGCGTGCCGTCGGCCAGCGCCTCGACGCAGGCGGCGACGTCGTCCTTGCCGCGGAGCGGTGGCGCCATCTTCGTATTCGGGTCGTAGCCGAGCGTCGCCTCGTCGGTGAGCGTCAGGTGATGGGGCGTCACCTCGGCCGTCACGTGAACGCCGCGGGCCCGCGCCTCGCGCACGTGGGCGACGCCGCCCGCGGTGGAGACGTGGGCGACGTGCAGGTGCGCGCCCGTCAGCTCGGCCAGCAGCAGATCCCGCGCGATGTGCACCACCTCGGCCAGCGCCGGGTTGCCGGGCAGCCCGAGCCGGGTCGAGACCGCGCCCTCGTTCACCACGCCGTCGCGCACCAGGGTGCGGTCCTCGGCGTGCACGATGATCGGCTTCTCGACCAGGCGCGAGTACTCGAGCACGCGCCGCTGCATGCCGCTGTCCATGATGGTCTTGCCGTCGTCGCTGAAGGCGACCGCGCCGGCCTCGACCAGCGCCGCCATCTCGGTCATCACCTCGCCCGCGAGGCCCTTCGTGGCGGCAGCCACCGGCAGCACGCGCACCGGCGATTCGTTCCGGGCACGATCCAGGATGTACTCGGTCACGGACGGGTCGTCGTTCACCGGGTCCGTGTTCGCCATGCAGCAGATCGCCGTGAAGCCGCCGGCCGCGGCGGCGCGCCCCCCGGAGGCGATGTCCTCCTTGTACTCCTGGCCGGGCTCGCGCAGGTGCGTGTGGAGGTCCACGAAGCCGGGCGCCACCCAGAGGCCGTGGGCGTCGATCTCCTCGGCGTCGGCGACCGTCTCGAGCGGGTCGCCCACGGCCGCGATGCGGCCGTCCTCGAGCAACACGTCGCCCACGGCGTCGCGCCCACTCGCCGGGTCGAGCACGCGCCCACCCCGGATCCAGATGCGGCTCGTCACGCCGTCTCCTCTCGTTTCTGTCCCGTGGGAGCGGTTTGCTTCTGTCCGGCCAGCAGGTAGAGCACGGCCATGCGCAGGGCCACGCCGTTCCTCACCTGGTCGAGCACGACGCTAGGCCGGCGGTCCGCCAGGTCGTGGGCGAGCTCGACGCCGCGGTTCACCGGACCGGGGTGCATCACGATGGCGTCGTCCTTGGCGAAGCGGAGCTTCGCGCGGTCGAGGCCGAAGGTGGCCGAGTACTCCCGGATGCTCGGGAACAGCGACCCGGCCAGGCGCTCGAGCTGGATGCGGAGCGCCATCACCACGTCGGCGCCGTCGAGCGCCTCGCGGAGCGAGGTGTAGGCCTTCACGCCGAGCGTCTCGACGCCCGGGGGCAGCATCGTGGGCGGCCCCGCCACGCGCACCTCGGCGCCGAGCTTCGTGAAGGCGTAGATGTTCGAGCGCGCCACCCGCGAGTGCGCAATGTCGCCGATGATCGTGACCGTGAGCCCGTCGACGCGCTGCTTCTCCTCCAGCACCGTCATCACGTCGAGCAGCGCCTGGGTCGGGTGCTCGTGCGCGCCGTCGCCGGCGTTGATCACCGGGGCCGAGAGCTCGTTCGCGATCTGCTGCGGAACGCCGGCGACCTGGTGCCGGATCACCACCGCGTCGGGGTCCATCGCGTCGAGCGTCTTCGCCGTGTCGAGGATGCTCTCCTTCTTCGAGAGGCTCGACGACGAGGGGCTGAAGTTCACCACGTCCGCCGAGAGGCGCTTCCCCGCGATCTCGAAGCTCGTTCGCGTGCGCGTCGAGGACTCGAAGAAGAGGTTGATGATGGTGCGGCCGCGCAGCGTCGGCACCTTCTTGACCTCGCGGCGGCCGACCTCCTTCATGTGGAAGGCCGTCTCGAGGATCAGCTCGATGTCCTCGCGCTCGAGATCCTCGATGCCCAGCAGCCCGTGCTTCATCATGTGGCGCCCCCCCGGGACCGGGTCACGACGACCTCCATCCCGTCACCGTCCTCGCTCGCCTGGAACTTCACGTGGTCCGTGCGCTGCGTCGGGATGTTCTTGCCGACGTAGTCGATCTTGATCGGCAGCTCGCGGTGGCCGCGGTCGACGAGCGCCACGACCTGCACCTCGCGCGGGCGCCCGAAGTCCATGAGGGCGTCCATGGCGGCGCGGATCGTGCGCCCGGTGCTCGCGACGTCGTCGACGAGGATCACGATGCGGTCGTCGACGGCGGAAGGCATCTCCGTGCGCCGGAGCCGCGGCCTGACGCCGGCGGTGAGCCGGTCGTCGCGGTAGAGCGTGGTGTCGAGCACGCCCACCGTCGGCTCGACGCCGGCGATCTCGCGCAGGTTCGCGGCGATCCGGCGCGCCAGCGGCGGCCCCCCGTTCGGGATGCCGACCAGGTAGAGCTTCGCCAGCTCGTCGTTGCGCTCGACGATCTCGTGCGCGATGCGCATCAGGCAGCGCTTGATCGCGAGGTCGTCCAGGACGACGCCGGCGGGCGCGCGGCTCACGCGGTCGTGGCCGGCCTCGTGCCGCTCGTCGACGGGGGGATCGCTCGCCACGTTGCCCTTTCTCCGCCTCGCGGGACGGAGTTAAAAGGAGTGGACCCAGCTGGGGTCCGGCGGAGAGTACCGATCAGCCCGGGGGGCGCCAGCGTCGGAGAGGAGGCGATCCCCGGCCCGGAACCGCCCGAACGGCGTCTCGAAGACGAGCCCCTCGGGCGCCCGGCCACGGATCCGGAGCACGCCGGCATGGACGCCTCGTTGATGATGCGCGGCACACAGCGTCGTCAGGTTCGCGAGCTCGTCGCCGCCGCCCGCCGAGCGGAAGAAGACGTGATGCGCATGGAGGTTCCGCTGCGAGCTGCAGCCCGGGGCCGTACAGCGCCAGCCGTCGCGCTCGAACACGCGGTGGTGCCGCGCCGTCGGCACCCTCCAGGTGGCCAGGCAGTGGTCGAACATCGCGTCGAGGGCCTGCCCCTTCGACCCGAGCCGCCGCGCGAGGGTCGCGAGGCAGCCTCGGAACAGCCGCGCGACCTCGGCGGGGACGTTCGCCACCCAGACGTCCGTCTCCTCGCCACGCATGGGTTCCGCACCGATCTGCACACCCTCGGGGAGGCACTCCGGAGCCGGCCCCCCGGGCAGATCCGGGAGGGAGGCCGGGTCGAGAAGCCCCGATCCCAGCGCCGCCTCGACGTCGTCCTCCAGGCGTCGCACCGTCACCGCCCCTGCACGCTGAATCCAAGCGGCATGGAACTGCTCCGAGCCCTCGGCGAGCACGAGCGGTACGAGCGCCAGCGCCCGAGATACCGTGAGCGTGCCCGAGCGCCATGCCTCGCCGAGCGCGATCGACCGAACGCACGCTCGCTCGAGGCGCAGCAACGCACGCGCCTTCCGCGGCGACATGCCAAGCCGCTCGCGGGCGTAGGCATCGACGCTGCGGAACCCGAGCTGGCGGGGACCCCGCCGCTCGGTGAAGGCCAGCAGCAGGGGACCGACGCGCGCGAGCAGACCCCGCTCGAGCGTAGCCGCGCGGCAGAGACGCCCGTCGAGCTCGTGAGGCGACGCCTCGGCGAGGCCCTCGGCCAGGCTCTCGATGAAGGGCGACCGCTCGGGCGGCGCGGCCGACGTGCGAGGCGGCTCGGGGACTGGCGCCGGCTCGTGCTCTCCAGAGCCAGCCCGACGAACCGGCGGGGGCGACTCTTGCCCCTCCAGCTCGACCCGCACGGCCGAGAGCACCTCGGCCGTCAGGATCTCGACGCACGCATCGTTCGGCAGCCGCTCCCCCGCGACCCGACGCATCGCGCCCTTTAATGCGCCCCAGCGCCCCTTCACCCGCCTCGGCACGCGAACGCGAACGACCTCGCGGTCGCGTCCACTATCCGGCTCCGATTCCGCTCCCGCCTCCAACGACCCGACATCGATGGCACGCACCTCGCGCGAGAGCGCATCCGCCGAGAACCGACTCGCAGCGTGGAGCCAGTGAGCCTCATCCTCGGGCGTGGCCACCCGGCACAGCAGCCGCGCCTTCGTCCAGCCAAGTGCGCCCGACACCAGCGCCGCATCGATTTCCGGCAGCCTCCCGAGCGCCGCGTCCACCCGCGCGAGGTCGTGCAGCTCGCGAGCGGACAGCCCCGGACGCTCCCGCGAATAGTCGGCCGGCCGCACGAAGCCGAGCGGCTCCCACGCCCGGTGCGCCACGAACGCGCCCGCGATGCGCGCGAGCGTCCGGCGCAAGGGCGCCCCACTTCGCACGCACGCGACGAGCCGGGCGTCGAGCGCCTCGATCGTGTCGCAGCGCGGGTCGTAGCGGGACTCCGCAACCACTGCGGTCGCCATGTCGGACTCCGTCGGGACCGGGGGAGGAACGGACGCAGCGTCGCAGGCGGGTGTGACGGATGCGGTCACAGCTCCGAGGTCGGTGGTGCGAGTCGAGGAGCAACCTGCGGCTGCGAGGCGTGAACGACCGTCGACAATGCGAGGGTGAACCGCCGGCTTCGACTTCGACGAGCGGGCTGGCGAGGGACGCACACGACTCGCATGGCGCCCGGCATGGAGCTGGCAACGGCGCCACGGGTGCATCGTCGTGCGACGCCTCCTTCTGCTTCCGCGTGCGGTCCTCGGAGCGAGCCGGCGTACACGAGACGACGCCCCGAGGAGTCCGTCCTCTACGGCGTCGTCCAGCGCGAGCTCGAGGGCTTTCTCGCACAGGCCCGGGCCCGGGATCGAGCGGTCCCGCGCTTCGTCGAGCGCGAGCTGCGCGACTTCCTCGGCTGCGGCGTCCTCGCTCAGGGCTTCGTCCGCGTGCACTGCGACGCTTGCGGGCTCGACCGCCTGGTCGCCTTCTCGTGCAAGGGCCGGGGCTTCTGCCCTTCGTGCGGGGGACGCCGGATGGCCGACACCGCGGCGCACCTGGTCGATCGCGTGCTCCCCGAGGCCCCCGTCCGCCAGTGGGTGCTGTCGCTCCCCCACGCGCTCCGCTACCGCCTCGCCTACGACGCCGAGCTCACTTCCGCCGTGCTGGGCATCTTCGTACGGACGGTCTTCGCATCGCTCCGGCGCCGGGCCCGGAAGCACTGGAGCATCGAGCGCACCCGGTGTCGTGCCGTCACGTTCGTGCAGCGATTCGGCGATGCCCTCAACCTGAACGTCCATTTCCACTCGCTGGTGCTCGACGGCACCTACGCAGAGGCGCCGTTCGGACCCTGCCGGTTCCGCCCGCTTCCACCTCCCGAGGATGCCGAGGTCGCTCGTGTGGTGAGGCAGGTCGCGCGGCGCATCGCGCGCCTGCTCGAGCGCCGCGGCCTGGGTCTCGGAGACGACCCCCAGGTCGCCGACCCCCTGGCCGACGAGCAGCCCCTTCTCGCCGGCCTCTATGGTGCTTCCGTCGCCGGCCGCATTGCCACCGGGCGCCGCGCCGGAAGGCGCGTGCTGCGCCTCGGCGACCGTATCGACGCGGACGAGCTTCCGGCGCTCGCGGGTGAGCGCTGCGCGAGCGCAGGGGGTGTGAGCCTGCACGCGAACGTGGCCGTCCCGGCACGCGACCGCCGCCGCCTCGAGCGCCTGTGCCGCTACGCCGCTCGGCCTCCAGTCGCGACCGAGCGGCTCTCTCGCCTCGACGACGGACGCCTCCTCTATCGCCTGAAGCACCGCTGGCGCGACGGCACCACCCACGTCGTCTTCGAGCCCGGCGAGCTCGTCGAGAAGCTCGTCGCTCTCGTGCCCCCGCCTCGCTTCCACCTCGTCCGCTACCACGGGATCCTCGGCCCGGCCGCAGGCCGGCGCCCCCAGGTCGTGCCGCGTGAGGTGAAGCCGGGCGACGCAGCGGCTCCGCCCGAGGCCGCAGAGCGCCCGATCGGTACCGACGACTCGCGCGGCACCGTACCCAGCGAGCCCACGACGCCGAAGGCCCGACGGCCTCGCGTCGTTGCCTCGCATTGGAATCGCAGCCCCGACGCGAGCGAAGCGGCCGGTGCCGCTGCTCGCTCCAATGCCGACGCCGCGGACTCACCCGATGACCCGCCTGGCCGCGCTCGCCGGCTGGCCTGGGCCGACCTGCTGCGCCGGGTCTTCGCGGTAGACGCGCTCGAATGCCCGCGTTGCGGCGGCCGCATGCGACCGCTGGCCATGATCCACCCGCCAGAAGCGACCCGCGCCATTCTCGAATGCCTCGGGCTTCCCGCGCGCGCTCCACCGACGATGGCGGCGCGGACCAACGCCAACCTCGCCGATGACGGCGGATGGGACATCGACTTCGAGGCCGGCGCCTGAGTCGGGCCGCGCCGCCAACTGAGTCTCTCGGCCCTTTCGCGGGGCGGCGCCCGAACCAAGCGGCACCGCGGGTGGGTTCGTGCGCGCGACGGCCGAGCCCTGGGCCGCCCGGTGCGGCGCCGCGCGCTTGAATCCCCCGCCTACGGTCGTCGGAGCCAGCGCGGCCGAGCGTTTCCCCGTGGGAGTTGTCAGATCCAGGGGTTATCGGACGTCGGAAGCCCCTTTGGATCTCCTATCCGTCGAACGGGATCGGCCACACTGGCACCTGCGACCCTGGGGCTCGACGAGCCGTTTCGCGCGGCCGAGCTCGCGTCCAGGATGCAGGCGCTGATCGAGCGGGACTCGCCGCAGCCGCACTGAACGTCACCCGAGGGGTGACGCGTCGGCCTCCGCCACCCACCCACCCCCGTGGACGAACCGTTTCCGGTCCACGGGGAGGCTCGGCAGGTCGTGAAGCTGTTCGTGCCGCTGCTCGTGCTCTTCACCGCGGCTGCGGCCTCCGCGCAGGCGGTCGTCGACGTGGCCCCGGGCGAGGATCTGCAGGCGCTCGTGGAGGCCGCGCCGCCGGGCACGCACTTCCGCCTGCTCGCCGGCGTGCACCGGAACCAGCAGGTGCGGGCGAAGGACGGCAACCACTTCCGCGGTGAGGCGGGCGCCGTGCTCTCCGGCGCGCGCGTCCTCGACGACTGGGTCCGGGTTTTCCCCTACTGGACGCACGAGGCCCCACCGGAGCGAGGCCTGCTGCACGGCGTGTGCGCGGGCGGGACCACGGGCTGCCGCCATCCCGAGGACCTCTGGCTCGACGACCAGCCCCTTCGCCAGGAGACGCGGCTCGAGGATCTCGACGAGACGGACGAGTGGTACTTCGAAGAGGAGCAGGGAACGATCGCCCTGCTCGCGGACCCGAGGGGCGCGCGGGTCGAGCTGGCGGTCACGCCCTCCGCCTTCTGGGGTCCGGCCCGCGACGTGGTCATCGAGAACCTGACCATCGAGCGGTACGCCGCACCGGCGCAGCACGGCGCGATCCAGGGCGCGGACGGCTTCGCCTGGATCGTCCGGAACAACCGGGTCCATCAGAACCACGGCCTCGGGATCCGCACGGGCGAGGCCATGCAGGTGCTCCAGAACGAGATCGAGCGCAACGGGCAGCTCGGGGTGGGCGGCCTCGGGGACGGGCTCGTGATCGAGGCGAACCAGATCCGCGACAACAACTGGGCCGGCTTCGATTGGATGTGGGAGGCGGGCGGCGCGAAGGTGGTGGCGTCCGACGGGGTCACCTTCCGGGGGAACGTCGTCGAAGACAACGTCGGGCCGGGTCTCTGGACCGACATCGACACGATCCAGGTGCTGTACGAGCAGAACGTCGTCAGTGGGAACGCCTACGCGGGCATCATGCACGAGATCAGCGACGCCGCGACAATTCGTGGCAACTGGGTCGCGGAGAACGGGCTCGCCTTCGACGACTGGCTGTGGGGATCGCAGATCCTGATCTCCACCTCGCGGAACACGGAGATCTACGACAACACCGTGATCATCGCCGCCGGCGGCGGCAACGGGATCACCCTGGTGCAGCAGGATCGCGGTGCGGGCAGCCAGGGGGTCTACCGCACCGAGAACGTCCACGTCGAGGACAACGAGATCCTCCACCTGGGCAGCGCGGGCCTCACCGGGGCGGCCGCGGACCACGATCCCGACGGCCTGTTCGCGGCCGGCAACCGCTTCGAGAGAAACGCCTACCACGGCGAGCGCGTGGCCGACGGCTGGCACTGGGCCTGGCAGGGCCGCACGCTCGACTGGCGGGGCTGGCGCGCGGCCGGTCACGACCGCACGGGGTGGGCCGAGGGCGGAGGCCGCGGCAGCGCCTACTGCGGGTTCCTCGGCATCGAGCCGCTGCTCCTCCTGGCGCTGCTCCGCTGGGCGCGCCGGGCTCGCGGAAGCGTTCGAGGCTAGGCGCGCGCCGGCGCGTCCAGCACCCCGCACGCCGAGATGGATACGTGGAGCGTGAACGTGCCAGCTGGCGTCCCAGGGTCGCCGAGTCGTGCGCGTGTGCGACTTCCCCGCGGGATTGGTCATCACCGGAGGTTATCGGACGTGGAGAACCCCTTTGGATCTCCTATCCGTCCGATCAGCGCCAGAACTACCTCGCGGGGTGGAGTCCGGAACGCTGACTCACGGGAAGATGCTCTCTGGAGCAGGGGGGACAAGCGAGGCCCTAAGAGCCAGGCGACCCGGGAGCTTCGCCACCAAGAGGGTCGGCCCGCCCTGGGAGCTCAGCAATCCGGCGAACATCGGCCAACGCACCTGAGAATGCGTTCGCATGCCCTCGCTCACGGGCTGTAAACGTACCTTACGAGGACAGCCTTTCCGCTCAGCGCGTCAAGGTCCGGCGGTGACAGGAGAAATCCGGCGATCGCGACTCCGTTTGCAGCGATCACGAAGTGCGCGTCGTGTTCGCTGAGGTAGAGCCCTAGCTCTTCATGCCGGTAGACCAGCACTCCGAACGTCCGAATCCGTGCACCCTCGTAGGACCTGGGCGACGCCAAGACGGAGACAAGCGATGCTCTCGCGAACAGAGACGTTGAACAGGGTTCACCCTGCTCCGAAGCCCATGCACAGGCGCAGATCGACAGAGACAGCGAACAGACCACAACTATCTGGCAAGCTGGAAGAAGAAACCCACCGCGGCAGTTCATGTGATTTCGGATTCGGCCCATAGTGCTCGATCTTTCCATCTGACTTGATGACAGCACCTGGTTTGTTTGCATACGAACAGCGTTGGCCTCAAAGGTCTCTAGCGGCCTCGAGCGCGTCGCTGAGTTCGACCAGCAACGCCTCCGTCGTCTCCCACCCCATGCACGCATCCGTGACCGACACGCCGTAGCGGAGCGCCCTGGGGTCCGCCGGGATGTCCTGGCGGCCGGCCTCGAGGAAGCTCTCGAGCATGAGGCCGACGAGGGAGCGGTTCCCTGCCCCGATCTGTGCCAGGCAGTCGCGCGCCACGTCCGGCTGGCGCGCGGGGTCCTTTCCCGAGTTCCCGTGCGAGCAGTCGACCACGATGGCGGGCTCGAGACCCGCCGCCGTGAGCGCGGCCTCGCACGCGGCGACGCTCGCGGCGTCGTAGTTGGTGCGCCCGCCCCCGCCGCGGAGCACGACGTGGGCGTGCGGGTTGCCCCGGGTGCGCACCACGGCGAGCTCGCCCGCCGCCGTGATGCCGAGGAAGTGGTGCGGGTGCCGGACGGCGCGGAGCGCGTCGATCGCCACGTCGAGCGAGCCGTCGGTGCCGTTCTTGATGCCGACGGGCATCGAGAGCCCGCTCGCCATCTCGCGGTGCGTCTGGCTCTCGGTCGTGCGCGCCCCGATCGCGCTCCAGCTGACCAGCTCCGACAGGTACTGGGGCATGATCGGGTCGAGCGCCTCGGTGCCGGCGGGAAGGCCCAGCTCGGCGAGCTCGAGCAGCAGGCCGCGCGCGAGCCGGATCCCCTTCTCGACGTGGAAGGAGTCGTCGAGGTCCGGGTCGTTGATCAGCCCCTTCCAGCCGAGCGTGGTGCGCGGCTTCTCGAAGTAGACCCGCATCACGAGGAAGAGCGTGTCCCCGACGCGCTCGGCCAGGCGCTGGAGCCGCCCGGCGTAGTCGCGCGCCGCCGCCACGTCGTGCACCGAGCAGGGGCCGACCACGACGAAGAGGCGCGGGTCGCGGCGCTCGAGGATCGCGCAGAGCGTGTCGCGCGCCTGCAGCACGTTCGCCTCGGTGCGGGGCCCGAGCGGCTGCTCGCGGCGGACGTCCTCGGGGGTGGGGAGCCGCTCGAAGGCGGCGACGTTGCGGTTCTGGAGCCGGCTCACCCGAGCCGTTCGCCGGGCGGCCGCGGATCCGGCTCGAGGCGCTCGCCCGGCTCGATGCAGGCGCGGAACGAGCCCATCCGGTCCCAGCGCATCTTCCCCGTCAGGTTGTCCCACCACGTGAGCGGATTCAGCAGCGAGAGCCAGCTGCCGTTCCAGTCCCACGACCAGTAGAGGAGACGCGCCGGGCCGGCGAGCTCCTCGACCCGCACCGTGCCGGCGCGGCGGCCGTCGTAGGAGTTGTCCCGGTTGTCGCCCATGAAGAAGTAGCGGTCGGGCTTGATCGTGATCTCGGCCATGTCGTCGCTCGGCCAGTCGGGGTCGTCGAGCACCCAGTGGGGGCAGCCGTCGAGGCGCTCGATGTAGACGTCGAAGGCCCGGCCGTTCCCGTCGCGGAACACCTGGCCGGTCGGCTCGAGCGGGACCCGCTCGCCGTTGATCACGAGCCGGCCGTCGACCACCGCGACGCGGTCGCCGGGCAGGCCGATCAGGCGCTTGACGAAGGCGTCGCGCGGCAGCTCCGGGCGCTGGTCGGCCGGGAAGATGCCGGCGCCGTTCGGGGCCCGCGCGAACTGGAAGACCACCACCTCGCCGCGCCGCGGCTCGCGCACGCCCGGGACGCGCATTCCGGTCCCCGTGAGACCGGCCCCGAACAGGAACTTGTTCACGAAGACGTGGTCGCCGACCAGGAGCGTCGGGAGCATCGAGTCCGAGGGCACGTAGAAGGGCTGGACCAGGAAGGTGCGGATGGCGAGGGCGACCGCGACCGCGCCGAGCAGGGTCGGCAGATCGCTCCAGAAGCCCTTCGACGACCTCTCCCCGGTCTCCTTCTCCTCCCGGGCGGTCTTCTCCTCGCCTGCGCTCACTCCACGCCCTCCCCGACGCGCCCGAGGCGGGCCAGCTGCGCACTGCCGCGCGCCTGCTCCGCGCGCGGCAGGCCCGACCAGTAGAGGAACGCCACGGTGCCGACCAGGTCCTCGAAGGGCACCGCGCCGAACGAGCGGCTGTCGCGCGAGTGGTCGCGGTTGTCGCCCAGCACGAAGTAGCGACCCGCCGGCACCGTGCCCTCGAAGGGGGCGGCCACGCGGCCGGGGTCGTCGAGCCAGGCGTGCTCGCGGCCGTCGAGGGTCTCGCGGCCTCCCGCGAGCGGGGTGCCGCGGGCGTCGAGCCAGAGCTCGCCGGTGGGCCACTGCTCCACGGGCGCCCCGTTGAGCCAGAGCCGCCCCTCGCGGACGCGGAGCCGATCGCCGGGCAGTCCCACGATGCGCTTCACCAGGAAGGGGGTCGAGGCGCCGGGCTCGGACGCACGGAACACCACCACGTCCCCGCGGCGCGGCGCGCGCCAGCCGGGCAGGCGCGTCTGCCCGAACGGAAGTGTGGGCCCGTAGACCAGCTTGTTCACGAACAGGTGATCGCCGGGCCGCAGCGTCGGCAGCATCGACTCGGAGGGGATGCGGAACGGCTCGATCGCGAGCGCCCGCAGCCCGAGGGCCGCGCCCGCCGCGAGGGCGAGCCCGGAGACGAAGCCCGGGAGCCCGCGTCCGGGCACTACTGCTCCTCCAGGCGCAGCGCCGCCAGGAACGCCTCCTGAGGGATCTCCACCGAGCCGACGCGCTTCATGCGCCGCTTGCCTTCCTTCTGCTTCTCGAGCAGCTTGCGCTTGCGCGAGATGTCGCCGCCGTAGCACTTGGCCGTGACGTTCTTGCGGAGCGCCTTCACGGTGCTGCGCGCGATCACCTTCGACCCGAGCGAGGCCTGGATCGCGACCTCGAACATCTGGCGCGGGATGAACTCCTTCAGCTTGCGCGTGAGCTCCGAGCCCCGTGCGAACGCCTTCTCGCGATGGACGATCAGGGAGAGCGCGTCGACGGGCTCTCCGTTCACGAGGATGTCGAGCTTCTGGAGCGGCGCCGGCTTGTAGCCGAGCAGGTCGTAGTCGTAGGAGCCGTAGCCGCGCGTCGCGCTCTTGATGCGGTCGTGGAAGTCCGCGACGACCTCGGCGAGCGGCAGCTCGTAGCGGATCTGCGCGCGCCCGCCGTGCATGGTGATGTCGCGCTGGATGCCGCGACGGTCCTGGCAGAGCGAGATCACCGGGCCCACGTAGCCCTGCGGCAGGTGGATGGTGGCGATGATCATCGGCTCTTCGATGCGCTCGACCTCGTGGGGGTCGGGCAGCGCCGCCGGGGACTCGATCTCGGTGACCGAGCCGTCGGTTCGGACGACCCGGTAGCGCACGGTCGGCGCGGTCGCGATCAGCGAGAGGTCGTACTCGCGCTCCAGTCGCTCCTGGATGATCTCGCAGTGGAGGAAGCCCAGGAAGCCGCAGCGGAAGCCGAAGCCCAGCGCCGCGCTGGTCTCGGGCTCGTACTGGAACGAGGAGTCGTTCAGCCGGAGCTTCTCGAGCGCCGTCTTGAGCTGTCCGTAGTCCTCGGCGTCCACCGGGTAGAGCCCGCTGAACACCATCGGCTTGACCTCGCGGAAGCCCGGCAGCGGAACCTCGGCCGCCGCCGCGGCCCGCGTCACGGTGTCGCCGATGCGCACCTGGTCGAGCGTCTTGATGCTGGCGATCACCACGCCGACCTCGCCCGCCTCGAGACTCTGGACCGTGCGCGGGTGGGGATCGATGACGTCGAGCTCGGTGATCTCGTGCTCGCTGCGCTGCGCCATCAGGCGGATGCGGTCGCCGCGCGTGAGTCGCCCCTCCTTGATGCGCACCAGCATCGCCACCCCGACGTAGGAGTCGAACCAGGCGTCGAAGATGAGCGCGCGCGTCGGCGCCTCCGCGTCCCCGACCGGTGCCGGGATCTCCTGGACGATGCGCTCCAGCAGCTCGGGGATGCCCTTCCCTTCCTTGGCCGAGACCGGCAGCACGCTCTCCGCCGCGAGCCCGATCACCTCCTCGACCTCCTGCGCCACGCGTTCCGGGTCGGCCGAGGGCAGGTCGATCTTGTTCGCCACCGGGATCAGGGTGAGGTCCGCGTCGAGGGCGAGGTAGGCGTTCGCGAGGGTCTGCGCCTCGATGCCCTGGGCCGCGTCGACCACCAGGACCGCACCCTCGCAGGCGTGGAGCGCACGCGACACTTCGTAGGAGAAGTCCACGTGGCCGGGGGTGTCGATCAGGTTCAGGATGTAGTCGTGGCCGTCGGCCGCCCGGTAGCGCATGCGCGCCGTCTGGGCCTTGATCGTGATGCCGCGCTCCTGCTCGAGCTCCATCTTGTCGAGGAACTGGGCCCGGCGCTCGCGGACGGCCAGCGCGCCCGTCGCGTCGAGCAGCCGATCGGCCAGCGTGCTCTTGCCGTGGTCGACGTGCGCGATGATGCAGAAGTTCCGGATGTACCTGGGGTCCATCAGCCGCTTGAGTTCTTGCGCAGGGCGTGCCGGAAGTACTCGTGCGTGCGGCGCAGACCCTCGTCGACGGGGACCTTCGGGTCCCAGCCGAGCTCCTTCCGCGCCAGCGTGCTGTCGGGCCGGCGCACCTTGGGGTCGTCCGGGGGCAGCGGGCGGCTCACGATCTGGCTCCGGCTGCCGCAGAGCGCGACGATCTGCTCGGCCAGCTCCCGCATCGAGACCTCGGCCTGGCTGCCGATGTTCATGGGCCCGACGTAGCCCGAGTTGAGGAGCCGCCAGATGCCTTCGATCAGATCGTCTACGTAGATGATCGACCGGGTCTGCGAGCCATCGCCATAGACGGTGACGTCCTCGCCGCGCAGCGCCTGCGTGAAGAAGTTCGGGATCGCCCGGCCGTCGTCGATCTGCATGCGCGGCCCGAAGGTGTTGAAGATCCGGACGATGCGGACGTCCACCCCGTGGTGACGGTGATAGGCCATGGTCATCGCCTCGGCGAAGCGCTTCGCCTCGTCGTAGACCCCGCGGATGCCGACCGGGTTCACGTTGCCGAAGTAGGCCTCGGGCTGGGGCGAGACGAGCGGATCGCCGTAGCACTCGCTGGTGCTCGCGAGCAGGAAGCGCGCGCCCTTGGCCTTGGCGAGGCCGAGCGTCTTGTGGGTCCCGAGCGACCCCACCTTGAGGATCTGGATCGGCAGGCGCTCGAAGTCCGCCGGGCTCGCGGGCGACGCGAAGTGCAGGATCGCGTCGAGCTCCCCCTCGACGTGCAGGTAGTTCGTGACGTCGTAGTGCTCGAAGGCGAAACGCGGGTGCCCGAGCAGGTGCTGGATGTTCTCGACCTTGCCCGTGAGCAGGTTGTCGAAGACCAGCACCGAGCAGCCCTCGGCGATCAGACGATCGCAGAGGTGGGAGCCCAGAAAGCCCGCCCCACCCGTCACCAACACCCGATTCAGCGTCCGCTCCGCCACCGCATCTCCCTTGCCGCCACGTTCGGCGACTCGCCCGGATTCCCGTCCCGTCGTTCAGCCGTTCGCCTGGATCCAGGTGGGCAGGTGTTGCTCGCGCTTGAGCTTCGCCGAGATCGCCTCCGCCTCCTGGCGCGTGCCGAGCGGCCCCACGCGCACCTTCCAGCGCGCCCCGCGCCCCTCGTCCATCAGGTAGGCGTCGTAGCCATGGCGTCCGAGCTCGGTCGCGAGCTCACGCGCGGCCTTCTCGCTCGAGAAGGCCCCGACCTGGATCGAGTAGCCCTCGCCGCGGGCCGGGGTCGCCGCGGGAGCGGGCGCCGGGGCCGTCCGCCGTTCCGGCGCCGGGGCCGCGCGCCTTTCCGGCGCCGGGGCGGCCCGCCGTTCCGGCGCGGGAGCCGACGGCGCCTCGGCACGCCGCGCGACGGGGGGCAGCTCGAGCGCACCCTCCCCGAGCGCCGCGGCCACGGGCGGTGCCGGCGCCGCCACGTCCGGGACCTCGCCGAGCCGCCCCTCGGGCTCGAGCACTACCTCGGTGCTGCGGCCGGCTAGGTGGTCGACCACGAGCTCCGGCTCCTGGTACGCCGTGCCGGCCACGATGCCCACGCCGAAGCCGAGCGCGATCAGCAGCAGCGCGCCGCCGGCCGTGGCCAGCCAGCCCGGGCCCGAGGAGGAGGTCGTGCGTCGTCGTTCCGGTTTCATCATCACATGCGCTCCGGTGCGGCCATGCCGAGCAGGCCGAGGCCATTGGCCAGGACGGTACGCACCGCGCCCGTGAGGGCGAGGCGCGCGTTCGTGAGCGCCGCATCGTCCTCGTTGAGCACGCGGTGGCGCTTGCCGTCCTGGACGTAAGGATTCCACAGGCCGGCGAGGTCGCGCAGCCAGTAGGCCAGGTGATGGGGCGCCCGCGCATCCGCAGCGCGCACCACCAGGTCGGGGAACTCGCCCAGCTTGCGCAGCAGCGCGAGCTCCTCGGGAAGCGCCAGGCGGGCGCCGTCGACGCCATCGGCCGCGGGCAGGGCCACGCCCCGCTCGGCCGCCTGGCGCTCGATCCCGCAGGCGCGGGCGTGGGCGTACTGGACGTAGTACGCCGGGTTCTTGCTCCAGTCCGTCTCCTTGGCGAGATCGAGCTGGAAGTCCAGATGGCCCTCGGCCTTGCGCTCCACCATGAAGAATCGGAAGACGTCCACCCCCACCTCGTCGACGAGCTCGTCCGTGGTGATGAAGGTCGCGCGCCGGGTGGACTGCTTCACCGTCCTGCCCCCGCTCGACAGCGTCACGAACTGGTTCATCACCAGCTCGATGCGCTCCGGGTCGAAGCCCAGCAGCCCGGCGGCCGCCCGCACGAACGGCACCTGGTCGACGTGGTCCGCGCCCATCACGTCGACGATGCATTCGAAGCCGCGCCGGAACTTCTCGCGGTGGTAGGCGATGTCGGGCAGCAGGTAGGTCGGCTCGCCGCTGCTCTTCACCAGCACCCGGTCCCGCGCGAGGCCGAGCTCGGTGGCGCGCAGCCACACCGCCCCGCCCTCCTCGTAGACGAGGCCGCTGGCCCGGAGATCGGTGAGCGTCTCCTCGATCTTGCCGTCCTCGTAGAGCGAGGTCTCGTTGAAGTAGACGTCGAAGCGGATGTCGAGGGTCTCGAGGGTCTTGCGGATGCCGGCGAAGATGGTGGCCTCCGCGACCTCCCGGAAGCGACCCTCGCCCGGCTCCTCGAGCCAGCCCTCGCCGACCTCGGCCCGGATCGCCTCGGCGATCTCGACGATGTAGTCCCCCTGGTAGCCGTCACGGGGGAAGACCACCGGAAGCCCGTCCCGCTCGGCCGGCCACGGCAGCTCGGAATCCGCGAGCGCCTCGGGCGGCGGCGGCGCCGCGCGGCCGAGCGCCTCCAGGTAGCGGGCGCGCACGCTCTCGCCGAGCACCCGCATCTGGCGGCCGCCGTTGTTGAAGTAGTACTCGCGCGTCACGTCCCAGCCGCTGGCCGCGAGCAGGCGCGCGATGCAGTCACCGAGCACGGCCTGGCGGCCGTGGCCCACCGAGAGGGGCCCGGTGGGGTTGGCCGACACGAACTCCACCTGGATGGCGCGCCCCTTCCCGGCGTCCCCGCGCCCGTAGCGCTCGCCCGCCGCGAGGATGTCCGCCAGCAGGCGGCGCCAGCGGTCGTCGGCCAGCCACAGGTTCACGAAGCCGGGCCCGGCCACCTCGGCACGCGCGATCCAGTCGCTGCTCGACTGGAGGCGCTCCACCAGCAGCGCGGCGACCTCGCGCGGCGGCTTCCGCAGGCGCTTGGCGAGCAGCATCGCGGCGTTCGTGGCGAAATCCCCGTGCTCCGCCTGACGCGGCACCTCGACGGTCAGCGTCGGCGGCGTCGCTTCGTCGCCCGCCTCTTGCAGCAGGCCCGCTGCGACCTCGGCGATCGCCTGGCTGAGTCGCTCTCGCACGGGCTCTCCGCGGTTGGGGAGGGCGGGGGAGCGCTGAGGGTCGCGATCTGCTTCGGATTCGTCAAGGATTCCGAGGAGTTCCGCCGAGGCCCCGCACCACGGTCTCGCCCGGCCGCGCGAGCCCCAGGTCCTGGCGGATGGCGTGCTCGAGGGCCAGGGGGTCGCTCCGGAGGGCGCTCGCCTCGGCCTCGCGCCGCGCGATGCGGGTCTCGAGCTCCGCGACGCGCGCCTTCGCCACGCGCAGGTCGTCGCGCAGCTCGAGCCAGGTCCGCACGCCGGTCTCCTCGTCGGCCAACGCCACGCCGGCGGCGGCCGCGAGGATGACCACTGCGATCGCCAGCTCCCGCTTCACCGCCTCCCCCGGGCGCGGAAGGTAACGGTTGCCGCGCCCGCAGCTACGTGACGGCCCTCACTCGGAGGGGCCGTCCCCCATCAGCCGGCGGATCCGCTCGACGTAGAGGGGATCGTCCCACTCCCGGGGCCCGACGTAGCGCGCCACGACGACGCCGTCGCGGTCGATCAGCCAGCTCTCGGGGAACCGGAAGGTGTGGTACGCGCCCGCGGCCCGCTTGTCGGGATCGAGCAGGATCGGAAACGTGAGGGCCAGGCGGTCGCGGAACGCCCGCACCTCGGCGTCGCCGGCGTCCACCGAGACGGCCAGCAGCTCGAAGCGGTCTCCGCCCCCAAGCGCGGTGTAGAGGCGCTGCATCGCGGGCATCTCGTCCTCGCAGGGCTTGCACCAGGTGGCCCAGAAGTTGACCAGCACCACCTGGCCGCGCAGTGCCGCGAGCGAGACCTCCGGCCCGTCCAGGCTGGAGAGCGCGAAGTCCGGCGCGGGATGGCCCTCGCCGACGGCGGCGCTCTGGCGTTCGCTGCCGAGCACGGCCCAGGCGAGGCCCGCCAGCAGGACCGCCGCCACGAGCAGCGTGCCCGCGCGCTGCGGCAGGACCGCGCCGGCCCGCTCGGTCACGGCCGCGTCAGCTGGCTTCCGGCTTCTTCTCGGGCCGGTCCACCAGCTCGACGACCGAGAGCGGCGCGGCGTCGCCGACGCGGACGCGGGACTTGAGCACGCGGGTGTAGCCGCCCGGGCGCTCCTTGTAGCGCTCGGCGAGGTCTCCGAAGACCTTGGCCACCACCGCCCGGTCGCGGATCACGGAGCCGGCCTGGCGGCGAGCATGGAGGCTGCCGCGCTTGCCGAGCGTGATCATGCGGTCCGCCACCCGGCGCAGCTCCTTGGCCTTCGCGTCGGTGGTCTCGATCAGCTCGTGGTCCAGCAGCGACGTCACCATGTTCCGCAGCATCGCGGACCGGTGCGCGCTGGGCCGGGCCAGCTTTCCTCGTCGCTTTCGATGTCTCAACGGGTGGCTCCGCTCAACCCTCCCGCTCGCGGGAGCGCTGCTCGAGCTCCTTGCGGGAGGGGTAGTTGTCGAGGCGCATGCCCAGCGAGAGCCCCAT
>JBFIYM010000053.1:0-25221 GCA_041605395.1 Myxococcota bacterium | reverse complement strand
GCCGCGCCGTCCGACGAGGGGCACGACTCGAGGAAGCGCAGCGGGTCCCAGAGCATCGGGGACTCCTTCACCTTCTCGATCGAGATGTCCTCGAGGTGGAGGTGCGCGTTCGGGTTCTTGAGCGCGTTCAGGCGGTCCTTCACGGCCACCTTCCAGCCGATGTGCTCGGGCGCCTTGCTCCGCTGGATGTAGTTGCGGATCCACGGTGCGAAGGAGCCGCCGGCGCCCTGGCTGCCGCTCCGGCCCCCGCCCAGCGCCCAGGTGGCGTTGCCCTCGGACTGCTTCTCGTAGGTCACCGTCAGCACCGTGTCGTAGAGCCCGCTCTCGACGAGCACCGCCGCCGAGATCGCGGTCGAGGCGCCGACGGAGCCGGCGGTGTGCACGCGGTGGATCGGCTTCCCGACGGCGCCCAGCGAGTCGCAGAGGGAGAGCTCGGGCATCATCACGCCCTCGAGCGCGTCGGGCGCCTTGCCGAGCACGATCGCCTCGACGTCCTTCCAGTCGACGCCCGCGTCGTCGAGCGCGCCCTGCGCCGCCCAACGCACGAGGCCGTCGAGCGAGACGTCGAGCTTCTTCTTGTAGCGGGTCTGCCCGATGCCGACGACCGCGCACTGCTGCCGTGCCATCTCAGGCCCCTCCTTCCAGGACGCAGAGCAGGTTCTGCTGGAGCGCCGGGCCGCTCGCGGCGTGGGCGAGCGCGCGTCCCGCCTGGCGCTCGGCGATGCGGCGGGCCGCCTCGACCACGCGGGTGAGCCCCGTCGCCATCACCGGGTGGCCGCAGAGCGGCCCGCCCGAGGGGTTGACCACGACCGAATCGGTGAGACCGAGGGCGTTCCGCAGCACGATCTCCTCGGGGCTGTAGCGGACGCAGAGCTCCGCCACGTCGAAGGCGCCGCCGTCGATGCCGAGCGCCTCGGCCGCGATCCGCGTCGAGGCGGAGTCGGTGAGGTCGCGGAGCCCGGGGTGGCTCGAGTCCATGCGGTGGTCGATGCCGCGGATCCAGACGGGCCTCTCGGTGAGCTCGCGCGCGCGGTCGCCACGCGCGAGCAGCACGGCGGCGGCGCCGTCGCTGATCGGCGGCAGGTCGTGCTTGCGGAGCGGCGCCGCGAAGTAGGGCTCCTTCAGCAGCACGTCGACCGGGAGATCGTTCTTCACCTGCGCGTACGGGTTCGCGAGCCCGTCGCGCCGCGAGCGCGAGACGACCTCCGCGAAGTCCGCCTCGCTCGCCTTGCCGGCGTCGACCAGCGCCGCCGCCTGGAGGCCCGCCATCGACACCGGATCGAGCCCGAGCGGCGCGTGGTAGTACGGGTTCAT
This sequence comes from Myxococcota bacterium, assembly GCA_041605395.1. Classification (GTDB taxonomy): domain Bacteria; phylum Myxococcota_A; class UBA9160; order UBA9160; family UBA6930; genus JBFIYM01. Next base: position 23,907 of record JBFIYM010000053.1, on the reverse strand, counting down.
CTGGAGCGGGAAGATCTCGCGGGGCGTTCCGGGCGAGGACTTGCCCGAGCCCACGACGAGGCAGGTGTCGATGTCGCCCATCTGGAGACGCACCCAGCCCTCGAAGAGCGCCCAGGCGCCGTCCATCTCGACGTGCGACTCGTAGACCGGCGGCCAGGCGCCGTAGCCGTCGACGTTGGAGACGAACGCGAAGGGCAGCCCCGAGAGGTAGTCGCAGGAGCCCGCGATCGTGAAGTCGATCGCGTGCCGATCGATCTCGACGTCGCCCAGGATCTGGTTCACGAGCGTCATGATCAGCGACGGCTCGGTGTCCGGGTACGCGCGGTACGCGGGCGTCTGGGCATAGGAAACGATCGCGACGGATTCGCCGGCCATCAGTACACGTGCTCCGAGAACTGCTCGAAGGGGACGTCGGGCTCGCCGGTGGGCTCCCAGCGGTCGAGCACGCCGCCGGTCCCGCCCCAGCGGTTGTCGATGGTGGAGACGTCGCGCTCTCCCTCCGGCTTGAAGACCGCGCGCACGCGCATGCCGGCGCGGAACTCTGCGACGGGGATGTTCCGGATGTCCTGCTGGCCGAGCGGCTGGTCGGAGCCGTCGAGCAGCACCGAGGCCCGGATGTAGGGCTCCGTCTCCTTCTGGCCGTAGTACTGGACGGGCGTGATCACCGTGTAGGAGACGACGGTGCCCGTGGGCTCCACCTCGACGTCGTGCTCGGGCCCCATCAGCACGCGCTCGATCGGGTCGTAGCCCTTGCTCGGGAGGTACACCTTGCCGCTCGCCGGGCTCTTCTGGCCGATGAAGACGCCGCGCTTCAGGCCCTCGAGGTAGCGCACGCGGTGCGGGCTGAGCGGCTCCTCGAAGTCGAGCGAGATCAGGTGCCCGGTCATCTCGACCTCGCCCTTCCCGGGCGGGACGTAGGCGTCGGTCGCATCGGCCTCGGGCACGAAGTAGACGTCGGTGATCGCGTTGGTGCGCTCGGCGCGGAACTGCGCCAGGACGCGCGTCCCCTTCCGCACTGCGTCGGGCCCGCTCGCCGTGACCGCGTGCACGAGCGGCGCGTCGGCGCCGTCGAGCAACACGAGCGCGAAGGCGAAGGGCTCCGGGAACGGGTGCTTCCGGGTGGGCTCGGCAATCCAGGTCGCCGTCTGGACCGTGCCACCCGGCCCGACCTCGACCCAGTCCGGGTCACCGAGCCCGCGGCCGGTCGCCGGATCGTGCTCGATCGGCGGGCAGATCACGCGGCCGCCCACGCGCACGCCGAGGATCTTCCCGTCGCGGAGCGCCGTCAGGAACCGCCCGACCACGGGGCCGGTCGTTCGTGTGTACGGGTACTCGAGGGTGTAGCTCGCGGAGGGGGTCGCCATGGGGCCGATCGTAGACCGCCCGCCAGGCTGGGAACAAGAGATCGGCCGCGGGCGCCTCGAGGCCCTCTTCCTCGGCTCGGTTGCCGAGTTTCTCGGCGCCTACGTGGTCGTGTTGATTGCGCTCCGGACGGTCGCGAACAACTCGTCGGCGGGCGCCTCCGGCTCAGCTCGGCGCCGAGCCCAGCAGCTCGACGACGTTCTCACGCATGATGCGGCGCTTCTCGTTCTCATCGAAGGCCGAGAGCTCCTTCTCGAAGTCGAGCGGCTGCGGCACCCCCTCGCCGTGCGGCCAGTCGGAGCCGAACAGGATCCGCTCGACGCCGATCCGCTCGGCGAGCGCCGGGAGGTCGTCCTCGAGGTAGGGCGTCACCCAGACGTGCCGGCGCACCGTATCGAGCGGATCCTCGTGAAACGCCTGGGGGGTCTGGTTGGCGAGCTTGCGAAGCCGCTTCACGAGCAGGTGCAGCCAGTCGGAGCCGTTCTCGATGCTCGCGACGCGGAGCTTCGGGTGGCGGTGGAAGACACCGTCGATGACGAGGCTCCCGATCGTGTCGTGGATCGCGCGGTCCGAGACGACGAGACGGGAGAGCACGTCGACGCCGGCGAAGGGCTCGAAGGTCGCGGCGGCGCCCCACGCCCCCGCGAACGTGTTGTAGCCGCTGTCGCCGAGGTGGAAGGCGACGGGGATGCCTGCCTCCGCGAGGCGCGCCCAGACCGGATCTTGGGAGGGGTGGCCGAACGAACGCCCGCCGCCGTCCCCCGTCGGCACCGGGGCCGGGCGCATGTGCACGATGCGGGCGCCGCGCTCGAGCAGCGACTCGAGCTCGGCGACCGCCGCGTTCGGGTCGGCCAGCGAAAGCATGGGCGCCCCGATCAGGCGTCCCTTGTGGCAGAAGCCCCAGTCGTCCTCGAGCCAGCGGTTGAAGGCGGAGAGGCTCGCCATCGTGGCGGGGACGTCGTTCTTGAGCGCCTCCTCGACGCCGCAGCCGAGCGTCGGGAACAGCAGCGCCGCGTCGAGGCCCTGCGCTTCCATCACGGCGACCCGCGCGTCCCGGTCCCGGTACTCGGTGCGGATCGGCTCGACCTGGAACAGCTTGCTGCGGTCCTGGTCCTCCGGCGTCTGGCCGCGGAAGTAGAGGTCGAGGCAGCCCGCCACGATGATCGGATCGAAGGTCGGGTTCGGGATGAAGCGGTTCACGCGGTCGCCGATCAGGAGCTCGACGCGCTTGCCCGACTGCACCGGGCGCACGCCGCGCCGCCGGAACTCCTTCGGCAGATGCCGCGTGAAGGCGTCGAGCGGCTCGTAGTAGTGGTTGTCGGCGTCGATCGGGCGGGGGGTCGTCATGCCGGGGGGGCTCCGTCGGGGCGGAGCCGCCTCCGCTCCCTGGACGACGAAAAGCTAGCTGAAGCCCGGGGCTTGGATCGGCCCCCAAAGAGCCCCGGGGCCGAGCGAGGCCCCAGGAAGAACGCGGTGAACGCACCGATGTGAAATGCGCGGAGTTGCCGCATCCTCTCGGTCAACCGCAAGGAACGCCAGCCATGTCGTCCGCCGTCACCATCGATCCCTACGACCTGATCGCGCCGTCGCACTACGGAACGAAAGGCACGCCGCACGAGATCTGGACGCGGCTCCGCGAGGAGTCACCGGTCCACCGCTGCGAGTTCGGCGGCGACTTCGAGGACTTCTGGGCGATCACGAAGCACGCCGACATCGTCGACATCTCGGGCAAGCCCGATCTGTTCAGCAACCGCCAGGGGCCCATGCTGCTGAGCCGCGCCCAGATCCTCCAGACGGCGAAGCGCGACTCCACCCCGATGGGCAAGATGCGCACGATCGTCGAGATGGACCCGCCCGAGCACCGCACCGTGCGCAAGGTCGCGAGCGGCTTCTTCACGCCGCGGAGCATCCGGCGCCTCGACGAGATCGTGACCGAGAGCGCGCGGAGCCTGATCGACTCGCTCGGCGTCGAGGGCGAGTGTGACTTCGTCGAGAAGGTCGCGCAGCGCCATCCCCTGCGCGTGCTCTCGACTCTCCTCGGCATCGACCGCGACGACGAGGAGCGTCTCCTGCACCTGACGCAGCAGCTGTTCGCGGCCGACGACCCGGACCTCCAGCGCAAGGGCGAGAACCGCGAGCAGGCGCAGGCGGAGCTCGGCATGGAGCTCTACCAGATGTTCGACCGCATCATCCAGGACCGCCGGGCGCGGCCGCGCGAGGACCTCGCGACGATGCTCGCCACCGCGAAGCTGCCGAACGGCGAGCCGCTCGGCCCGATCGAGACTTTCGGCTACTACCTGATCGTCTTCACCGCCGGCCACGACACCACCCGCAACGCGCTCTCGTCGGGCTTCGTCGCGATGATGGAGAACCCCGACCAGCTCGAGCTGCTGAGAAGGCAACCCGAGCTCTCGAGGTCCGCCACCGAGGAGGTGGTGCGCTGGACGTCGCCGGTGAACCACATGAAGCGGCACGTGCTCGCGGACGTCGAGATCCGGGGCCAGAAGATCCGGGCCGGAGACTACCTGGCGCTCTTCTACGCCTCGGCGAACCGCGACGGCGACGTGTTCGCCGACCCCTTCAAGTTCGACATCACGCGCCGACCGAACCGGCACCTCGGTTTCGGCACGGGCGAGCACTTCTGCCTCGGTGCGCACGTGGCGCGCATGAGCATCCGCGCACTGCTCCAGGAGATGGGCGAGCGGGTCGAGCGCCTCGAGCCAGCCGGCGAGACGTCGCAGATCCACGCGAGCTTCGTCGTCGGGCTGAAGACGCTTCCCGTGCGCTACGCGATCCGACCGCGCCGGTGATTCGCTACTCGAGGCCCGCCTCGCGCAGGGCGGCGTTCCGGCGGGCGTCGATCGTCGGACGCGACACGCCGAGGTAGTTCTGCATCAGGTCGAGTGACAGGTCGGGCTGGACGCGGCGCCCTTCGGCGATCGCCACGCGCGCTTCCTCGAGGCGCCCGAGCGCGACGGCGTTCATGGCGATGTAGGCGTAAGCGGGGAAGTAGGTCGGTTGCATGGCGACCAGCCGCTCTGCGGCCTCGAGGGATTCGTCGTGGCGGCCGAGCTCCCAGTAGGCCAGCGCGAAGTTGTCGTAGATCCAGACCATGGCGCCCTGCGGGTTCAGCCTCTGCGCCTGCTTCGTGGCGGTGATCGCGCTCTCCGGGTCCCCGGCGAGGAGCTGCACGAACCCCAGCCAGATCCACGCCTCCTGCATGCTGGGGTTGAGCTCCACGGCCTTTCGGGCCGAGGCGAGTGCGTTCCGGGCATCGCCCGAAGCGAGATGGCCCGCGGCGAGACCCAGTTGCGCCGCGGGGTCCCGTGGGTCGAGCTCGACCGCGCGGCGTGCACTCGACATCATGGACTCGATGAACTCCTCGTGCGGGCCGCTGCGGCCCAGCATCAGCTCGGACAGCCCCGCGATGGCGAACTGCCCGAGCGGGGTCGCGAAACGCGGGTCGAGCGCGGCCGAGCGCTCGAAGAGCTGCCGCGCCTCGGCGAAATCCTCCAGCGTATACCGGTCGAAGCGCTGGAGACCGAGTTGGTAGAGGCTCCAGGCCTCCAGGTCGTTCGTGCCGCGGCGGCGGGCGCGTTCGCCTTCGGCTCGCGTGAGGTCGCCGACCAGAGAGGCCGCAATGGTGGCGCTGATCTCGTCCTGGAGCGTGAACAGGTCAGCGACCTCGCGATCGTAGATCTCGGCCCATACGTGCTTGCCGGAAGGCGCGTCGATCAGCTGAGCGTTCACGCGGATCCGCCCGCCGGCGCGGCGCACGCTGCCCTCGACCACGTAGCGCACGCCGAGCTCCTGGCTCACGCGCTCGAGGTCGACGTTCCCGCCGCGGTAGCGGAAGCTCGAGTTGCGTGCGATCACCGGGAAGGCCCGCCAGCTGGAGAGGCGCGAGATCAGGTCTTCGGCGAGTCCGTCGGCAAAGAAGGCCTGCTCGGCATCGGGCGAGAGGTTGTCGAAAGGCAGGACCGCGATGGCGGGACGGTCTTCGAACCCCGGCGCGCCATCGGCTGGCCCGGCCCGCGGTGTGCGGTGGGGCTCGTGGGACCAGAGGAAGTACGACACCGCGATAGCCAGCCCGAGCAAGGCGGCGACGGCGATGGACCTTCTCCGGCGGAACCGCGGCTCCGCGCGTCGGCCCTTCTCGCCCGCCTTCGGCGGCTCGAACGACGCGATGCCCTCGAGGCCCGCCTCCCAGATCGGCAGCGTGCCGGCCATTCCCTTCAGCGCGTAGTCGCCGTGGGACTGCCACCGGATGGGATGCAGGAGCCGCTCGGTTTCGAGGCGCTGCCGCGCACTCTCGGCGACGGAAGCCGACATCAGCGTCTGCGCCGGCCGCGCGAGACCGCAGATGCGGGCGGCGAGGTCGACCGCGAGCCCCTCCACACGGGGTTGGTCGAGACCGTGCGCTGGGCCCGCGCGCTCGCTCACCTCGCCGAGGTGGATGCCGATGCGCACGGCCGGCAAGTCGGGCTCCGCCACGTGGATCTGCTGGAGCTGGAGCCCGAACGACACGGCCGCGCTCGGTGTCTCGAACGTCAGGAAGCAGCCGTCGCCGGCCCAGTCGATGATGCGCCCGCCGGATTCTCCGGCGCATCGGGTCAGATGCGCTCGATGCCGGGCCATGAGCTCGGCGGCGGCCCGGTCGCCCTCTCGTGTCTTCAAGGAGGTCGAATCCGCGAGATCGGTGAAGACCAGTGTCAGGATCCGCGAAGTCGCCGAATCAGGCATGCCGGTCGGCACGGAGGCGAGCGTCGGGCCCGTCTCCCGCGCAGTGCGCGCGGAGCGCCGCCAGGAGCTCCTGGTAGACGCGGTTGTGGCCCTTCTCGCCGACGACCAGGAAGCCCAGGTGCATGAGCAGGCGGTTCGAGCGAACTGCGCAGAAGAAGGACACCCGCGTCCGGCTCGGGCCGAGGGGCTCGAACTCCCAGCGGCCGCGCCCGACCAGGTCCCCGTCGTCGTAGCTCTCCTCGATCGCCCGGGGCGCGTCGATCCGTTGGATGGTGCGGGTGAAGCGCGACTTCACGGGCGAGCCGGCCGGGGAGAGCTCGTGGCGGAGCCGCGCGCCTTCGACGACGGGGCCCCCACCGATCACCTCGACCCGGTAGCGCGGGTACCACTCGTGCATGCGGGGATAGTCGAGGATGGTCGCGAAGAGCTTCTCGGCGGGCGCTTCGATCTCGAGGCGGTCGACGGTCTCGAAGCTCGGCATCCCACGAGCGTAGCGCCGGCGTCATGCCCGGCGCGTGCGCGCCTCGGCTCGCCCGGCCGAGCAGCATGAGGGCCGTCGGGCGGTCAGCGCGGCCGCTTGAGCCCCCGCCACTCCATGCGCGCGCGCTGGAAGGCCAGGCACTGGGAATCGGCCGGGAGCTCGTCGAGCGGTGTGGCGACGAGCGCGGGGGTGATGTCGGCCTTCTCCGCGAGCGGCCGGAGCGCCTCGAGATCGAAGCCGTAGAGCTTCGCGGCGTTCTCGCCGAGCATCATGCGCACCTCGTTCTCGGGCACCTCCGCGAAGGCGAGCCGCATGTTCTCGCGCGAGTACGGGTGGCAGCCCTCGTAGTGCGGGTAGTCGTTGCCCCAGAGGATCCGGTCGAGGCCCACCGCGTTCCGGCCCTCGATTTCTCGGGGCCCAGGGAAGCTCGCGCCGTACCAGCAGTTGCGCCTGGCGTAGAAGCTCGGGAGCTCCTTCGTGGCCGGGTCTTTCGAGGCGTCGATCTCGCCGATGCCGCCTGCCTTCCAACCGTGGTACATGGCGTCCATCTGCCGCATCAGTCCGGGTGCCCACGCGCAGCCCGACTCGGTCAGGATGTACCTGAGCTTCGGGAAGCGCTCGAAGACGCCGCCCATGATGAGATGGGTGAAGCCGCGTTGGACGAAGAACATCATCTCGATCGCCCAGAGGGGGGTCGACCCCTGGGCCTCCGGGTAGGGCGGTGAGCCCTGCCCCGAATGCTGGTTCATGACCAGGTCGTGGTCCTGGATCGCGGCCCAGAGCCGGTCGTACTTCGGGTGGTTGAGCGGCTCGAGCCAGTGCTCGGCGGGCGACGGCAGCGGGAGCAGGACGCCGCCGCGCAGGCCGTTCTCGGCGATCCAGCGGACGTCCTCGATCGCGTCGTCGACGTCGTTCAGGTGGATGAGCCCGATTCCGGCGCGGCGCTCGGGCACCTCGCGGCAGAAGTCCGCCAGCCAGCGGTTGTGGGCGCGCGTCCCGGCGAGCGCGTGCTCGTACTCCTCCGGCCGGGGCGGCGGCGCGATGTGGAAGGCCTTCCGGTAGAACGGCGGCACGGTGTTCGGAAACAGGATCTCGCCCACGACGCCGTCCGCCTCGAGGTCGGCGAGACGCTCGGCCGAGTCCCAGTTCTTGGTCTTCTTGCCGGCCAGGTGCTTCTTGGCCGGGTTCCGGTATCGGCCGCGCCAGGTCGCGAACTCGTCCTTGTACTTCGGATCCAGGTACGTGCCGTAGGTGTCGAGCGAGGCGCCCGCGTGCGTGTCGGCGGTGATGCAGACGTAGGGGGACGAATCGGTGACCGCTTGCATGGAAGCCTTCCTCTCGGTGAGCCCTCGGCCCCGAGTGTAGTCTCGCCCGCCATCGGCGGGGAGCGCGCCTTGCAACGCCGTGGGGCGGGCCCAGCGCGTCCGGCGTACCCTTCCGGGATGCCGGAACCGGAACGCCACGACCTCGGCACGCCCTTCCTCCGCCTCGAGCGCGAGGGGCATCTGGCCTGGTGCACGATCGACCGCCCGCGCTCGCGCAACGCGCTCTCGCCCGCGATGTACTTCGGGCTGAAGCGCGCGGTGCAGATCGTGAACGGCTGGCCCGAGCCGGCGGCGCTGCTGATCACTGGCGTGGGGGACGTCTTTGCGCCGGGCGGCGAGCTACGCGGCAAGGTCGAGGACCCCAACCCCGTGATCGAGCACCTCGGCACCGACGAGCTGCTCCCGTTCGAGACGGTGCGCAACAGCGCAGCGCCCGTGGTCTCGGCCGTGAACGGCATCTGCCAGGGTGGCGGACTGCTCGTCGCGATGCTCTCCGACGTGGCCGTGGCGAGCGAGTGCGCCACCTTTCGCGCGCCGGAGCTGCTGCGGGGGATCGCGGACACGGGCTACGCCGCCTACCTCCCGGCCCACGTCGGGGTCGCGAACGCCCGCGACCTGCTGCTGACCGGCCGCACGCTGGACGCCGAGGAGGCGCGCGCGATGGGCCTGGTCTCCCGCGTGGTCCCGCACGAGCGCCTGCGCGAGGAGGCCGTCGCGGTGGCCGAGAGCATCCTGCGCACGGCGCCCGAGGCGCGCCTCCACGTGAAGCGGCTCCTCCACGAGCGCTACGGGCGCGTCGACCGCATGACCATGGACTGGTCGTTGTTCCGCGGCCCCGAGGCGCGCGAAGGCATGCGCGCCTTCGCCGAGAAGCGCGCGCCGAGCTGGGTACCGAAGACGCTCCACGACGGGAAGCGGCTCTAGGTCGCGCGTCCGGAGCCTGCGAGGGAGGGGATGTGAAGGCGGTGATCTGCAAGGCGTTCGGGCCTCCGGAGGATCTCGTCGTCGAGGAGGTCGAGGATCCGTCGCCGGGGCCGGGCCAGCTGCTCGTCGAGGTGAAGGCGGCCGCGGTGACCTTCCCCGACACGTTGATGTTGGAGGACCGCTACCAGTACAAGGCCAAGCTGCCCTACGTGCCCGGCGGTGAGGTGGCGGGCGTCGTCGCCGCCGTCGGAGCCGGGGTCGAGGGCTTCGCGGTCGGCGACCGCATCGTCGGGGGGCTCGGCACGACGGGCGGCTTCGCGGAGCGCGCCGTGGTCGCGGCCGCAGCCGCCAGGCCGCTCCCGGCGGGCGTGGGCTTCGCCGAATCCACCGGGCTCAACTACGCCTACGGAACCGGTCTCTACGGCCTGAAGTACCGCGGCGGCCTCCAGCCCGGCGAGACCCTGCTCGTGCTCGGCGCGGGCGGCAACGTGGGCCTCGCCGCGGTGGAGCTCGGCAAGCTGCTGGGCGCGCGGGTGATCGCGGCGGCCTCGAGCGCGGAGAAGCTCGCGCTGTGTCGCGCTCGGGGCGCCGACGAGACGATCGACTACGAGCACGAGGACCTGAAGGCGCGCGCCAAGGAGCTCAGCGACGGGCGCGGCGTCGACGTCGTCTACGACTGCGTCGGCGGCGAGTATGCGGAGGCCGCCCTGCGTGCCACCGCCTGGGAGGGTCGCTTCCTGGTGATCGGCTTCACCGCCGGGATCCCGTCGGTGCCGCTGAACCTCACGCTGCTGAAGGGCTGCCAGATCGTCGGGGTCTTCTACGGGGCCATGGCCGCGCGCGAGCCGGCGAGGCGCGACGCCCTCTCCGCGGAGCTGATCGACCTCATCGCGGCAGGGAAGCTGAAGCCGCACGTCTCCCGGCGCTACCCGCTAGAGGAGGCCGGGCGCGCCCTGCGCTCGCTGATGGATCGCGAGGCGCTCGGCAAGGTCGTCGTCGAGCCGTAGCCGAGCGCTCGGCGTTCCGCCTCAGCGCGGCTCGAGACGCAGCGGGAGCTTCGTCACCGCCCGGAACACGGGGCTCGGGTGGAGCGGCAGCGGCTCCGCGTCCACGCGCTCGAAGCGCGCGGCCCGCTCGAGCAGCACCTCGAGCGCGACCCGTGCCTCGAGGCGCGCGAGGTTGTGGCCGAGGCAGTGGTGTACGCCGAAGCCGAAGGCGAGGTGCGGGTTGTCGCGGCGCCCGACGTCGAAGGCGTCCGGCCGCTCGAAGACGCTCTCGTCGCGGTTCGCGGAGGCGAGCCAGCAGATCACCATCGTGTTCTCCGCGACCGGCGTGCCGGCGATGGTGGTGGCCCGGGTCACCCGGCGCGGGTCGAACTGGACGGGCGAGGAGTAGCGCAGCACCTCGTCGATCGCGGTCGGGAGCAGCGTCGGGTCGTCGCGTAGGCGCTTCTCCTCGCCGGGATGCTCGAGCAGCGCGAGCACGGCGTTCCCGATCAGGGTGGTGGTCGTCTCGTTGCCGGCCACCAGCAGCAGCACGAGCATGGCGAGCATCTCTTCGTGGTCGAGCTTCGAGCCCTCGTGCTCGGCCTGGACGAGGCCCGTGAGCAGGTCGTCCCGCGGCTCGCGCCGCCGCGCCTCGGCGAGCGGCACGAAGTAGCGGTTCATCTCCTCGCGGAGCGCCATCTGCCGCTTCACCTGCTCGACGCTCGGCGGCGCGAACAGGCCCGTGCCGAGCGTCGCGACCGCCTGGTCGGACCAGACCTTGAAGCGTTCGCGGTCTTCCGGCGGCACGCCGATGATCTCGGCGATCGCCGTGACGGGCAGCGGGTAGGTGAGCGCCTGCACCAGGTCCACCTCGCGCTGGGCGAGGGCCGCGTCGAGGAGCTGGTGGGCCACCTCGCGGAGCCGGGGCTCGAGCTGTCGCACGATGCGCGGGGTGAAGGCCTTGTTCACCAGGCTGCGCAAGCGGGTGTGCTTCGGCGGATCGGTGCCGAGCATGCTCGGCGGCGCCTGCTTGCCGAGCTCGGCGATCTCGGGGGGCAGGTCACGCCCGGCCGCGAAGTCGTTCGAGAAGCCCGCCGCGTCGCGCAGCACGGCCTGGACGTCCGCGTAGCGGAACACCGAGACCAACGGGATCGGGAGCCCGGTGTGCGCGAAGACGGGGTGCTCGCGGCGGCCGCGCTCGTAGAGCGCGTAGGGGTCGCGGCGAACGTCGGGGTCGATCGGGTTGAAGGCGAAGGGCTGGGTCATGGCTCCCTGTGGCTCTCGGCGCGCGGGGACGGCTCGCATTGGTCGGCCGATGCGGAGATCTCTAAGCTAGGCCTCCTCCCGCCGGAGTGCCTGCCCTTGGCCCACGAGAACATCCTCACCGACGTCGCCGACGGCGTCGGGACGCTCACGCTGAACCGGCCGGACAAGCTGAACGCCTACACCACCGAGATGGGTGAGGAGGTGACGGCGGTGCTGCGCGGGTGGCGCGAGGATGCCGCCGTGCGCGCCGTGATCGTGACCGGCGCCGGGCGCGGCTTCTGCGCGGGCGTCGATCTGGAACACCTGAAGGCGCACCAGGCCGGCGGCAACGCCTCGAAGGGCCCGCGCCTCGGCGAGGAGGACTTCCTGAAGAAGCTCCCGGCCGAGCTCGTCGCCTACCCGAAGCCGCTGATCGCCGCCGTGAACGGGGCCGCGATCGGCGTCGGCGTCACCATGATCCTGCCCTTCGACGTCCGCATCGCGAGCGAGGACGCGAAGCTGGGCCTCGCCTTCGTGAAGCTCGGCATCCTGCCGGGGCTCGGGAGCACGCACCTGCTGCCCCGCCTCGTCGGGCGGGCGAAGGCGCTCGAGCTGGTGCTGACGGCGCGCACGATCCCGGCCGCGGAGGCGCTCGGGATCGGCCTGGTGAACGCGGTCGTCCCCGGCGAGAAGCTGATCGACACGGCGCGCGAGATGGCGGCCTCGATCGCGGCGCACCGTCCCGAGGTGGTCGCCGCCGCGAAGGCCGCCGTCGGCTACGGCGCCGAGCACACGATGGAAGAGGCGATGCGCAACGAAGAGCGGGCGAGCGCCGAGCTGCGCAAGCAGAAGGGATAGCCGTGGATTTCGAGCTCTCATCCGAGGAGAAGGCCTTCGAGGCGGAGGTCGAGGCGTTCCTGCGCGAGAACGCCTCCGCCGACGTGATGGACGAGAGTCCGGAGCAGCTCTCGCAGACGGTCGACACGCCGGCGAAGCGCGCCTTCATGAAGAAGCTCTCCGAGCGCGGCTGGCTCGGCATGTCGTGGCCGAAGGCGTACGGCGGGCGCGAGCTCTCGGGCATCTACGACTTCATCCTGACCGAGGCGCTCTCGCGCTGGGGTGCGCCGCAGCCGGGCAAGGGCGTCGGCATCGTCGGCAAGACGTTGATCCGGCGTGGGAGCGAGAAGCTCAAGGCCGAGTTCCTGCCGAAGATCATCCAGGGCGAGATCGAGTTCGCGATCGGCTACAGCGAACCGCGGGCGGGCTCGGATGCCGCCAGCATGCAGCTCCGCGCCACGAAGGTGGAGGGCGGCTGGAGGCTCGACGGCCAGAAGAGCTGGACCACGTCGGCGCACTTCGCGGACTGGTACTGGGTCGGCGCGCGCACGGACCCGGAGCAGAAGCACCGCGGCATCACGCTCTTCCTGATCCCGATGGACCACCCGGGCTTCACGATCCAGCCCACCTGGACGATCGGCGACGAGCGCACGAACGAGGTGTTCTTCGACGGCGTGTTCGTGCCGGACGACTACGTGGTGGGTGAGCTCAACGCCGGCTTCACCTACATCGCCGAGGCGCTCGACCTCGAGCGCTTCGCGATGATGCCGGTGGGGCCGCTCGAGAAGAAGGTGGAGGCGCTGATCGGCTGGGCGCGGGAGGCGCTCCGCGACGCCGAGGCCGTGAAGGACGATCCGCTGGTGCGCTCTCACATCGCGCGCGCCGTGACCGAGCTCGAGGTGGCGCGCATGCTCCAGCGCCGCGTGATCTCGGCAGCGCTCCGCGATCGCGTGCCCACCATCGAGGCGTCCCAGTACAAGCTCTACATGAACGAGTGCGGCCAGCGCGTCGCGAACGCGGCGCTCGACCTGATGGGCCCCGAGGGCGCGCTCCGCGCGGGCCAGGACGAGGCACCGCTCGGCGGCCGCTTCGAGCGCAGCTACCGCTACACCGTCGTGGACACCATCGGCGGCGGCACCAGCGAGATCCAGAAGAACATCATCGCCACCCGCGGCCTCGGCCTCCCCCGCAGCTTCTGACGTTAGAAACGGGTCGGTCCTGATCCGTTAGTAATGCTTCCAACGAGTTTCTAACGAAATAGGACCGACCCCTTTCTAACGACCCCTTTCTGACGGAGGGAACATGGGTGTACCGGGTCGGGAGGCGCTGCGGGAGTGGGCGGCGAACTATGTGGCGCTCTGGAACGCGGGGGACAAGGCGGGCTGGATCGCGAACTGGAAGCGGGTGGCGCCGGGCGAGATCCGCATGCTCGATCCGGTCGGCACGCCCGAGAAACGCGGCTTCGAGGCCTGCTGTGCCGCTCCCTTCGACCTGTTCCAGCCGAAGGTGCGCTTCCGGATCCAGGACGGGACCCTCTTCGTCTGCGGCAACGAGGTGGCCTGGCTGCTCGAGAACCACTTCACGGACGGCGGCGCCACGCAGGTGCATCGGAGCATCGAGACCTACCGCTTCGAGCCGGACGGCTCCTGCGTGATCCGCACCTACTATCGCGTGCCCTCGGCGGACGATCCGAGCGGCATGGGCCAGCTCTTCGACTCCTACCTGCCCGAGCGCGAGTAGCCGCCATCCCTCGAACGGAGCGTTGACGCCCGGGCCGGTCGGGCCTAGAACCGGCTCGTGACGGTCGAAACCCCCGAGCGCCGGCTGCTCGCGATCCTCTCCGGCGACGTGGCCGGCTATAGCCGGCTGATGGCGGACGACGAGGACGCCACGGTGCGGACGCTCCATGCCTGGCGCGAGCAGGTGAGCACGTTGGTCGGCGAGCACCGCGGCCAGCTCGCCGACTTCACCGGCGACAACTTCCTGGCGAGCTTCGGCACCGCGCGCGACGCCGTCGAGTGCGCGCTCGAGATCCAGCGCGTGCTCGAGGCGCGGAACGCGTCGCTCTCCGAGGCGCGCCGCATGCGCTTCCGCATCGGCGCCCACCTCGGCGACGTGCAGATCGACGAAGGTCGGCTCTTCGGCGACGGCGTGAACGTGGCGGCGCGCCTCCAGCCACTCGCCCAGCCGGGTGGCCTCTGCCTCTCTGCCGCGCTGCTCGAGCAGGTGCGGGGAAAGCTCGACCTGGCGGTCGAGGATCTCGGCGACCAGGACCTCAAGAACCTGCCGGCTCCGGTCCGCGCGTACTGGGCCTCGGGCGGCGATGCGAAGGCGGCCGCGGCCCCGCTTCCGTCTCGTCGTGTTCGCCCCGTCCTCGTCGGCGCCGTGCTGGTGGTCCTGCTCGGGCTGGCGGTCTGGGCCGCCTGGCCGCGCATCATCGGCGCCGGGCTCGACCTCGCGGGCGTGCTGCCCGCCGAGCACCCGGCCCTCCCGGATCTGCCGTCCATCGCCGTGCTGCCCTTCACGAACATGAGCGGCGATCTCGAGCAGGAGTACTTCGCGGACGGCATCAGCGAGGACATCACGACCGCGCTCGCGCGCACTTCGACGCTGTTCGTGATCTCGCGCAACTCCGCCTTCACCTACAAGGGAAAGGCCGTCAAGATCGAGGACGTCGGCCGCGAGCTGGGCGTCCGCTACGTGCTCGAGGGGAGCGTGCGCCGCGCGGGCGATCGCGTGCGGGTGACGGCGCAGCTGATCGATGCGAAGAGCGGTCATCACGTCTGGAGCGACCGCTACGACCGCGACCTCGAGGACATCTTCGCGGTCCAGTCCGAGATCACGGAGGAGATCCTGGGCGCCGTGGGCGCCACGATCACCGATGCCGAGCTGGAGCGGGTCCGGAAGAAGCCGACCGAGAGCCTCACGGCCTACGACGCCTGGGCCCGGGGCTACTACGAGTTCCAACGCTTCCGCGTCGAGGGGATGGCCGCAGCCCGCCGCTGGTTCGAGCGTGCCATCGAGATCGATCCGAGCTTCGCCACCGCGGTGGCGAACCTCGGGTCCACCTACAGCGCGCCCTACGGCCTGCTCTTCGACCTGGATCCGGCGAATCTCGATCGCGCAGCGGAGCTGGCGCAGCGCGCCGTGGAGCTCGACCCCTCCCTCTCGACCGCACACCTGACTCTCGCCATCGTGGACATCTGGCGCGGGCACCCGGAGCGGGCGCGGCCGCGGCTCGAGCTTGCCCGCGAGCTCGCCCCGAACGACCCCGGGTCACACGGATTCCTCACGCTCGTGGCGCTCCAGTCCGGAGATCCCCTCGAGGCGCTCGCCTCCTTCCGGATCGCGGTGCGCCTGAGCCCGCGATTCGAGTCGTCCGGCGGGGCCAGCATGGTCCTTGCCCAGATCTACGCGCAGAGCGGCCGCCTCGACGAGTCGGAGGCGCTCTGGCAGCGCGCCCGCGCGAGCAACCCCGACTTGATCCTGCCCCGGCTCCGGCTGGCCGCCTACCTCGAGGGGGCGGGTCGGCACGCCGAGGCGCGGGAGGTGATGGCCGAGGCGCTGCGGGTCAACCCCGCGCTCAGCGCCGAGGCGGTCGCCGGTCATGGGCTCTTCGCGGGCCTGTCCGACCTCGAGCCGCTCCTGGCCCGGCTGCGCGCGGCCGGCCTGCCCTGAGAAGCCGCGCGGTCAACGGCCGAGCCGATCGACGCAGGCCGTCACCGCTCTCACCTGCCGCTCGAACGGCAGCGCGTCGAACGGCGGCAGGTGGACGAAGCCGCAGGGGATCGCGAGGCCGAGGCGCTCCACCCACTCGCGCGCGCGATAGAAGACGTGGTTGCACAGGAACCCGCCGGCGTCGTCGGACCAGGTCCAGGGCAGCCCGGCATCGGTGAGGGCGCGCGCGAAGGCGTCGAGCGGGAGCGTGGACGGGTAGGTGACCGGGCCCGCCGCCGAGATGGCGGCGGCCGGGCGCCGCTCACCGTCCTCGTCGCAGGCGTCGGCGTCGTCGCGGTTGCGCGCCAGGCGCTCGAGGCGGATCTCGGGACCCGCGTGGAGGCCGAGCATCAGCACGGCGCGCGGGCGGGCCTCCTCGAGCAGCGCCTCGAGCAGCGCCGCAGCGCGCCGGAAGGCGACCGGCAACACCGAGGTGCGTAGGTCCCCACCCGCCGGGAGCGCCTTCACCACCTCCTCGGACGGGTTCAGGCGGTGGACGTCGAAGCGCTCGAAGCCCGTGACCAGCAGGGGGCCCATCCGGGAGAGGCTACGGGATCCAGTGCCCCGGCGGGCGCCCGCCTCCGCCTCGCTTCCGGCTGCGGCTCGCATTCCGGTGTCCCGAAGTTACCCAGCGCCCGGCCCCGGTCACACACGTTGGGTTCCAATGGGGGGCAGGGGCGCTTCATGATCTGGCTTTCACTCGCACTCCTGATCTTGGCCTTCCGGCGGGGCTGGGTGGCGCTGCCCATGGCGCTATTCGCCCTGCCCTTCGTGATGCCGGTGATCGAGCTGACGCTGGAGGAATACGGCTTCCATCTGGGCTTCATGGTCCCCCAGATGCTGGCCGGGTTCACGGTGGAGATGGTTTCGATCGCGGGCCTGGCAATCCTGGTGCTTCACCGCCGACAGTTCTAAGGACCCCGTCGCTCGCGGCCGCGCCGCTCCCCCCGACCGAGCGGTTGCGGACGGCGGGGTCCGACCTCTCGCCGCGTGCACATCCCCTGCGCCTCGCGTCACCCGAGCGCGCGCCCTGGCCACCCCGTCTGGTGGGCCGCGGCCCACCGTGGAGGAGTCACCATGAGTCTCCTGGTGGTCGAAATCCTGCTCGCGGCCCTCGCCGTCAAGCGCGGTTGGCGTCTCGCACCCCTGCTCTGGGTGGCGCTGCCCTTCGCCAGTGGCGCCGCGCCCGCGCTCGGCGGAATCCTCGGACCCTGGATCGGCGACACCTTCGATCCGGCGGCCACGGTCCACGCGCTCTCGCACGCCGGCGCGCTGCTGGGCCTGGCCATCGCCTGCTGGGCGGGCCCGGCGGAGCTCCCGAGCTCCGGCAGGCGGCGCATCCAGCGCGCGGGGCAGCCCCTCTACCAGATCTGACGATCTGTCAGATCCGGCCGGCCGCGGTAGACTGACTCCCCCATCCAGGAGCAGCCCGTGGAATTCGTCCTCTATGAGTCCAAGGACAAGATCGCGTCGATCACGCTGAATCGGCCCGACGCGCGCAACGCCCAGAACAAGCAGATGCTCGACGAGCTCGACGCCTGCTGGACGAAGGCGGCCGAGGACGAGGACGTCCGCGTCATCGTGCTCAAGGCGAACGGGCCGCACTTCTCCTCGGGCCACGACATCTCGGCGAAGCCCGGCGACGCGACCACGGTCGACGTCAAGAACAAGGGCCTCGAGGCGATCTTCCACTTCGAGCGCGTCCACTACATCGGCTACTCGCGCAAGTGGCGCGACGTCCCGAAGCCCTCGATCGCCGCCGTGCAGGGGGCCTGCATCGCCGGCGGGCTCATGCTGTGCTGGCCCTGCGACCTGATCGTGGCCGCCGAGAACGCCTTCTTCAGCGACCCGGTCCTGCGCATGGGCATCGGCGGCGTCGAGTACCACGCCCACACCTGGGAGTTCGGGGCGCGCAAGGCCAAGGAGCTGCTCTTCACGGCGACCCGCTTCGACGCGCAGGAAGCGCACCGGCTCGGCATGGTGAACCGCGTGGTGCCGACCGAGAAGCTCGAGGAGGAGACCTACACGCTCGCCGCGCAGATTGCCGAGATGCACCCCTTCGCGCTGGCGCAGGCCAAGCGCATGGTGAACAACACCCTCGACATCATGGGCCAGCACAACGCGCTCCAGGCCGCCTTCGACGTCCACACGACCGGTCACGGCAACGCCATCTCGGTCACCGGATGGCCGGTGATCATGGACCTCGAGGGCATGAAGAAGGCCCAGAAGAAGGGCTAGCCCCGCCGCTGCTAGCCTCCCGGATTCGAGGAGGGAGCATGGCGACGTTCGGCATCCTGGTGGGGGGCGGGCCCGCCCCCGGGATCAACGGCGTGATCGCGGCCGCCACGATCCTGGCGCGGCGCTCCGGCGCCCGCGTGATCGGGCTGGTGGACGGCTTCTCGTGGCTGATGCAGGGCGACATCAGCCACTGCTTCGAGCTGCGCATCGCGCAGGTGTCGCGCATCCACCTGCTCGGGGGCTCGATCCTCCAGACCTCGCGCGCGAACCCGACCAAGAAGCCCGAGGACCTGGAGCGCGTCGTCGCCTCGCTCGAGAAGCTCGGCATCGACCATCTCATCACGATCGGGGGCGACGACACGGCGTACTCGGCGCGCCGCGTCGCGGAGCAGGCGGCCGGACGCATCCGGGTGGCGCACGTGCCGAAGACGATCGACAACGACCTGCCGCTCCCGGGCGGGATTCCCACCTTCGGCTTCGAGACGGCGCGCGAGCAGGCCACGCGCATCGTCTCGCATCTCATGGAGGACGCGCGCACCAGCCAGCGCTGGTTCTTCGTGGTGATGATGGGACGGACGGCCGGGCACCTCGCGCTCGGCGCCGCGAAGGCGGCCGGCGCCACGGTGGCGCTCATCCCCGAGGAGTTCCCGCCCGGCACGGTCCGGCTCGAGACGCTGATCCGCATCCTGGAAGGCGCGATCGTGAAGCGGATCTCGATGCACCGCGGCCACGGGGTCGCCGTGGTCGCGGAGGGCGTCGGTGCGCGCCTCGAGCCCAAGGACCTCGAAGCGCTCGCCTCCGCGCCGCGCGACGAGCACGGGCACGTGCGCCTCGCCGAGGTCCCGCTGGGCGCCGTGCTGCGCGACGCCGTCCGGGCGTCCCTGGCGGAGCTCGGCATCAAGATGACCATCGTCGAGAAGGACGTCGGCTACGAGCTGCGCTGCGCCGCGCCGACGGCGTTCGACCTCGACTACACGCGCGACCTCGGGGCCGGCGCGGTGCGGACGCTCCTCGGGGGGACCTCCGGCGTGCTGATCACGCGCCAGGACGCCCAGATCGTGCCGATCCCGTTCGACGAGCTGATGGACCCGAAGACGCACAAGACCCGCGTGCGCCTGGTGGACATCGAGACCGAGTCGCACGGCAGCGCGCGATCGCTCCAGGTGCGGATCGAGCCGAGCGATCTCGAGGACCCGGAGCGCCTGGCCCGGATCGCGGAGGCGGCGAAGCTCACGCCCGAACAGGCGAGGAAGCGCTGGGCCGCCGCGGCGGCGATCGTCTAGCGACGGCGTCGGCGGCTCAGCCTTCGAGCTGCTCGCAGAAGAGCGTCAGCGCGGCGGCGGCGAACGCGCCCGCGTTGGCGACCCGATCGTCGTCGCCCGTGAGCACGTGGCGCGTGGCCTCGGCCGCCCCGGCGACGGCCACCCACGCGTGCCCCGGCGGGTCGCCGTAGCGGTTGCCGGTGGGCCCGGCCGCGCCGCCCTCCCCGACGCCCCAGCTGGCGCCGAGGCGCACGGCCGCCGAGCGCGCGAGGTGGAGCGCCCAGGGCTCCGAGGCGCCGCGCAGGTCCGGCGGCGCCGGGACGGCGTCGGCCAGGAATGCGCGCAGCGCGGCTCCCGTGTAGACGACCGCCCCGCCGCGATAGTAGGTGGAGGCGCCCGCGACGGAGAGCAACGCGGCCGAGATCAAGCCCCCGGCCGCACCCTCGGCCACGCCGACGGTCTCGCGCCGCGCGCGCAGCGCGGCGCCGGCGCGCTGCCCGAGCGCGAGCAGCTCGGGCGTGAGGGGCGGCCGCTCGCTCAAGTCAGCCGCGCGGCGCGAAGGGATTCGGCCGCAGAATCGCTTCCTGGAAGGCGCTCTCCATCTCGGTGAAGGCGCTGTCCAGGTCCCAGAGCCCGTCGGTCACCACCTCGCGCGTCACCACCGGGTTCGAGAACAACCCGATGCGCCCGTTGCCGCACTGGATCACCCGACCCGTGAGCCAGTCGCTCCGGTCGCTCGCCACGTAGACGACCGGCGGCACCACGTTCTGGGCCGAGAGCCGGACGTTGTCGGGGCTGTAGTCCATGACGGTGCTCTTGCCCTGGAGGCTCTCGGTCATGCGCGTGAAGGCGACGGGCGCGATGCAGTTGGCGGTCACGCCGTAGCCGGCGAGCGCGTTCGCGCAGGAGTAGGTGAGGCCCACGATCCCCATCTTCGCGGCCGCGTAGTTCGGCTGCGCCGGAGCGCCGAACAGGCCCGAGCCCGACACGAAGTTGATCAGCCGGAACTGGCCGCCCCGGTTCTCGCGCCAGTGGACCGAGGCGTGGCGGGTCGTGTTGAAGGTGCCCTTCAGGTGGACGGCGATGACGGAGTCCCACTGCGCCTCTTCCATCTTGAAGATCATGGCGTCGCGGATGATGCCGGCCACGTTCACGAGGATGTCGAGGCGCCCGAAGCTCTTCACCGCGGTCTGGACCAGCTCGCCGGTCTCTTCGAAGCTCGTCACGTTCGCCGTGTTCGCGACCGCCTTGCCCCCCGCGCGGTTGATCTTCTCGGCCACCTCCTCGGCGGGCCCGGCGCTCGTGCCCGAGCCGTCGAGGGCGACGCCGAGGTCGTTCACCACGACCGCCGCGCCCTCCGCCGCCATGGTCTCCGCCACGGCCGCGCCGATGCCGCGGCCGGCCCCCGTGATCACCGCCACGCGCCCGTCGAGCTTGCCCATGTCGTCTCCCGTCGAGAGGGGTCCAGATGTTCCGTGGAAAGCCGGCGAGGGTAGCGGCCGCCAGCGGTCACCGAGCCGGCGCCCTACGCTACCCACCGGGATGCGACTCGCGCCCGTCCTGACCCTGCTCGCCCTCCTCGGCCTGGCGCTCCCCGGCGCGGCGCACGAGGACGAGGGGACCTCGGGCGGCGCCGCGGCGGCGCCCGCCCTCTCCGCGGTCCCCTGTGTGAACGGCAACGCCGGCGGTTTCCCGTGTAGCAACATGGACTTGCGTGCCTATCTGCCGCTCGCCGACTTCTCCACCTCGCGGCTCAACGACGTCTGGGGCTGGACCGATCCGCTGACCGGGGTGCCCTACGTCCTGGTGGGGACCTACGAGGGCGTCGCCTTCGTGTCGCTCGCGGACCCCGATCAGCCCGTCCGGGTCGGCGATCTCGACGGCCCGACCGGCAACTCGCTGTGGGGGGACATCCGGGTCCATCTCGATCACGCCTTCCTGGTGAAGGAGGCCTTCGGCCACGGCCTCCAGGTCTTCGACCTGAACCGCCTACGCGCCGTCACGACGCCGCCCGTCAGCTTCACCCAGGACGCGCGCGACACGAGCTTCGGCAGCGCCCACAACGTGGCGACGAACCCCGCGACCGGGCTCGGTCTCGTGGTCGGGAGCAACACCTGCTCGGGCGGCTTCCGGATGTTCGATCTGTCGGCTCCGCTGAGCCCGGCCTTCCTGGGCTGCCATGCCGGGGACGGCTACACGCACGACGTCCAGTGCGTCGTCTATGCGGGGCCCGACGCGGACCACCTCGGCAGCGAGATCTGCTTCGCCTCGAACGAGGACACGCTCACCATCGTCGACGTCACGAACCGCGCCGCGCCGGTCCAGCTCGCGCGCGAGAGCTACCCCGGCGTCGGCTACGTGCATCAGGGCGGCCTCACCCCGGACCAGCGCTACTTCATCCAGGGCGACGAGCTCGACGAGTACGACGGCGGCGTCGACACCCGCACCTACGTCTGGGACGTGTCCGACCTCGACGACCCCGTCCTGGCCGGCTTCCACCAGGCGAGCACCTCCGCCATCGATCACAACCTCTTCGTAGTCGGCAACCACGTCGTCCAGGCCAACTACCGTGCGGGCGTACGCGTCCTGCGCACCGGCAACCTCGCGAACGCGGAGATGGCCGAGGTCGCCTGGTTCGACACGATCGTGGCGGACGACGACGCCGACTTCAGCGGGGTCTGGGGCGTGCACGTCTTCGAGAACGGGCTCGTCGCCGCGACCGACGTCTTCGGCGGGCTGTTCGTGCTCGAGCCGGACCTCGAGGCCGTGGCCGAGTGCGCGGACGGCATCGACAACGACAGCGACGGCAGCGTCGACCACGCCGGGGGGCCGGGCGGCGAGCCCGCGGACACGGGCTGCTCCGGGCCGGGCGACCCGGTCGAGAAGGGGCCGCCCCGCCCCGGGCCCCGCGGCTGCGGCATCGGGCCCGAGCTGGCGCCGCTGCTGTGCCTGCTGGCCGCCGCGCGCGCGCGCCGGCGTCTGCGCTGACGCGAGCCATTTTCGGGCTTCCCGGTGGCATCCGCCGAGCGTAGGATGCACCCGAGACGCGCCCCGGAGACGGGCCATGGCCCACACCAGCGTTCGCCACACGATCCCGGCGCCGGCCGCCGCGGTGTGGTCGCTGCTCGGCGACCCGCAGGACTCGGCCGAGAGCTGGCCGGCGGTGGCCCGCGCGGAGATCGACGGCGCGGGCGTGGGCGCGACGCGAACCATGACCCTGGTCGACGGCAACGTGGTCCGCGAGCGCCTCGAGGCGCACGATCCGGAGGCGCGCCGTGCGCGCTGGGAGGTGCTCAGCTTCTCGAGGCTTCCGCTCCGCGAGCTCCACTACACCGTCTCGGTTCAGGACCGGGGCCCAGCGGCTTGCGACGTGGCGTGGGAGCTCGATTTCGAGCCGACCAGCGTCCCCGAGGCCCGCGCGCGCCGCATGCTGGAGGGAATCTTCGGCTCGATTCGCGCGTCCATCCTGGAGGCCATGGAGCTGCACTGAGTGGAGGCCATGGGGCTGCACTGAGCGGTTCGTGGCGACGAGCGCGCTATCCTTGCGCGCGGGGTGAGTGGAGCCGCGCCTGCGTTCCAGCGACGACCTGACCCGGGAGATCCTCGAGAGCCCCACCGGCCCCCAGGTCGGGGCCTTCTTCGACCTCGACCAGACGCTGCTCGCCGGCTTCTCGGCCTTCGCCTTCTTCCGCGAGCGCTTCGCGACGGGGCGCATCTCGCCCCGCGAGATGCGCGACTCCCTGCTGGGCGCGCTCTCCTTCGGGCTCGGCCGCACCGGCTTCTCCGGGATGATGGCGGCCACGACGGCCGCCTACCGGGGGCTGGCCGAGTCGGTGCTGCGAGAGACCGGCTACGAGGTCTTCGAGAAGCACCTGGCGCGCCAGATCTTCCCCGAGTCGCGCGCGCTCGTGGAGGCGCACCGGGCGCGCGGACACACCCTCGCGATCGTCTCCTCCGCCACGCCCTACCAGGTGGAGCCGGTCGCCGACGCGCTCGACATCCCGCACGTGCTGTGCACGCGGCTCGAGGTCGAGGACGGGGTGTTCACCGGCAACGTCGTGAAGCCGACCTGCTGGCAGGAGGGCAAGCTCCACTACGCCGAGGAGCTCGCCGCCCGGGAGGGCATCGACCTCGCCGAGAGCTTCTTCTACACCGACAGCGCCGAGGACCTGCCGCTGCTCGAGGCCGTCGGGCGCCCGCGCCCCCTGAACCCGTCGGCCCGTCTCACCGGCATCGCGCACGATCGCGGCTGGCCGATCCGCCACTTCCGCAGCCGCGGCCGGCCGAGCGTCGAAGCGATCGCGCGCACCGCCGCCAGCTACGCCAGCCTCGTCCCCTCGCTCTGGGCCGGCGCGGGTGTCGCCCTCGCGAACCGTTCGCGCCGGGACGGCGCGAACGTCACGATCTCGACCTGGTCCGACATCGCCACGGCGCTGGCCGGCATCGAGCTCGAGGTGGAGGGCGAGGAGCACCTCTGGTCGCAGCGCCCGGCGGTCTTCATCTTCAACCACCAGAGCGCGGTCGACACGCTGCTCGTCGCGAAGCTCCTGCGCCGCGACTTCACCGGGATCGCCAAGCGGGAGGTGCGCCAGAATCCGCTGTTCGGGCCGGCCTTCGCCTTCGCAGGCGTGGTCTTCATCGACCGAGCCGATTCCCGGAAGGCCATCGAGGCGCTCGCGCCCGCCGTGCAGGCGCTCCGCGAGGGCCGCTCGATCGCGATCGCGCCCGAGGGCACGCGCTCGCGCACCCAGCAGCTCGGGGCCTTCAAGAAGGGCGCCTTCCACATC
>JBFIYM010000052.1:0-25350 GCA_041605395.1 Myxococcota bacterium | reverse complement strand
GCCCCAGCCGCCGGCGGGCGTCGCGAGCTTCACGATCCCGTGGAACCTGTGCTGGCACCCCGCGGCCAGCGTGCGCGCGGGCTTCTCGCGCGCGGGGCTCCCGGTGGGGCTCCAGATCGTGGCGCCGCGCCACCGCGACGACCTGGTGCTGCGGGCCGCGCTCGCGTTCGAGCGCGAGCGGCCCAGGCAACCCGCCAGGCCCACGACGTTTCCGGGAGGGCGAACGTGAGCGTGCGGATCGAGGTCGAGTACGAAGGGGAGCTCCACACCACGGCGCGCCACGGCCCC
Organism: Myxococcota bacterium; assembly: GCA_041605395.1. Lineage (GTDB taxonomy): Bacteria > Myxococcota_A > UBA9160 > UBA9160 > UBA6930 > JBFIYM01. The sequence goes on along the minus strand of JBFIYM010000052.1, from coordinate 25,062 downwards.
TCGGGCGCCACGCTCGAGACCGACGCGCCGAAGGACAACGAGGGCCGCGGCGAGGCGTTCTCGCCCACGGACCTGCTCGCGACCGCGCTCGGCACCTGCATGCTCACCGTGATGGGCATCCTGGCGCGGCGCAAGGGCTGGGAGATGAAGGGCGCCCGGGTCGGCGTCGAGAAGCACATGGTGGCGGACCCGGTGCGCCGGGTCGGCCGGCTGGTGCTTCGCTTCGAGATGCCCGCGGGCATCCCCGAAGCCGCCCGCAAGCCCCTGGAACGCGCCGCCCACACCTGCCCCGTCCACCAGAGCCTCCACCCCGAGGTCCAGCTCGACACCACCTTCACCTGGTCGCCCGGATGAGGACCGACCCCTTTTCAACCGGCTAGCCTCTCGGGGTGGTCGTCCGTTGCGAGCAGGTGGGGAAGCGCTTCGGGGCGAAGCTGGCCGTGGACGGACTCGATCTCGCCGTCGAGAAGGGGCAGTGCTACGGGCTGCTCGGGCCGAACGGCGCGGGCAAGACCACCGCGCTCAAGATGATCTACGGCGTGACGCCCCCGAGCAGCGGGCGCGTCTTCGTCTTCGACCAGGACATCACCACGCACACCCGCGCGATCCGCGCGCGGCTCGGCGTGACGCTCCAGGAGAATGCGCTGATCGAGGTGCTCTCCCCGGTCGAGAACCTGCGCGTGTTCGGGCGCTATCACCTGATCCCCGCGGCCGAGATCGAGCGTCGCAGCGAGGAGCTGCTCGACTTCCTCGACCTGCGCTCGCACGCGACGCTCCCCGTCAAGGCGCTCTCCGGCGGCTTCCAGCGCCGTCTCTCCATCGCGCTCTCGCTGATGAACGGCCCGGAGCTCCTGATCCTCGACGAGCCGACCACCGGCCTCGACCCGGCCGTGCGCCTCGCCCTCTGGAGCCGCGTGCGCGAGCTGCGCCGCTCCGGCACGACGGTGCTGCTCACGACGCACTACATGGAGGAGGCCGAGCGTCTGTGCGACGCGCTGGTGGTGATGGACCAGGGCCGGGTCGTCGCGCGCGGCGCGCCGCGCGCGCTCATCCGCGAGATCCTCGCCGTCGAGACCCTCGAGATCGAGCTCCCCCCGGGCCGCCACGTGGCGGTGCTGGAGCGCCTGAACGGGGTCCGCTCGCTCCGCTCCGGAACCCATCTGTTGCTCTACGCCAAGGACGCCAGCGCGCTGCTCGAGTCCGTGCGGGGCGGCGAGCCCGACGCCCACCTGGTGGCGATCCGGCCGACCAACCTGGAGGACGTCTTCCTGGCGCTCACCGGAACGAAGCTCGAGGCCGGCGCGTGAGCGCGCCCGAGGCGGGGAGCCCTGCGGCGAGCGCGCCCGAGGCGGGCAGCCCGGCGACGAGCGCGCCGGCCGTCGGACGCGTGACGCTGCCCGCCGCGGCCCTCGGCCGCCCGGGGCGCGTCTCGCTCTACTACGCGCTCGCCGTCTGGAAGCGGAACTTCGCGATGTACCGCCGCTCCTGGAAGCTCAACATCCTGCCCAACTTCTTCGAGCCGCTGCTGTACCTGGTCTCGATGGGCATCGGCGTGGGCGCCTACATCAGCCAGATGGGGGGTACCTCCTATCTCGAGTTCCTGGCGCCCGGGCTGGTCGCGGTGGCCGCGATGAACGGCGCCTCCTTCGAGGTGACGTACAACGCCTTCGTGCGCCTCAACTTCGAGAAGACCTACGAGTCCATGCTCACCACTCCGATCCAGCCCGAGGACGTGCTGGCGGGCGAGATCCTCTGGGCCATTACGCGCTCGACCCTCTACGGCGGCGCCTTCCTGATCGTGATCGCCGCCTGGGGACTGGTGCCGCCGCTACACGCGCTGATCGCGCTCCCACTCGTCCCCCTGGCGGGCTTCCTGTTCGCGGCGATCGGGATCGCCTTCGCGCTGCGCATCCCGACCATCGAGCTGTTCAGCTTCTACTTCACGCTGTTCCTGACGCCGCTCTTCCTGTTCTCGGACGTCTTCTTTCCGCTGAAGGAGCGTCTCGATCCCGTCTGGTTCCCGGTCGCCGAGGCGCTGCCGCTGCTCCATCCCGTGCGCCTGATGCGTCACGCCTTCCGGGCCGAGGCCGCTCCGGTCCTGCTCTGGGACCTGGCCTACGTGCTCGTACTCTCCGGGCTGCTGCTCTTCGTCGCGCGCCGGGTGATCCGGGCGCGGCTCCGGGGGTGACATGACCGACCGCAAGCTCGGCGACGTCGCGAACCGGTTCCTGTTCGAGAACGAGCGCGTGCGGATCTGGGAGATGGACCTCGCGCCCGGCGAGTGCTCCGCCTTCCACGAGCACCGCCTCCCCTACGTCCTGTGCATCGTCGAGGGCGAGTCGATCGACGCCGATCTCGAGGACGGGCGCACGATCCACATCCCCGTCGAGCCGGGGAAGTTCCTCTACGTGCCGGCCGGCGGACGCGAGACGGCGGTGAACCGCTCGCCGGTCCGCTTCCGCGAGATCCTGATCGAGCTCAAGGAGGCGTGACGGGCCGGCTCAGGGACCGTCCGGGTCCACCCAGTCGCGCGGCACCAGCGTGTGCTCGAGCAGGCGGGCCTCGGGCGAGCCCGGCTCGGGCCGCCAGTCGTAGCGCCAGCGCACCTCCGGTGGCATCGAGGCGAGCACGCTCTCGATGCGGCGCCCCGACGCGATGCCGTACTGCGTGCCGCGGTCGTAGATCAGGTTGAACTCGACGTAGCGCCCGCGCCGCCACAGCTGGAAGTCGCGCTCGCGTTCGCCGTAGGGGGTGTCCTTGCGGCGCCGAACGATCGGGAGATAGCCGGCGAGGAACTGCTCGCCGTGGGCGCGCACGAAGGCGAAGACGCTGTCGAAGTCCGGCTCGTTCAGGTCGTCGAAGAAGGTGCCCCCGATGCCGCGCGGCTCGCCGCGGTGCTTCAGGAAGAAGTAGCTGTCGCACTCCTTCTTGAAGCGCGCGTAGGCGCCCCGCCCGAGCGGCGCGCAGGCCGCGCGCGCCGCCTCGTGCCAGTGCACGCAGTCTTCGTCGAAGCCGTAGTACGGCGTCAGGTCGAAGCCGCCCCCGAACCACCAGACGGGCTCGGCGCCGGGCGGTGTGGCCGTGAACAGGCGCAGGTTCATGTGCGTGGTGGGGACGAAGGGGTTGCGGGGATGCACGATCAGCGAGAGCGACACGGCCTCGAAGCCCGCGCCCGCGAGCTCGGGGCGCTTCGTCGTGGCCGGCGCCGGGAGCCGCGTCCCCCGCGCGTGGGTGAAGTTGACGGCCGCCTTCTCGATCCGTGGCCCGCCCTCGAGCACCCGGGGCTGGGCCAGGGTGCCGCCCGGGTCGGAGAAGCTCTCGCCCCGGAAGCGCGCGGCGCCGTCCTCGGCCTCGAGCGCGCCGCAGATGCGCGCCTGGAGCTCGCACAGATGGTCGTGCACCGCGGCGGGGTCGGGGGTCACGGCGGGAGCTTCGCGCGCGGGGCGCGGGCTGGCTAGTTCGGCCGATCGCTCCGCGCGAGCGGCACCACGCGCAGCGGGGGCCGGACGCCGAAGCCCCCCGCCAGCTCGAGCACGAGCTCGCGCGTGTCGCCATCCACGTGCCAACGGGCGACCCAGGGCTCGCGCTGGGCGCGATCGACACCGGCTGCGAGCGCCTCGCGGCTGCTGAAGCGCACCCGCATCTCGCGGGGCTGGGAGATGAACGCGGCACTGGCCATTGGGGGGCCTCGCTTCGGACGCATGTCGAGACTACGCCCACCCGCCCCCTGGTTTCCGTGATCTACGACACCATTTCGGTTCTCTATGCTCCCACGCGCAGATGGACCCCCTCGTCTCCCCCCCCTCGTGGCTCCTGCCGGCCCTGGCCCTCGCGGTCGGGCTCGGCATCCCGCTGTGGGCCGGCTACGCGCGGGGCCGCACCTACGGGATCTTCGCCGCAGTGGTCCTGGCCTTCTCGTTCCCGGCCGGCGTGACCCTCGCGATGCGCCTCCAGGGCCTCCTCGGGCCGGTGCTCGGCGCCCTGGTCGGCTGGGCCTTTGCCTACGCGCTCGCCGTGACGGGGGTGCACTTCGCCTCCCTGGTGCGCGCCCGGCTTCGGACCCGGGCGTTCCGCTGGGCGGTGAGCGTGCCCGCCCAGGCCTTCGTGGCGCTCGGCGCCTTCTCGCTCCCGTTCCTGCTCGTGCTCGCGCCGGTCCGGGTCGGCCTCTGGGCCGCGGACGCGGCGGGCGTGCTGTCCGCCCTCCACTGGCTCGACCTGTTCCCGCTCGCGGTGATCGGCTTCTCGATCGCCACCTCGCTCCGGCCGCGACGGGAGATCGTGCGCGTGACCCTGGGCGGCCCCGAGCCCGAGACGCTGACGCGGCTCCCCGTCGAGCGGCGGGGCTGGGGGAAGGCGCCGGGGGACGAGGCCGAGCGGAGCCCCGCGTTGCGCATCGTCCAGATCACCGACCCCCACCTCGGGCCGTGGGCGCCGATCCACCGCCTGAAGAGCCGCGTCGACGAGCTGCTCGACCACGAGCCCGACCTCGTGCTGCTCACGGGCGATTTCCTCACGATGGAGGGCAATGGGACGCCCGGCGCCCTGGCGGAGGCGTTGGCGCCGCTACGCCGCGCCCGGGGCCGGGCCTTCGCGATCTTCGGCAACCACGACCACGAGGCGCCCGAGGAGGTGGCGGGCGCCCTCGCCGAGAACGGCGTCCGGCTGCTGGTGGACGACGAGGCGGTGGCCGAGACCCCGGTCGGGCCCGTGCAGATCGTGGGCGCCGACTGGTACCGCCAGAAGCGCGGCGAGCGGCTCCAGGCGCTGCTGGCACGCTTCCCGCGCCGCCCGGGCCACCTGCGCCTGCTGCTGCTCCACGATCCCCGGAACTTCCACGATGTGCCGAAGGGCGAGGTCGACCTCACGCTGTCCGGCCACACCCACGGCGGCCAGGTGGGGCTCGTCTCGCTGGGCCTCGACTGGACGGTGCTGTCCCGCTCGCAGTGGCCCGACCACGGCCTGTTCGGCCACGGCGCGAGTCGTCTCTACGTCCACCGCGGCACCGGCTTCTACGGCTTCCCGCTGCGGATCGGCGTCCCCGGCGAGGCCTCCGTCCTGGAGCTCGTGCCCCAGACCTGACGCCAGCGGGGACGTTCGTCAAGAAGTCAAGAAGTGGGCGCGCTCGGGAGCGTCCGCGCCCCGGGCGTCTCGGCGACCTCGCAGAGCATCCCGCTCGGCGACAGGAAGCGGGCCGTGCGCTGCCCCCACGGCTCGTCGTGCGGGGCCTGGATCAACGCCACGCCGCGTCCGCCGAGCGCCTCGGCGGACGCGTCCACGCCGTCCACCTCGAAGCCGAGCGTGAAGCCGAGCGGAACCCGTGCGGGCGGGACGCCCATGGCCCGCGCGGCGTGGGCCCGCTCCCAGATGCCGTAGTGGAGCACCCCGCCGAGCTTCACGAGGGCGTAGCCGCCGCCGTCCATGGGCTCGACGGTCAGGCCCAGGGTCTCGCGATAGAAGCGGCAGGCCGCCTCCAAGTCCTCGACGATCTCGGCCACACCGGCCAGGTGACGAATCATGACGGGTTCCTCCGGGCCGGAGCCTAGAGAGGGGGCCGCGGCGGCGCTTGTACGAACCCGACCGCGTCGCGGCTCACAGCGCCGAGGGGACCACCCCGGCGAGCGCACGCGCGTCCCGATGCAGGTGCGCCTGGTCGTGGTAGCCCGCCGCGAGCGCGGCCTCGAGCTGCGAGGCCCCGCGTGCGAGCGCGCGCCGCGCGGCCGCGAGGCGCACGATGCGGGCGAAGCGCTTCGGGCCGAGCCCCACGTGCTCGCGGAAGGCCCGTTCGAGCTGCCGTTCGCTCGCCCCGAGCTCGCGCGCGAGGGCGCGGGTCGCGAGACGCCCGCCGCTCGCGCGGGTGCGCGAGAGCGCGGCCTCGACCAGGGGCGGAGGCGGCTCGACTTCGGCCGCGCGCCGGGCGAGGGCGCCGAGGAGCCGGGCGAGCTGCTCGGCGCGGCTCGTCGAGCGCGCGAGGCGGTCGGCAAGCGCGCGCGCGAGGCGGTCGGCAAGCGCGCGCGCCGTGTCGCCACGCAGCGCCGCGAGAGGCAGTACGCGGTCGGCGAGCGTGTGGGCCGGGATCCCCAGCCAGCGCGCTGCGGCGCCGGCGCGCAGGCGCACCGCGAGCTTCTGGGTGGGGCGGCGATCCTGCACGACGAGCGCGCGACGCTTGGGGCCGAACACCTCGATCTGCCAGGCACCGCCCTCCGCGGGCGCAGAGAGCAGCAGGTCGACGCCCCCGTCGGGGAGCACGCGAACCGGGGCGGGCTCCCCCTCGTCGGTCGAGGCCGCCAGCCCCGCGATCCACGGCCCGAGGGCGGCCGGCGCGTCCCACTGCCAGTGCGGCATGCGGCGAGCCTAGACGAGGCCGACGCCCGGGGCCGGCGCCCGCTCAGAGCAGCTGCATCTGCTTCGGCGCGCCCATCGCCTCGTCGAACGAGCTGCCCACCGCCTCGAGGATCGCGTCGGCGACGGGCCGCAGCACCTTCTCGACGTAGTGCCCGTGGTCGATCGCGCCCGGCAGCGGACGGCCCGGCAGCACCGGCTCCGGGCCGGTGCGGGTCACCACGTAGCGGATCACGCCGCCGGGCGTGCGGCCCGCCTTTCGCGCCGCCTGGACGTGCGGTGCGTTGGCGGCGTAGCGGTCGAGGCCGCCCTTGCGGAGCCGCTTCACGTAGACGAGCTCGGCGTCGCAGCGCCCGGCGCGGAGCGCGCCGACCAGCTCGCGCACGAACGGCGCCGGATCGCGCTCCGTGAACAATCGCTCGAGCATGCCCTGCTGGAGACGGTGCGCGAGCTCCGGCCAGTCGCGGCGCACGGACTCGAGGCCCACCACGACCAGCTTGCCATCGGCCCAGCCCGCATAGCGCTTCTTGCTCCCGGCTCGCCCGCCTCGCACGCGCGGCAGCAGCAGGAGGTCGAAGATCCGCTCCCGCTCGAGCTCGAGCCGCGAGGGCACCCCGTACGTCGCCTGTATGCGCGTGGCGATGTCGGCCTCGATCCGCGCGCGGAGCCGCTCGGCCGCCGCCTCGAGCGCCGCCCGGTCGGCCGCCTCCGGCAGCTGGACGAACACGGAGTCGGTGTCGCCGTAGAGCACGACCACGCCTGCGGCTTCGAAGGCGTCGCGGGTCCAGTGGAGGATCTGCTGGCCGAAGCCGGTGATGGCGTTCGCGACCTCGGGGTCGAAGAAGCGACACGACGCGGCGCCGAGCACGCCGTAGAGCGCATTCATCATGATCTTGATGGCCTGGTCGGCGTGGCGGTCGCCACGGGCCTTGGCGTCCTCGCGACGCTCGCGGAAGCGCTCCAGCACGGCGGGCAGGATGGCGTCGCGCGGCGAGAAGCGGGCGCCGTTCGGCGCCGCGATCGCGTCGTCGCCGGCTCGGGCGTGGGCGAGCGGGTCGAGCGAGAAGGTGCGCATCAGACTCGGGTACAGGCTCTTGAAGTCGAAGACGGCGACGCGCGCGTGGAGGCCGGGCTTCGGCTCGAGCAGGGCGCCGCCGCGCAGCGCCTCGTGCTTGCGGTCGGCGTCGGCCGACGGTGCTGCGAAGCCGCGGCGCCGGAGCTCGGGCAGGTAGAGCAGGTCGAACGACGCGATGCTGGCGCCGACCCGATCGAGCTGCATGCCCGAGAGGCGGCTCCGCTCGAGCGCGAGGCCGAGCAGGCCTTCCTTGGCCAGGATCTCGGGGACGAGGCGCGCATCCTCGAGGTTGTAGGCGACGAGCGCCTCCGGGTCCTCGCGCCACATGCGCAGGATCTCCGCGGCGGCGTCGGGGGCGTCGGGGTCGATCTTCTTGCCGCGTGCGAGGACGGCGCGTGCGACCGTGTCGAGGCGGTAGTCGGGCAGGCGGAGCGCGTCGCGGACGAGCGGGATGCCGTCGAGCACCATGCGGCCCGGCAGGTCGGCCCGCGACTGGCGCATCGGGCCGGGGTCGGAGAGCAGGCGCGGTGCCTCGGGGGCCCGGCCGAGGTGGCAGGGGATGGCGCACGCCTCGCAGCGCGCGAGCAGCACGCGCAGGTCGAAGTCCACCACGTTCCAGCCGAGCAGCAGGTCCGGGTCGAGCGCGCGGATGCGCGCGACGAGGGCGGAGAGGAGCGCGGGCTCTTCCGGGTGCACGATCGCGCCGCGGACCGGGCGGCGGGCCACCAGGTGCACCTCCTCGACGCCCGGGGCGACGAGCGCGGCGGACAGGATCCGGCTCGCGTCGGGGGTGGTCTCGAGGTCGAGCGAGAGGGTGTGGAGGGCCACGTCCGCGGGCTCGCCGCGGAGCTCGGGGTTCACGAAACGCACGAGGCCGTCGCCGTCGGGCTTCCCGCGCGAGTGGATGCCGAGGGTGGCGCGGATGCCGTGGTCGATCAGGTAGCGGTAGGCGAAGCGGACGTCGGCCTCGAGGGCGGCGTGGCCGGCGGCGGCGAGCCGCTCGCGCAGCCGCGGCACGGCGCCGGGCACCGGGGCCTCGACGCGCAGCAGGGGACGGCCGTCGAGGTCGCGGAGCTCGCTGTCCGTGATCTCGACGCCGGGCTCGTCGGCGAGCGCGGCCTGGCTCCCGACGGGGGCGAAGAAGTACGGCCGGAAGCGGTCGTCCTCGACCAGGAACGGCTCTCCCGACTCGAGCCGCCCGTACAGCTGCACCACCGGCACGCCCCCGCGTACCCGGTAGGTCGGCTGCACCACGAACCCCCGCGCCATCCCCGGAATGTAAGAAAGGGGTCGGTACTTTTTAGTTAGAAACTCGGCGCCCGCCGAAAAACTTACGAAAAAGGACCGACCCCTTTCTTACGGTGGGTGGGGGGGGCTCGCGGAAGAGGTTGCGGGCGAGGGCGGTGCGGTACTCGTCGACGAGGGGGTGGTCGCCGAGCAGGCCGAAGACGTCCAGCATGGCCTTGCGGGCCGCCTCGTCGTCGAAGTGCTTGTCGCGCTCCACCACGGCCAGCAGCACGGGGAGTGCCTCGTCGTAGCGCCTCGCTGCCGCCAGCGCGCGGCCCAGGGCGAGCTGCGCCGCGAGATCCTCGGGCGCGGCCGCCGCCTTCGCACGCGCCGCCTCGAGGTCGTCGCTCGAGGCGCCCGTCGTGCGGAGCTCGGCCGCGAGCCGCTCGGCCTCGCGCTCGACGCCCGCCGGCGCGCCCGAGATCCTCTCCAGCAGCTCGAGTGCCTCGGTGCCCCGACCCGCCTCACCGGCGACCCGCGCCAGCCCGAGCAGCGCGCGCGCGTGGCGCGGGTCCGCGGCCAGCGCCTTCTCGAAGCGCTCCCGGGCCGCAGCCGCATGCCCGCCGGCGAGCAGCTCCTCGCCGTCCTTCGCGGCGCGGTCGGCCTCGCTCGGGAGCAGGGACGCCACGAAGCGCTTTACCGCGGCCTCCGGCTGCGCGCCGACGAACTCCGCCACGGGCGCGCCGTCCTTGAAGGCCACCACCAGCGGGATGCTCTGGACGCCCATCTGGCGCGCCACCTGCGGCGACTCGTCCACGTTCACCTTGGCGAGGCACACGGCGCCCGCCTGCTCGGTCACCGCCGCCTCGAGCGCCGGTCCCAGCTGCCGGCAGGGCCCGCACCAGGGGGCCCAGAAGTCGACGATCACCGGGAGCTCGCTCGAGCGCTCGACGACCTCACGCCCGAAGTCGGCGTCGCCGACGTCCAGGATCACGGGAGCTGCTGCGGAGAGGGCCATCGCGGGAGCTTCGGCCTAGCGCGCCCCGCCTTCGAGAAGCGGCTTCAGCTCACCGGCCTGCTCCATCTCGGTCACGATGTCGCAGCCCCCCACGAACTCCCCGCCCACGTAGAGCTGGGGAATCGTGGGCCAGCTCGTGAACTCCTTGATGCCCTGGCGCACCTCGGGGTCCTGGAGCACGTCCACCGTCGTGTAGCTCGGCAGGTGGGAGTCCAGGATTCCCACGACCTGGGCCGAGAAGCCGCACTGGGGCATTCCCCGGCTCCCCTTCATGAACAGCACCACCCGGTCGGACTCGACCAGGCTCTGGATGCGCGCACGCGTCGCCTCCGGCAGCGGCATTTCGATCCTCCAACGGCACCCGACGCAGGGCGCCCGATGGGGCGCCCGACGCGGGCCTGCCTGGCGAGGCAGGGTACGATTGTCTACGGATCAGTCAAGATTCGCCGGGGCGGGTTTCGCCCGCCCCCCATCACGGTATATGTCACACCCGCACGGGCGGGGGGCCCGAGCGCGCCCACACGAGAAATCGAATGGAGAGACGATGCCCTGGGTGATCACGAGCCTCTGCCGCGACTGCGTGGACCAAGCCTGCGTGGAGGTGTGTCCGGTCGACTGCATCTACGAGTACACCGGCGACGACAAGGAGACGTGGCCGAACCAGCTCTACATCGACCCGGAGGAGTGCATCGACTGCGGCGTGTGTGAGCCCGAGTGCCCGTGGGAGGCGATCTTCGAGGACGAGCGCGTGCCCGACGTGTTCCAGACGGACATCGCCCTGAACGCGCAGATCAAGGACTCCAAGGACGACTTCCAGGTGCCGGAGGTCGCCGAGAAGGAGAAGCCGACGCCCGAGCAGGTGAAGGCCAACAAGGAGAAGTGGGGCTACACCGACTGATGTCGGACCAGCAGGCCGTCGGAGCGGCGGAGACCGCCGTCGCGGATGCCTTCGCTCGACCCCTGCGCGACGTCCGGATCTCCGTCACCGACCGCTGCAACTTCCGTTGCCCCTACTGCATGCCGGCCTCCGTGTTCGGCGAGCGCTATCGCTTCCTGCCGCGACCGGAGATCCTGACCTTCGAGGAGATCACCCGGCTCGCGGGACTGTTCGTGTCGCTCGGTGCGAAGAAGCTCCGGCTCACCGGCGGCGAGCCGCTGCTGCGGGCGGATCTGCCCGAGCTCGTCGCCATGCTCGCGGCGATCCCCGGCGTCGACGATCTGGCGCTCACCACCAACGGGCACCTGCTCCCTCGGCACGCGGAGGCGCTGGCACGCGCGGGGCTGCGTCGCGTCACGGTCTCGCTCGACAGCCACGACGACGCGGTCTTCCAGGCCATGAGCGGAGGCCACTCGTCGCCGGGGCGGGTGCTCGCTGGCATCGCGGCCGCCGAGGCCGCCGACCTCGGGCCCATCAAGATCAACTGCGTGGTGCGGCGGGGCGTCAACGACCACACCGTGGTCGGGCTCGCCGAGCACTTCCGCGGCAGCGGCCACATCGTGCGCTTCATCGAGTACATGGACGTCGGCACGAAGAACGCCTGGGAGCGCGAGGAGGTGTTCTCGGCGCGCGAGATCGTGGCTGCGATCGACCGCGCGTTCCCGCTCGAGCCGGCCGAGCCGAACTACCGCGGCGAGGTGGCCCAGCGCTGGCGCTACCGCGACGGCGCCGGCGAGATCGGCGTGATCGCCTCGGTCACCCAGCCGTTCTGCGGCGACTGCACCCGGGCCCGGCTCACCGCCGAGGGGCAGCTCGTGACGTGCCTGTTCGCCGCCGCCGGTCGCGACCTCAAGCGGCCGCTCCGTGCCGGCGCCAGCGACGCCGAGCTGCTCGAGGAGATCGCGGGGAGCTGGCGCCGTCGCGCCGACCGCTACTCCGAGGAGCGTGCCCACACGCCGCTCCGCGCCCGGCGCCGCGTCGAGATGTACCAGGTGGGGGGCTGAGGTCGGGGGCCGGCCGGTGGCCACGCGCAGGCAGCCCGCGACCCGCGGCGTCCGCTGGCCGAGCGTCCGGAAGCTCGTGCTCGCGTTCCCCGGCACGAGCGAGGGGACCTCCTACGGCTCGCCCGCCTTCCTGCTCGACGGGAATTTCTTCTCACGCTTCAACGAGAAGGAGCAGGGCCTGGTCGTCTGGGTCGAGGAGGGGCTTCGCGACGCCCTGCTGGAAACGCAGCCGGCGACCTACTTCACGACGGACCACTACCGCGGCTACCCGATGCTGCTGGTGCGCCTCGAACGCGTGCCCCGGGCCGAGCTCGCGACGCTGCTCGAGGCGGCGTTCCGGATGCGGGCGAAGAAGCGGCGCATCGACGAGTACGAGGCCGCTAGCGCGTCACGTCCGGGAGCGCCGCGAGGCGGGTCTTCGCCACGATCCGGTCGAAGCGCTCGGGTGCGAGCGCGCGCAGGCGCACGACCCAGCGGTAGCGGCGCGGGATCACGGCCGAGCGCTCGCGGCGCGCGAGCGAAGCGAGCGTCTCCTCGGCGAACGCCGCGGCGGAGATGAAGCGCCCCTCGCTCCCGGCGGGCATGCGGGCCAGCACCTCGGGCGTGAACATCTCCGTCTCCACCAGCACCGGGTGGACCGCCAGCACGTGGATCCCGAGCGGCGCCAGCTCGTGGCCGAGCGCCGTCGAGAAGGACGTGATCGCCGCCTTGCTGGCGGAGTAGACCGCCTCGTCTGGCTGCGGAATCAGGCCGGCGAAGGAGGACACGTTCACGATCCATCCCGCCTTCGAGACGCGCAGTGCGGGCAGCAGCGCCTGCGTCCAGCCGAGGGTGCCGAGCACGTTCACCTCGACGAGGCGCGCCGCCGCGGCGGGCGGGTGGTCCTTCACCAGGCCGTGATGCACGAAGCCGGCGGCGTTCACGAGCCCGTCGACCCGGCCGTGCTGGTGGAGGATCTCCTCGGCGGAGCGCTCGACCACCGCCTGGTCCGCCACGTCCCCGGGATGCACGCTGGCGCGGCCCCCGGCCGCCTCGATCTCGTCGGCGACCGCGCGCAGGCGCTCCTTGCGCCGCGCCACGAGCGCGACCGCGGCCCCGCCGCGCGCGAGGGCGCGCGCCAGCGCCGCGCCGATGCCGCTCGAGGCGCCCGTGACCACGGCGACCCGACCCTCGAGCTCGAGCGTGCGTCCCACGCGCGCCAGCATAGAGCGACGCCGCGCGCCGGGCCGCCGCCCTCTGATATCGTGCCACGAATGAAGCGACGGGAACTCGTGAAGGGCATCGGGTTGGCAGGCGGGCTCGCGGCGCTGCCCTGGCGGGGCGCCTGGGCCCAGGCCGCGGGCGCTCCCGCCCCGCAGGCGATGGGCGTCGAGAGCCGCCGCGCCTTCGCGGAGCTGCTCGCCACGCTGGGCGAGGCCGAGCGCCGCATGCTCTCGGACGAGTGGAACCTGCGCTCGCCGCAGGACGTGATCGACGGCCACCGCGTGCTGCTCCACATCCTCGCGGCGGCCGTGGATCTCCACTTCGAAGGCGACCCGGAGCGGCCGGCCTTCGCGCCGATCGTCTCGCCCACCCGCAAGTTCCTGGGGGACAACCCGGACGCGCACTACTTCTTCAGCGTGCTGCGGGGCGATCGCCGCTTCCGGATCCGCGGCAACCTGGCGGGCGCGGTCTACACCTCCTTCACCTTCCAGGGCGCCGACACGAACGGCCCGGCCGGCATCACGGCGGCGCGCAACCACCGGGAGTTCGACGTCGCGCCCGACGGGGGCTACGAGCTCGTGATCGGCCCCGGGGCGGGCGGACGCAACGGCATCCCGCTCGACGCCGGCACGGTCTCCGTCACCACGCGCCACTACTTCGAGAACGCGCGCTCCGCGCAGCTCGATCCCGGTCTCCGCGTGCCGCTCGCGATCGAGCCCCTCGACCCGGTCGCGCCGCCGCCGCCGGTCAGCGACGCCGAGAGTGCGCGCCGCATCCGGGCGGCGGCGCGCTTCTTCCACGACAACACCCTCGGCATGCCGCCCCGGGACCCCGCGCAGCAGCCGGCGTGGGTCTCGCTGGTGCCGAACGAGCTCGGCACCCCGGCGCTCCAGCAGGGCCGCGAGGACCTCTCGGCCTGGCACGCGGTCGACAACGCCTACAGCATGGGGCCCTTCGTGCTCGGCCCCGACGAGGCGCTGGTGATGGAGGGGCGCCTGCCGCGTTGCAGCTTCGCCAACGTCGTGCTGTGGAACCGCTGGATGGCGACCTTCGAGTACCGGAGCCAGCGCATCTCGCTGAACCGCAAGCAGATGCACCTCGGGGAGGGCGGGCGCTATCGGATCGTGATCGCGCACCGCGACCCGGGCGTGCCCAACTGGCTGGCCACCGAAGGGCGCCCGACCGGCACCATCTTCTGGCGCTTCCAGCTGCCCGAGGAAGCCCCGGAGCGGCCGGCGGCGCGCGTGGTCGGGCTCGCCGACGTGGCGAAGACGCCCGGCTAGGTGCCGCGCGATCTCGTCCTCGTGGGCGGGGGCCACGCCCACGTCCAGGTGATCCGCCGCTTCGTCATGCGCCCGCTGCCCGACGTGCGCCTCTGCGTCGTGCTCGATCGCCCGGAGGCGGTCTACTCGGGCATGGTGCCCGGCTTCGTGGCGGGCGACTACACGGCGGAGGCGCTGACCATCGACGTGCTCCCGCTGGCGCGCCGCGCGGGCGCCCGGGTCGTGCTCGCGGCCGCGACCGGGGTGGACCCGAAGGCGAAGCGGATCGCGCTCCGCGGCCGGCCGGCGCTGCCGTACGACGTGGCCAGCCTCGACGTCGGCTCGACGGTGCGGGGCCTCGCGCTCCCCGGCGTTCGCGACCTCGCGCTCGCGACGCGCCCGATCCAGGGCTTCGTCGAGCGCCTCGACGCGGCAATCGCCGCCGCGCGCGCGCGGCGTGGCGCCGAGCCCCTTCGCGTCGTCGTGGTGGGCGGCGGCGCAGCGGGCGTCGAGGTCGCCTTCACCCTCGAGGCGCGGCTCCGCGCGGAGGCGCTGCCGGCCCGCTTCACGCTGGTGGCCGCGTGGCCGACGCTGCTGCCGGGCTCTGCCTCGCGTTTCGTGCGGGCGGCGGAGCGCGAGGCCGGGCGCCGCGGCATCCGGCTGCGGCTCGGCGCGGAGGTGGCGGGGCTCGACACCGGTCGCGTGCGCCTGCTGGACGCCGACGACGAGGCCGCCGACCTCGTGCTCTGGGCGACGGGAGCGGCGCCGCTGCCGTGGCTCGACGGCGTCGAGGTCCCCCGGGACGCCGACGGCTACCTGCGCGTCCGCGAGACCCTCCAGTGCGTGGGCTTCGACGACCTGTTCGCCGCGGGCGATTGCGCCGCGCTCGACGCGCACCCCTGGGTGCCGAAGGCCGGGGTCTACGCCGTGCGCGCGGGCCCGGTGCTCGACGCGAACCTGAGGGCCCGCCTCGCCGGACGCCCCCTGCGCCACTACCGTCCGCAGCGCGACTTCCTCGCGCTGCTCAACCTGGGCGACGGCCGCGCGCTCGGTGGGAAATGGGGGCTCGCCTTCTCCGGCCGCAGCGTCTGGCGTCTCAAGGACGCGATCGACCGCCGCTTCGTCGAGCGCTTCCGCGCCGAGCGCCTGCCCGAGATGGGGGGCGAGCCCATGCAGTGCGGCGGCTGCGCGGCCAAGCTCGACGCAGGCGCGCTCGCGCGGGCGCTGGCGGCGCTGCCGCCCGCGGCGCGGGACGACGCCGTGCTGCTCGGGCTCGATCGCCCCGACGACGCCGCGGCGGTGCGAACCCCCGGCGGCGACGTCGTGCTCTCGACGGTCGACGGCTTCCGCGCCTTCAGCGACGACCCGTGGCTGGTGGGGCGCGTGGCGGCGGTGAACGCCGCCTCCGACGTCTACGCGAAGGGCGGCCGAGCGCGCTTCGCGCTCGCCTGGGTGACCCTGCCCGAGGCGGAGGGCCCGGGGGCGGAGGCCATGCTGCTCCAGGTGATGGCCGGCGTGCGCGCCGCCTTCGACCCGCTCGGCATCTCGCTGGTCGGCGGCCACACCACGACCGGGCCCGAGCTCCAGGTGGGGCTCGCGATCCACGGAGAGCTCGCGGCGGGCGAGGCGCCGCTCGGCCTGGCCGGCCTCGTTCCCGGCGACCGGTTGGTGCTCAGCAAGCCGCTCGGCACGGGGGTGCTGCTCGCGGCCGACATGCAGGGGCGAGCGCGCGGCGCATGGGTCGAGGCTCTACACGCCTCGCTGCTGCGGCCCAACGACGCGGCCGCCGCGCTGGCCCGTCGCTTCGGCGCCCGCGCGGCCACCGACGTCTCCGGCTTCGGCCTGGCGCAGCATCTCGGTGCGATGCTCCGCGCGAGCGGTGTCGCCGCCTCGCTCGAGGCCGCGCGCCTCCCGGTGCTACCGGGCGCGAGCGCGTTGCTCGGGGAGGGCCTTCGCAGCACCTTCCACGCCCAGAACGTCGCCTCCGCAAGCGGGCTCTGCGACGCGACGCGGCTCGAGGCGGAGCCCGGCGGGGCGCTGCTCTTCGATCCGCAGACCTCGGGGGGCCTGCTGTTCGGCGTCCCCGCCGAAGCGGCCGAGGGGGTGGTGGCCGCCCTCCACGAGTGCGGCGACGGCGGGGCCGCGTGGATCGGCAGCGTGGCCCCCGGCCCCGCACAGATCGCGCTCGCCTGATCAGCGCTCCGTCGGGAGCCCCGCCTCGCGCCAGGCCTTCATGTGACCCGTCAGCGGGCGCACCGTGAAGCCCGCCTCCTCGAGCACGGCGGCGGCCTTCGCAGCCCGTCGTCCGCTCTCACAGTAGACGACGACCTCGCCTGCGGCGCCGAGCTCGTCGAGCCTCCCCGCCACCTGGTCGAAGGCCACGTTGCGCGCCCCCGGCACGTGTCCGCCCGCGAACTCCTCGGCACTGCGTACGTCGAGGACGAGGGGCGCCCCCGGCGTGCCGACGACGGCGAGCAGCTCCTGCTGGGAGATCTCGGACGCGGACGGTGCGTCGGCGCACGCGGCGCAGGCGAGAGCCAGGAGGAGCAGCCCACCGCCCGACTTCGCGACGAACCTCGATGCTGCGGTCATGTGCCGACTACCTCCGCCTTGGCCGTGTGCTCGCTGATGGCGCCGACGAGGCGGGGCCAGGCGCCTTCGGGCAGGTCGTGGCCCATCCCCTCGATCACGAGCAGCGCCGCGCCGGGGATCGAGTCCGCGGTGTCCTGGCCACCCGCCAGCGGCACCAGCGGGTCGGCGGCGCCATGGATCACGAGCGTGGGCGTCGTGACCTGGCGCAGCTTCTCGACCCGGCTGCCGCCCGCCACGATTGCCGCGAGCTGGCGTGCCGTGCCCTCGGGGTGGAAGGCGCGGTCGTAGAGCCGCCCGGCGCGGGCGCGGATCTTCTCCTCGTCGAACGGGAAGCCCGGGCTCCCGATGGTGCGCCAGGTACGCACCGCCGCGTCGAGGCTGCCGGCGCGATCGCTGGGCGGCGGCATCATCAGCACCGCCATCGCCTCCGGCTGCGCGGGCGGCAGGCTCGGGTTGCCCGTGCTCGACATGATCGAGGTCAGGCTCCGCAGGCGCTTGCGGTGCCGGATGGCGAGCGTCTGGGCGATCATGCCGCCCATCGAGGCGCCGCACACGTGTGCGTTCTCGAGGCCGATGGCGTCGAGCAGCCCCGCGGCGTCGTCGGCCATGTCGTCGAGCGTGTAGGGCACCTCGAGCGTCTCGCCGGCCGCGGCGCGCTGCATCAGCTCCATCACGTTGGGGATTCCCGCCTCGCCGAACCGGGTCGAGAGCCCGACGTCGCGGTTGTCGAAGCGGATCACGAAGTGGCCCTGCTCGACGAGCGCCTCGCAGAAGCCGTCGTCCCACATGATCGCTTGCCCACCGAGCCCCATGATCAGCAGCAGCGGCCGCCCCGAGGCCGGCCCGAAGCTCTCGTACTCGATCTCGATCCCGTTCGCGCGCACGCGTGCCATCAGACCACGACTCCTTTCTCGAAGAGCGCATTGCGCTCGCGGTCGTCCTTGCCGAGCTCGCGCAGCAGCTCCTCGCTGTGCTGCCCGAGCGTCGGCGCCATCCAGCGCGGGCGCGCCGGCGTCCCGTGGAAGTCGGCGGGCGAGTTCGGCAGCAGGGTGGTCGCGTCGCCGTCCGGCACCTCGACGAAGCCGCCCGCGGCGTGGACCTGCGGGTCGGCCATCACCTCTTCGAGGTTCTGGACGGGCGACCACCAGAAGTCGGAGGTGGCGTCGAAGATCGGCCGCCACTCGGCGATCGGCTTCGTGGCGAAGACGGCATCGAGCTCGGCGATCAGCACGGCCGCGTTCCGGGCGCGCTCCTCGGGCGTCGCGAAGCGCGGGTCTTCGAGCCACTCGGGGTGGCCGACCGCGCGCGCGAGGGGCGGCCAGTGGCGCTCGCCCTCGAGCCCCACGATCCAGAACCAGCGCCCGTCCTGGTCGGCGTAGACGTTGATGCACGGGTTTCCCATCGTCTTGCGGTTGCCGACGGCGAGGCCGACGCCGAAGCGCAGCGCCGTCGCGAGGTCGAAGGAGAGGGTGTAGACCCCCTGGCGCAGCAACGAGGTCGTCACGAGCTGGCCCTGGCCCGAGCGTTCGCGGCGGAACAGGGCGGCAGCGACCGCGCCGGCCGCCGCGAGCCCGGTGCCGTGGTCGCCCATGCCGCCCCGCTGGAACGGGGGCGCGCTGCCGGGCTGCGTCAGCATGTGCGCGATGCCCGAGCGCGCCCAGAAGCCGGCGATGTCGTAGGCGGCCTTGTCGGCGTCGGGGCCCTCGCGGCCGTAGCCCGTGATCTCGCAGTAGACGAGGCGCGGCTGGCGTGCGAGCAGGTGTTCGGGCGCAAGGCCGAGGCGCGCGAGCGCCGCCGGCCGGACGTTGGTCAGGAACACGTCGGCGCGCTCGATCAGCTCGAGACCGAGGCGCTGGCCCTCGCTGGCGGTGAGGTCGAGCCCGATCGAGCGCTTGCTGCGGTTGTCCATCTCGAAGGGCGGGTTGAAGGGGAGGTCGCCGCCCAGCATGCGCTGGAAGAGCCGCGCGGGGTCGCCCACGCCCGGCGGCTCGATCTTCACGACGTCGGCGCCCCAGTCGGCCAGGATGCCGCCCGCCGCCGGGCCGGCCACCCAGACCCCGAGCTCCACGACGCGCACCCCTTCGAGCGGACCCATGCCCCCGACTCTAGCCCGCCCGAGTGGGTAGGCTCCGGGCATGCGGATCGTGGTGCACGAGGAGTCGTTTCCCGAGCAGGCCGCCTACGACACGGCGGTGTCCCGTGCCCTGCTCGCCGCCGTCGGTGCGGGGCGCTCCCCCGCCGCGCTGCGGCTCTACCAGCCGGGCGATGCCGTGGCCTTCTCGCTGCTCGACCGCGTCCAGCCGGGCTTCGGCGCGGCGGTGGCGGCGGCGCGGGCCCAGGGCTTCGACGCGATGCTTCGCCTCGCCGGCGGCCGCGCCGCCGTGTTCACGCGTGAGACGCTGGGCTTCGCCTGGTGCGTGCCCGACGCCGAGCCGCGCGCGACGATCGCCGCGCGCTTCGAGGAGATGGCCCGCGCGATCGCCGCGGCGCTCTGCCGCCTCGGTGTCGACGCGAGGGTCGGCGCCGTGCCGGGCGAATACTGCCCGGGCGACCACAGCGTGAACGCCCGCGGCAAGACCAAGCTCGCCGGCGTGGGCCAGCGCATCGTGCGCGGTGCGGCGCACGTCGGCGGCGTGATCGTGCTCGGCGGCAGCGCGCGCATTCGCGACGTGCTGGTGCCCGTCTACGCGCAGATGGGCCTGGCCTGGGACCCCGCCAGCGTGGGATCGCTCGAGGACGAGGTGGGGGCGGTCTCGCGGGCGGACCTCGTCGAGGCACTGCTCGGGGAGCTCGCGAAGCGCCACGCGCTCGAGCGCGGCGCGCTCGCCCCGGAGCTGCTGGCCGACGCGCGGCGCGGCGAGTCGGAGCATCGGCTCGCCTGACCCGGTCGTCCGGCGCAGCCCTGGCGGAACGGCTAGTCGGCCTCGACGCGCAGCACCTTCCAGTCGTCGTCGAACTCGGCGAGCGCCAGCTCGGAGGCCTCCGCCTCGGAGCCGCAGCGCACGAGCACGTCGCGCGTGCGCTTGCTTGCGATCTCCTGGAGCTTCACCTGGAACGCCCGGGTCTTGCCCGGGGCGTTCTTCCCCTTGGTCGGTTTCCCGCCCGAGACCCGCAGCGGCTCCTTGGGCCTGTCGGAGAGCGACTTCACCCAGTCCACGTACTCCTTCGGAGGCTCGCTCAGGACCACGCCGAGCCCGCTGCCCGCACCCGGCTTGAGCCCGGCCGCAGCGACCACTACGCGGGCCACCTGCCCCTTCAGGGTGAAGAACTTTCCACGGGGCACGTGGATCGTGAGCGAGAGCGGCGTGCCCGGCGGGAGGCTGGCCGTGGTCTGGACGAAGACCCCTCCGGCCGAGGCGTCGAGGACCATGCCCGAGTGGGAGCGGATTCCGCTGCGGAGCCGGCAGAGCATTCGGCTCTCGGCTCGGGGCGCGCGTCGTCGATCTTCCATGGGACCTCCAAGGGGCACCCGGGAATCGATTCGGCCGGGGTCCCGCGGGACTTGATGACTTTCGACACGGCCCCGGAGTCGGGACCCGGTCGGCGCCGGGTCTGCGGTGAAACCCCGCCGGCTCAGTCCCGCTTCTCGAGCTTGCGGATCACCGGCGGCTCGCCGGTGGTGCCCTTGTCGACCCCGACGAACTGGAACTGCGCCATCTCGTCGTCCGAGTCGGGGCGCATGCGGCGGGGCAGGGCCGGGCCCATGGCGGTGAGGCCGCCGTCCACCACCAGGGCCTCGCCGGTCACGAAGACGCCGTCGTCGCTGGCCAGGAAGAGCGCGGCGCCGGCGATGTGCTCGCCGGTTCCCGCCTCGGGCCAGGGCTGGAGCGAGACGAGCCGCCGCTTGACCTGCTCGGGGTTTCCCCGGTGGAGGAGCGGAGTCAGGATCCCCCCCGGACAGATCGCGTTCACCCGGATCCGCTCCTCTGCCAGCTCGAGGGCGGCCGCGCGCGTCAGGTTGATCACGGCCGCCTTCGCCGCCGAGTAGGCGGCCGGCCCGGCGCCGCCTGAGAGACCGGCCACGGAGGCCGTGTTCAGGATGGCGCCACCGAGCCCCGTCGCCTTCATGGCGCGGGCGCCATGCTTGATGCCGAGAAAGACGCTTCGGACCAGCGCGGAGAAGGTGAAGTCCCAGTCCTCGACGTCGGTGTCGAGAAGACTGCCGAGTGCGCCCCCGATGCCCGCGTTGTTGAACACCACGTCGAGACGCCCGAACTCGGTCATGGCGAGCTCGACCATGGCCTCGACGTCGCTCTCGCGGGAGACGTCGGTGCGGATGAAGCGGACCCGCGCAGCCGCCTTCCGCTTCCCGGCCAGCTCGAGGGTCTCCTTGGCGGTGGCTTCGTTCAGGTCGGCGACGACGACGGAGGCGCCCTCGTCGAGAAAACGCAGCACGGTGGCGCGGCCCATGCCGCTGGCCCCGCCGGTGATCACCGCCACTCTCCCGTCGAGCTTCCCGGCTGCCGTCGGCATTCCGGTCTCCTAGCGAAGAGGCGAGGCTATCACAGGGGCTCGGCCCGGCGCGGCGCCTCGGCCCACACCGCTTCCGCCTCGCGGGCGGGAACGGCGCGCCCGAACAGGAAGCCCTGCGCCACGTGGCAGCCCCACGCGCGGAGCAGGCGAAGCTGCTGCTCCTCCTCCACGCCCTCGGCGATGACACGAAGGCCGAGCGCGTTGCCCATCGCCACGATCGAAGCGGTGAGCGCGGCGGCCGGCTCCTCGCTCGCGATCTCGCTCAGGAACGAGCGGTCGATCTTGAGCGTGTCGACGGGGAGGCGCCGAAGGTAGGAGAGCGAGGAGTAGCCGGTACCGAAGTCGTCGAGCGCGATGTGTACGCCCGCCGCCCGAAGCCGCGACAGGACCTCGATCGCGGTCTCCGCATCGTGGAGCAGCACGTTCTCGGTGATCTCGATTCCGAGCAGGCTCGCCGGGACCCCGGTCTCGGCCAGGATCTCGTCGATGCGCGTCACGAGCTCGGGACCGCGGAAGTGGTGCGGCGAGAGATTCACGGAGATCGGCACCGGGCCGATGCCCCGCGCCCGCCAGTCCGAGAGCTGCCGGCACGCCGCGCGGAGGATCCACTCGCCGAGCTGGACGATCAGCCCGGTCTCCTCCGCGATCGGGATGAACTCGTCCGGTCCGACCAGGCCCAGCTCCGGCTCCCGCCAGCGCACGACGCTCTCGAAGCCGACCACCGCCTGACTCGCGAGACACACCTGGGGCTGGTAGTGCAGCACGAACTCGTCCTGCTCGAGGGCGCGGCGCAGCTTCGACTCGAGGATCAGGCGCGAGAGGGCCGAGGCGTTCATGGAGGCCCGGTAGAACTGATGGTCGCCCCGCCCGTGCTGGCGGCTGTGGTGCAGGGCCGCATCGGCATTGCGGAGCAGCGTGTCGACGTCGGCGCCGTCCTCGGGCGAGACGGCGATTCCGACGCTGGCCCCGAGGCTGACCTCGTGGCTGTCCACCCGGAAGGGCGTCGCCAGGGCGTCCAGCGCGCGGCGCGCCAGGCGGGCCAGGGATTGCGGGTCGGAGACGCGCGGCACCAGCAGCGCGAACTCACCGCCACTCCTCCGCACCACCGCGATCTCGTCGCGCTCGCAGTCGATCCCGTCCTCGACCGTGATCGACTCCAGCAGGCGCAGCGCCGCCTCGCGCAGCAGGCTGTCGCCGGCGGCGGAGCCGAGCGTCTCGTTGACGCGTGCGAAGCGGTCGAGCTCGAGGGCGAGAACGCCCGCCCGCGTGCCGAAGCGGCGGGTGTCGCGCAAGACGAAGCGCAGGCGATCTTCGAGCAGGCGGCGATTCCCGAGCTGGGTCAGGTCGTCGTTGTAGACCAGGCTGCGGGCGTGCTCCTCGGTGCGGCGCCCTTCCGTCACGTCCTGCACGCTGCCCTCGAAGGCGAGCGGCTCCCCGTCGACGTCCCGCCGCGTGGCCAGCCGGCAGCGCAGCACGCGCGGGGTGCCGTCGGCCCGGAACACGCGCAGGTCGAAGGCGGCAGGACGGTCCTGCTCCAGGCAATGGCGCAGCGTGCGCTCGAGGGAATCGCGCTCGCGGGGGTCGAGGAGCTGTGCATAGCTCTGCCAGCCCTGCCCCTGGCGCGGCAGCAGGCCGAGCAGCTCGAACATCGGCAGCGAGGCTTCCACCGCGCCGGTTGGCAGCGCGACCGTGAAGCTGCCCGAGTGTGCCAGGCGCTGCGCGCCCTCGAGTCGCTCCTGGGCGCGGAGTCGTGCTTCGCGCGCGCCGCTGCGACGCAACGAGAGCCGCACGCGCTCGCGGAGCTCCGCGGCATCGAACGGGCGGGTCAGGAAATCGGCGATTCCGAGCGCGCAGAGGTCCGACAAGTCGCCGGCTCCGAGGACGGCCAGGATGGGCGTCCGATGCTGCGCGCGCAGCGTCTCGCACGCGCCGACGAGGTCCGGGAGGGCGACCACGGCCAGCGCAGGCGACCGATCCGGGGGCGCCGAGAGGCCGCCCTCGGCCTCGTAGATCGCCAGGCCCTCGCGCACGAGCGCGCGGACGATGCGCCCACGCTCCTCCCGATCGTCGCAGAGCACCCACACGAGCGGGCGCTTGGCCGCGTCTCCGTGCGCAGGCGACTCGAGGGCCCAAGGGTCCGTCATCGCGCCGCTTTTCGGCCGGTCCGGGCGGCGGCTTGAGCGGGGCTAGGGGGCCTCGGCGAGGCGCCCCACCTGGCGCGCGTCGAGGTGTCCGGCCCGGTACATCCAGACCAGGGTGTCGCGGTAGGTCTCTCGCGCGGGGCGGAACACCAGGCCGAGCTCCTTCTCCGTTCGGGAGGCGTCGGCGCCGGGCCACTGGGTGGCGAACTCCATGCTGTCGCGGGTGAGCGGGAAGCTGAAGTCGTAGACGCGTTTGATGACGTCGCCCACGCTGCCCGCGGCGCGGAGCAGCCGGCCCGGCACCCGGATGCGGCGCACCCGGGTGCCCGTCAGGGAGTCGAGCAGCGGGAACAGCTCGCTCCAGGCGAGCATCTCGCCGGCCGCGGCGTAGCGGTGGGGGCCCGCCGGCAACGCCAAGAGCTCCGCGTGGAGCGCGGCGACGTCCCGCACGTCCACGCACTGGAACCCGCTCGAGGTGACCACGCCGAGGTCCCGGTAGAACGAGTAGACGGCGTGGTTGGCGTCGCTCATGCCCGGGTCGTCGGGGCCGCAGATGCCGGCCGGATAGGAGATCGCGATCGGCGCGCCCTCGTCCTGGAGCCGGCGCGCGTAGACCTCCGCCTGCGCCTTGGAGCGGGCGTACGCCGTCGTGGCCGGTGCGATCGGCAGCTCGGGGGAGACCGGCGGACCGCCCGGCACGAAGAAGACCGACAGGCTCGAGACGTAGACGATGCGTTCGACGCCGCGGCGCACGGCGCCGCCGACCACGAGCTCGACGCCCCGTGCGTTGGTGTCCTCGACGAGACGGGCCGCCGTGCGACGCAGGTCGACGAGGGCGGCGGCGTGCACGACGCCCTCGACGCCGTCGAGCGCGCGCTCGACCGCCGCTTCGTCCGTCATGTCGCCCACCACGACGTCGCGCAGCGCCAGACCGTGGGGCGCGAAGACCCGCTCGACCTTGGCGGCGTCTCGCACCAGCAGGCGCACCTCGTGTCCGGCCGCCGCCAGCGCGACCACGCTGTGCGAGCCGGTGAAGCCGGTGCCGCCCGTGACGAGCACCTTCATCCGCTGCGGTTCCCGAGGCTCGCTTCGATGGCGCTACCCGCGAAGAAGGCCGGGTTTCCCGAGGTCCAGAGCGCGACCGGGGCGTCGAACACGAAGTGCCGGAACTGCTCCGCGCTCACGGCGCCGTCCTCGACCGCCTCCCAGGCCTCGAGCAGCGCCCGGTCGATGTCCGGGACGTCCCAGTGCCCGATGTCGGAGCCGAACAGGGCGTGCAGGGAGAGCCCGAAGGGGTTGCGCGCGCGGTCCCAGGCCAGCGCGTTCAGCGGGTCGTCGGCCTCGCAGCCGAAGAAGAAGCGCTCGCTGAAGAGCCGGGCCAGTGACTCCGCAGAATCGACACCCACGGCCGCGAACTCGTCCAGACGCGCGGGGTCCTCGTCGGGCTCGGAGAGCAGGTGCAGGTTGGCTTCGAGCGCATCGAGCCGCTCCACCACCCGGCGGGCGCCCCAGCGCTTGGCGAGGTCGTAGAGCTGCGCCCGATCCAGCGCGGCGGGGTCGTACTGGTGGATGGCGTCGCGGTTGCGCTTCTCGAAGTGACCGACCAGGTCGGAGACCAGCTGCGTGGCCCACCCCACCCCGCCCTCCAGGAACGCGAAGCGCAGACGCGGCCGACCAACCTCGACCGCGCGCAGCTGGAGCGTTTGTTCCGTGAGTACGGCGGGCGCGTGTACGAGGACAAGCTCGACGAGATCTTCCGGTGCATCAACCTGGCCGAGCCGTTCACCAGCG
>JBFIYM010000051.1:0-25351 GCA_041605395.1 Myxococcota bacterium | reverse complement strand
GGCCAGGAGTCATCATGAGCGAGCGCGAGAGCATGCCCCAGATCGTCCACGACCCGGCCGCCACGCCGCCGGCCGCGGCGCGCGAGACGGCCGCGCCGGCCGCCGACGCACGCCCGGCGCGGAGCGAGGAGTCGGCGGACGACGGATTCGTGTCGCCGTTCGAGGACGAGCTCGACGTCCCGACCTTCCTGCGCCGCCGGCGCGGCGAGGCCGACGACGACGACGACCGCGAGGTGCCCGCCTTCCTGCGCCGCTCCGCGGACTGAAGACGGGAGAACGACCCGAGGGCCGCTCCCGCTCCGCGGGGGCGGCCCTCTGCCTTCCGGCGGTATGGTCCGGGCATGGCGGACCTGATCCTGCTCGAGCGGCGCGAAGGCGTCGCGCTGGCCACGCTCAACGACCCGGCGCGCCTGAACGCGATGTCCGAGGCCATGGGCGAGGCGCTCGCCGCGACCTGCCAGGAGCTGGCCCGCGACGCCTCCGTGCGCGCCGTGGTGTGGACCGGCGCGGGCCGGGCGTTCTCGGCCGGGGGCGACCTCGACATGATCGAGGGCATGGCGCGCGCCGGGAACGAGCGGCCCGGGGGCGAGACCCGGCGCCGAAACGAGGCCTTCATGGGCCGCTTCTACCGCCTGTTCCTGACGCTCCGCGCGCTGCCGCAGCCGACGCTCGCCGCCCTGAACGGAGCCGCAATCGGCGCCGGCTGCTGCGTCGCGCTGGCCTGCGACCTGCGCCTCGCCGCGCGCGAGGCGAAGCTCGGCCTCAACTTCGTGCGGCTGGGCCTCCACCCGGGCATGGCCGCCACCTGGACGCTGCCGCGACTGGTCGGTCCGGCGCACGCGGCCGAGCTGCTCCTGAGCGGCCGGCTGCTCGACGGCGCCGAGGCCGAGCGCATCGGCCTCGTGAACCGCGCCCTCCCGGGCGACGCGCTGCTCGAGGAGTCGCTCGCCCTCGCCCGCAGCATCGCGGAGAACGCGCCGCTCGCGGTCCGCGCCACCAAGCGCTCGCTCGCGCTCTCGGCGCACGCGGACGTCGAGGAGCAGCTCGACACGGAGGCGCGCGAGCAGGCGCTCGGCTACGAGACGGCGGACCTGCTCGAAGGCCTCGCCGCGGCGCGCGCCCGCCGCGCTCCGCGCTTCGAAGGGCGCTGAGCCGGCGCCGAGCGGCCCCCAGGTGCCTTCGCCTCCGTAGGACCGGACTCCACCGGTCCTCGTGGCCGCGGGGGAGCGCGCGCGTTCTCGAGAGGTTCCCTAGAGGGCCTCGACCGGCCCCAGGATCTCGGCGGCGCCGAAGAAATACGCGATCTCGAGCTTCGCCGTGGCCGGGGCGTCGGAGCCGTGCACGGCGTTGCGCTCGATGTCGGTGCCGAAGTCGCGGCGAATGGTTCCCGCGTCGGCCTTCTTCGAGTCCGTCGCCCCCATCAGGCCGCGCCAGCGCGCGATGGCATCGTCCCCCTCGAGCGCCACGATCACGACCGGCCCCGAGATCATGAAGGCGACCAGGTCCTTGTAGAAGGGGCGCTCGCGGTGCACCGCGTAGAAGCCGCGCGCCAGCTGCTCGCTCAGCTGGACCTTCTTGAGACCGACGATGCGCAGCCCGCTCGCCTCGATGCGCTTCAGGATCTCCCCGGTGGCGCCCTTCTCGACGGCGTCCGGCTTCACGATCGCGAGCGTCCTCTCGCTGGCCATGGTCCCTGGTCCCTCCCGTTTCGGGGCGAGGACACTAGCAAGCAGTCGCGCCGGGGCGGCCGTCCGGATCGCCGCCCGCGGGGGAACGCCCGGGGGGCGCTTCCCGCTCGGGGAACGACCTTTCCCTTTCTGGGAGATCTCTTTCCCCGCGGGCCGGAATGCTGCGGCCGCACCGCACGGAAAGACGAGGAGTTACGTGATCCCGGGCAGTTGGCCCGCGATTTGCTTACTGACGGACTGGTTGGGCGAAGCCCAGGCCCGAGCACCCTCTGGAGGACCCCGTTGCGCCGGATCGCACTGCTTGCCGTCGTCGCACTCCTGTCGTGGAGCCCCACCGCTGCCGGTGCGACCGGAATCCTCGACGACTTCCTGACCATCACACAGGAAGGGGTCGGCAGCATGACCCTGAGCGGGGAGGACCTCGGCTGCCAGGTGACCGAATCGGAGGACGGGGGGCCCTTGAGCTTTTCGTGTGACGGCTCGGGCGAGACCTTCGTTCCGGGCAACCCGAGCTTCACCTGGATGCTGTCGAACTGGGACGTGAGCGGCGAGTTCGATCCCTT
The DNA here is from genome assembly GCA_041605395.1 of Myxococcota bacterium. Taxonomy (GTDB): domain Bacteria; phylum Myxococcota_A; class UBA9160; order UBA9160; family UBA6930; genus JBFIYM01. Next base: position 23,100 of record JBFIYM010000051.1, on the reverse strand, counting down.
CGTGAGCCAGGCCTTCGGCTTCCGGAACACCGGGGCCACCGCAACGTTCACGATCACCACCAGCATTCCCGTCGCACCGCTCGGACCGACGACGGTGATGGGCGGCTCGACGGGCGGCTCGGTCACCGATGCCAATTTCGACGGCGTCGGCGGTCTCACGACCTCGGCGCCCGATCCGTTCTATGTCGGGCTCATCGACGGCGTTCCCGTGGTGGGCGCCGCACTGCACCCGGATCCCTTCAGCGTGGGGTTCGCCTTCCCGGGAGATACGGCCAGCATCCCCTCGACCTCGTTCGGGCTGCCCGGACCGACCACCCCCGGGCCCGCGGTGACGACGAGCATCGGCATCCGCAACCGGTTCACGCTCAGCGGGGGCGACAGCGTGGCCAGCACGAACTTCTTCGTGGTGGAGGTCCCGGAGCCTACGATCGGCGCGCTGATCGGCCTGGGCCTGATGGCGGGGCTGAGCCTCGGCCGTCGCCGCTAGCCTGGGGTCGCAGCGGGGGTGCCAGGAGCCCCGGCCTGGGAACGAGTTCTCTCAGAGGCGGAACGAGTTCACGCGCTCGCGCACGAAGCCGTCGAGCAGGCGCTCGTCGGACGCGGGGAGGCCCCCGAAGGCGAGGCCCATGCCGGGCCCCGGCACGGCATGTCCCGGCTGGGGCTCGGGCTGGCGATGCGCCACCCGCGCCTGGGTCTCGAGCAGCCGCTCCCCGATCGGGAAGCGCAGCCCGACCGAGGCGTCGAGCTCCGGCGGGTCGGCCAGCGCGACGTAGGCGCCGCCCATCGAGAGGTTCACGATCTCCCCCTCGCGCTCCCGGTCGTCGATCCGCAGCTGGACCGGGAGCCGGATGGGCACCCGCAGACCGCGGCGCGGCTCGAGCGAGTCCTCGCTGGCCAGCGCGGCGCCCACGCCGAAGCGCAGCTCGGCCGCGTCGTACGGCTCCCAGACCGCCCAGCACACGCCCCGCTCCCGCAGGCCGGCCAGGTGGGCGCGCACGCGCGGCGGCGCGATCACCAGCACTGCGCCTCGCCCGATCTCGAGCCTCGGGGTGAGCCGCTCGAGCATCAGGTCGAGCGCCTCGAGCGAGAGCGTGCCGGGGATGACCAGCGCCGCGAGCTGCTGGCCGTGCTCTCCGGCCAGCAGCACCGCCTCGTCCGCATCCTTGGCGTAGAGGGGCTCGACGCCCGGCTCCGTGAGCCCGCACGGGAGCGAGGAGAGCGAGGCCTCGGGGTCGAGGACCAGAGCGCGGCGGTCGTAGCGCTTCACTCGGGGCACATCGGACGCCAGCAGCGCCGCCTTTACGCCCCGCTGGGGACGCGCTTCAGGCCGGCGTGAGGACGATCTTCCCGAAGTGCTCGCTCGCCTGGAGCCGACGATGGGCCTCAGCGGCCGCCGTGAAGGGGAGCACACGGTCGATCACGGGGCGGAGCCGGCCGGCTTCGAGATCGTCGCCGAAGCGCGCGGCGAAGGCCGCCACCAGCCGGGCCTTCTCCGCCAGCGAGCGGGTCCGAAGCGTGGAGCCGATCACCGAGAGCCGGCGTGCCAGCAGCACGCCGAGGTTCAGCTCGGTCTTGGCCCCCCCCATCAGCCCGATCAGGACGAGGCGCCCGCCGATCGCGAGCGCCGCGAGGTTGTCGGCGAGGTAGGGCGCGCCGATCGAGTCGAGGACGACGTCGACGCCGGCGCCTCCGGTCGCCTCCTTCACCGCGTCGAGGAACTTCTCGCTCTTGTAGTCGACGGCGACGTCCGCGCCGAGCTCGAGGCAGCGCTTGCACTTCTCGCTGGAGCCCGCCGTCACCAGCACGCTCGCTCCGGCACGCTTCGCGAGGTGGATCGATGCGGTCCCGATGCCGCTGCCCCCGCCGTGGACCAGCAGGCGACCGCCGTCGGGCAGTCCGCCGAGCTGGAACACGTTCAGGAAGACCGTCAGGTAGACCTCGGGCAGCCCCGCGGCCTCCTCGAGCGAGAGCGCCTTCGGCACGGGGAGCGCCGAGCCGGCGTCGACCACGACCTCCTCGGCGTACCCACCGCCCGCGAGCAGCGCCATCGCCCGGTCGCCCCGCTTCCACCCGGCGACCTCGGCGCCCACCTCGACGACCTCGCCGGCGCACTCGAGGCCGAGCAGCGGAGAGGCCCCCGGCGGCGGCGGATACATGCCGCGCCGCTGCAGCAGGTCGGCGCGGTTCACGCCCGCGGCCGCGACCCGGATGCGCAGGTCGCGCGGGCCGAGCGTCGGGGCCTCGACCTCGCCCACCCGCAGCACCGACTCGTCGCCGGGCTGATCGAAGACGACGGCGCGCATCGGCGGGGACGCTAGCAGGCGGCCGACGCCGTCAGCCGCCGCTCGACGGGAAGCGCTCGGCGATCTCGTCCGCATGCTCCGCCGGACTCCCCGCGAACTCGGGCAGGCCGTCGCGGATCTCGAACCAGGGCGCCTTCCAAGCAACGAAGAAGTGGGCCAGCGGACGCCGGCCCGGGTCTGCGTCGAGGAGGCCGAGCCGCACCCGGAACACGTCCGGAGCGCCGCTGCGCCGGCTGTACAGGGGCGAGCCGCAGCGACCGCAGAAGGCGCGGAACACACCCGGCGAGGATTCGAACTCCCGAATCGATTCGGCGCCCACCTCGACCTTCCAGTATCGCGCCCGGACGTCGGCGTTCGCCCCGAAGGCGCTTCCCTGCGCCTTCCGACAGCGCGTGCAGTGGCAGAGCGCGACCGGCCCGATCTTTCCCGAGATCCGGATGCGGACCCCGCCGCAAAGACACGAACCCGTCATGGGGCCGAGGATCGCACACGCTCGGGTGGATGCTGCTCGGGACCTGGAAGCGCGTGGCGGAGCGGTCCCCTCGCGCGCGGCCGAGGACCTGCCGCGGCTGCTGGAAGTCACCCGCGGCGCCGCGTCACGCAACTGATCCCGCGCGAGGGTCGATCGCGCAGCGTGTTACGGTGCGTTCATGGAGCGGACGCCGCTGGCACGCACGCTCGGGACGCCGCTGGCACGCACGCTCGGAATCGAGGTCCTGATCTTCTCCGCGCCGATGGGCGGCGGCACGGCGGGGCCGGCGCTCGTCTCCGCGGTTTCGAACGCCGGGGGCTGCGGCCTGCTGGGCCTCGGCGGCGTGCCCGCGGCCGCCGTGCCCGAGCTGATCCGGGCGACGCGGGCCGCGACGTCTCGACCCTTCGGTGCGGGCCTGCTGCTCCCGCTGCTCGACCCGGCCGCCTTCGAGGCGTGCCTCGCGGGGGGGCTCGCATGTCTCCTGCTCTTCTGGGGCGACGTGGCACCGCACGTCGCGCGGGCAAAGGCGCACGACCTGCGCGTCTTCGCGCAGGTGGGCTCGGTGGCGGAGGCGCGCGACGCGGCGCGCGCGGGGGCGGATGCCGTGATCGCGCAGGGCGTCGAGGCCGGCGGCCACGTGCGCGGGACGACCCGGCTCGAGACGCTCCTCCCCGCGGTGGTGGACGCCGTGGCGCCGCTCCCCGTGCTGGCGGCGGGCGGAATCGCCGACGGGGAGGGCGTGGCCGCCGCGCTCGCGGCGGGCGCCCAGGGCGCGGTGATCGGCACCCGCTTCCTCGCCAGCCGCGAGGCCGCCGCCAGCGACGCCTACAAGCAGCGCGTCGTCGCAGCCCGCGCCGAGGACACCGTGCGCACCTCGCTCTTCGACGTCGGCTGGCCCGACGCGGCCCATCGCGTGATCCGGAACCGCGCATTCCGCGAATGGGAGGCCGCGGGCCGGCCGGCGCCCGGCGCCCGCCCGGGGGAAGGCTCCAGCATCGGCATCGTGCGCTTCGGCGACACCACGGTCGACGTGCCGCGCTACTCGGTGATGTCGCCGCTCGCGAGCTTCGAAGGCGATCCCGAGCTCGCGGCGCTCTACGCGGGCGAGTCGTGCGCCCGCATCGAGGCCGTCGAGCCCGCCGCGACCCTGATGGAACGGATCGTGCTCGAAGCGAAGCGCGCCGGCGCGCGGTGACGGAGCCGGAACCCGAGGCAGCGCGGGCGGAACAGGCCTTTCGCACCGAGGTGCGGAAGCGCCTGCCGCGCAACTTCGTGGCGCACCTGGCACACGGCCTGCTGGGCCAGACCGGCTTCCGGCTGATCAACGCCCCGACCTTCGTGCCGGCCTACATCCACCTGCTCTCCGGCTCGGACCTGGCGGTCGGCGTGGCCCGCGGCCTGCAATCCCTCGGCATGGCCGTCTCGCCGATCCTCGGCGCCACCCTGATCGAGCACCGGCGCCGCGTGCTGCCCGTCGGCTTCGTGGTGGGCGCGCTGATGCGCGTCCAGGTGCTGGGCATCGCGCTGGCCGCCTTCCTGCTGCCGCCGGCCACGGCGCTGGTCGCGGTGTGCGTCGGGCTCGGCCTCTTCGGCGTCTTCCTCGGCATGCAGGGCGTGGTGTTCAGCTTCCTGCTCTCGAAGGTCATCCCGGTCGAGGCCCGGGGGCGGCTGCTCGGCCTGCGCAACGCGTTGGCCGGCCTGACCGCGGCCGGCGTCGCGATGCTCGGCGGCTACTGGGTGGAGCACGAGACCCTCGGCAACGGCTTCGCCACCACCTTCCTCGCGGCCTTCCTCCTGACCAGCGCCGGACTCGCCTGCCTGCTCCTCGTGCGCGAGCCCGAGACGCCGCGCGTGCGCGAGGCCGTGCGGGTGCACGAGCGCCTCCGCGATCTGCCGGCGCTGCTGCGCGGCGACCCGGACTTCACCCGCTACTTCCTGGCGCGCGCGCTCGGCACCATGGGGCGGATGTCGGTGCCGTTCTACGTGATCTACGCCGGCACCCGGACGACGATCGGCGGTGCGCAGCTCGGCGTGCTGACGCTCGCGTTCGTGCTGGCCCAGAGCGTCGTGAACCTCCTGTGGGGCTGGATCGCCGACCGCCGCGGCTTCCGGCTCGTGTTCCTGCTCGCGCAGGCGCTCTGGATCGGGTCGGGCGTACTGCTGCTGCTGAGCGCCGACTACCCGGTCCTGGTGGCCGCGATGATCGGCCTCGGGGCGGGCCTCGGCGGCTTCATGATGGCGGCCCAGAACCTCGTGCTCGAGTTCGGCTCGCGTCACAACCTGCCGCTCCGGATCGCGCTCGCCAACTCGAGCTCCGAGCTGGTCGGCGCCGTCGCACCGCTCAGCGCGGGCCTGCTCGCGGCGACCGTCGGCTACCAGGCGGTGTTCGCCACCGCGATCGCCTTCCAGCTGGCCGCGCTGCTGCTGATGGCGCTCTGGGTGCGGGAGCCGCGGCACCGCGCCCGCTAGCGAACGACCCGCCGGACCCAGGGAACGGACGAGGCCCCGGACGGCGAACATCGACTAGGATGCGGGCCGTGGACGCGCCCCGGGAGGACGGACCGCTCGCCGGAATCCGTGTGCTCGACCTCTCGCGGGTCGTGGCCGGGCCCTACGTCGGCCGATTGCTGACCGACCTCGGCGCCGACGTCATCAAGATCGAGCCGCCGGAGGGCGACCAGGCCCGTCTCATCTCGCCCCGCTTCGACTGGGGCATGTCGGCCCTCTACACGTTCGCGAACGTCGGCAAGCGGGGCCTCTGCATCGACCTGAAGCAGGCGGCGGGCGTCGCGCTCGTCCGCGAGCTCGCGCGCCGCGCGCATCTCGTGGTCGAGAACTTCCGTCCCGGCGTGCTGGAGCGGCTCGGGCTCGGCTACCCGGCGCTTGCGCAGGAGAACCCCGCGATCGTGCTGCTGTCGCTGAACGGTTTCGGAGCGGACTCCGCCTGGAGCGACCGGATGGCCTACGCGCCGATCCTGCACGCCGTGACCGGAATCCTCGCGGACCAGGCGGAGTACGCGGGGCAGCCGGTCGCCCAGCGCAACGATGCGCACGCCGACACGCTGTCGGCCCTCCACGGGGCCCTCGCTGCGGTCTCCGCGATCCGGTTGGCGGAGCGGACCGGCGCCGGGCAGCACGTCGAGGTCCCGATGTTCGACGCGGTGCTCACTTCGTACAGCGAAGCGAACTTCGCGCTGCTGCCCGAGCCCGACGACCGCGAGATGAATCCCCTCTACGAGGCCGGGCCTCATGGGGCCATCGCCATGGCCGGCGACGATCGCTGGATCTGGTCGCGGGTCCAACGGAAGCACGGGCTCCCGCAGCCGGTGGCGAAGGAGGCGGACCGCGAGACCAAGCGCCACGCGCGCCGGGCCGCGCTCGAGGCCTGGCTCGCGGCGCAGCCGGACCTCGAGACCGCGCTCGCGAAGCTCGCCGAAGCGGAGATCGCCTGCGCACCGGTGGTCTCGCTCCCGGACGCCTTGCACGGACCGCTCGCGCGGGAGCGGGAGCTGCTGGTCGCCGTCGACGACCGCCGCGGTGGCGAGCGGCCGGTCGTCCGACCCGCGGCCCGCTTCTCGCGCTCCAGCCACCGCGTACGGGGGCCTGCGCCGCGGCGCGGCGAGCACAACGGCGAGGTGCTGCGCGAGCTGCTCGGCTGGGACGACGCGCAGATCGACGAGCTGCGCCGCGCCGGCGTGCTCCTCGAGGCCGACCCCGAGGAGCGATAGCCGGGCCGCCGAGGCGGCTCGCCGCCCCGGCCCCGCCTAGTTCAGCTCCTTGCGGCCGTAGCCCAGGATGGTGCGCGCGATGATGAGGTGCTGGATCTGGCCGGTGCCCTCGTAGATGTCGGTGATGCGCACGTCGCGGAACCACTTCTCGAGCAGGTGCTCGCGCGAGATGCCGATCGGCCCGAGCAGGTCGATGCAGCCCTGCGTGATCTGGCGCACGGCCGTGCCGCCCTTGGCCTTGCTGACCGACGCCTCGAGGTTGTTGGCCTCGCCGCGGTCGGAGAGCCAGGCCGCGCGCAGCACCGTGAGCAGGGCCGCCTCGTGGAGCGCCTCCAGCTGGTGGAACTTGCGCGCCGCGGCCGAGAGACCGTGCACGCCGGGCCCGTACGAGAGGTCGACACCGGCCTCGCTCAGCTGCTCGCGCGTGAAGTCGAGCGCCGCCCGCGCCATGCCGAGGCCGAAGGCGGCCGTCGCGGGGCGCGTCATGTTGAAGGTCTTCATGACCCCGCGGAAGCCGCCGGAGCTCCCCTTCGGGATCTCCTCGTTGCCGCCCAGCAGGTTCTCGCGCGGGATGCGGCAGTCCTGGAACACATACGCCGCGGTGTCGTCGCTGCGGATCCCGAGCTTCTTCTCCTTGTGCGCGACCACGAAGCCGGGGGTGCCCTTCTCGACGACGAAGGACTTGATGCCGGCGCGGCCCGCCGAGCGGTCGAGCGTCGCCCACAGCACCACGCCCTCGGCGCGACAGCCCGTGGTCACGAAGATCTTCTCGCCGTTCAGGATCCACTCGTTCGTCTTCTCGTCGAGGACGGCGGTGGTCTGGACGCGGGAGGGATCCGAGCCGCAGCCCGGCTCGGTGATCGCCATCGACAGCAGCAGGTTGCCCCACTTGGCCTTCTGCTCGGGGGTTCCCGCTGCGTTGAGCGCGGCGTTGCCGAGGCCGCTCTCCGAGCGGCGCACGCGCACCGAGTAGTCGCCCCAGGTCTGCCAGTGGCTGATGAGCATGCCCATCACGCCGAGGCCGGTGTCCTCCTTCGTGCGGCCCTTCATCAGGCTCCACACGTCGGGCCAGTCCTTGGCCTCGGGCAGCTCGTCGGGCGGAAACTCGTGCTCGTTCTCGTCGTACTGCCGCGCGTAGCGTCGGGCGATCCGCCCCTCTTCCTGGAGGTGCTCGATGACCTTCTGGTCGCGCTCGGTCAGGGTGAAATCGATCATGTGCGTGACTCCTCGAAGTCTCGGTTCGGTTCGCTAGACGCCCGCCACGCCCTCGAGGACCGAGAGCGTGCGGGCGTGCCGGTACCACATCTCGACGGGGTGCTCGCGGATGAAGCCGTGCCCACCGAGCACCTGGACGCCGTTGTCGGCGATCTTCATGCCCTGCTCCGCGGCCGTGTTCCAGGCGAACACCGCCGCCTGCGTGGCGTCGAGGCCCTGCTCGAGCTGGCTCGCCGCCTTCCAGGTGAGCCAGCGCAGCGCGTCGGTCTCCACCTGCATGTCGGAGAGCATGAAGGCGATGGCCTGCTTCTGGGCGATGGCCTCGTCGAACGCGACGCGGTCCTTCGCATAGGGGATGCAGAACTCCAGCACCGCGCGGCTGAGCCCCAGCAGCAGGGACGCCGCGCCCGTGCGGGACATCGCAAGCAGGCGCCGGGCATCGATTCCGCCGTCGCCCCCGAGCCGGTTGGCCGCCGGCACCTCGACCTTGTCGAGAGAGAGCCCGACCGTGGGCACGCCCTTCATGCCGAGGTTCTTCTCGACCTCGCCCACCGTGAGGCCCTTGGCGTCGCGCGGGACCACGAACGCGTCGAGCGCGCCGAAGCCGTTCTCCGCGCTCTGCGCGTTCCGGGCAATCACCAGGAAGTGCTCGGCGCGGTCCCCGAGCGGGACGAAGCGCTTCTTGCCGTTCAGCACGAAGCTCCCGTGCTTGGGCTCGGCCTGGGTCTGGAGCGCGATCGCGTCGAACACCGGCGAGGGCTCCATCCAGGCCACGGTGGCCTTCGGGAAGCTCCCGCCGGTGAAGAGCGGCAGCCACTGCTTCTTCTGCTCGGGCGTCCCGAGATCGGCCAGCGCGTAGGCGAAGAGCGAGGGCTGCGCGATCGCGAGCCCGAGCGCAGCGTCGCCGCAGCCGAGCTCTTCGAGCACGATGGCGTTCGTGGTGGGCGAGCGGGCCTCGTCGCCCCCACCCACCGCACCGGGCAGCTGCGTGCTGGTGAGCCCCAGCTCCCAGGCCTGGTCGAGCAGGCCGTCGGGCAGCCGGCTCGCTTCGTCGGCCTCGCGGGCGGCGGGGCGCAACACGTCCTGCGCGAACTCTCGCAGGGTGCTGCGGATCAGCTCCTGCTCCTCGGTCAGTCCGAACGAGATCATCGGGATTCTCCTTGAGATCGGGAGCTCTCCGCTCCCTCGGGGCTCCGCTCGCCGTTCGAGCGGTGCGCGATCTGGTGGAAGTAGTGGTCCATCGCCTCGCGGCCGCCCTCCTTGGAGAACTGACCGCTGCCGAGCGCTTCGCGGGGGTCGAGCAGGCCGAGCGCCACCTTGCACCAGGTGCGGGCGTCGGCCGTGTAACGGACGTCGGCGCGCGCGGCGAAGCCGGGCTCGACGTGACAGGCGCCGTCCCGGATGGACACGCTCCAGACCCCACCGCCCTCGCCGGTGAGACGGATCTCGAAGACGAGGTCGGCGCCCGTCGCGCGTTCCTCGCGAAGCAGGAAGGGCAGCGACTCCAGGATCGAGAGCGGCGAGGTGGCCGTGAAGCGCTTCACGTCGGGACCGAGATCCTCGACCGCGTGGTGGACGTACCAGCGCGCGAGCGCCGAGATGATCGGCTCGAGCTCCCGGCCCTTGTCGGTGACCGCGTAGCGCGAGCGGCCGTCCTCGCCCGCCACCGTCTCGACCAGGCCGGCGGCACTGAGCTGGCGGAGGCGCGCCGAGAGCACCCGCGCCGTGATGCCGGTGCGGGCGCGCAGGTGCTGGAAGCCGACCGGGCCGCCGAGCAGGTGGCGCACGAGCACCAGCGTCCACTTGTCCCCGATGCGATCGAGCGCCCGCGCCACGGGGTCGAAGACCTCGCCCGGGCGCGGGATCGGCGCCGGCTGGTGGGCGCCGGCCTCCAGGTTCGTGGGCATCGTAGACATCAAGACAAGTATCTAGCGGATACTCGAAGGGACGCAAGGCCCCCCAGCCGCAGGCCCACCCCCAGGGCCCGGGTCGAGAAACGGGTAGGCTGTGCCCTGGCCGAAGGTGGACGGGGGATCGCCGGTGGGCAGTCACCGCCCACGGGAGGAAAGTCCGGGCTCCACAGGGCAAGGGAGGTCGCTAACGGCGACCCGGGGTGACCCGAGGGAAAGTGCCACAGAAACCACACCGCCGATGGCCGGGCGACCGGCACAGGCAAGGGTGAAATCGTGGGGTAAGAGCCCACGCGTCGACCGGGTGACCGGCGGCGGGGCAAACCCCTCCCGGAGCAAGCTCGAATAGGGACGTCGCCGCGGGTGGCCCGCCCGCGAGCGGCCGGCAACGGCAGCCCGACGTCCGGGTGAGAGCGCTCGAGCGGCGCAGCAATGCGTCGCCTAGACGAATGGTTCCCACCCCGCCCCGGGTGACCGGAGCGGGGGACAGAACCCGGCTTACAGTCCACCTTCGGCCCTCCCTGGACCGGGCTCTGTCTCCCCCGAGGCAAAGCGTCGGTGGGGCCCGCCGCCCGGCGCCTGCGCCCGCCAGCGCGGCTGGCCGGTCCGATGGGTGCGGCGGCGGGACCGACCACGGCTCTTTTCCGACGGGAGTCGGGGTTTCTCCGGATGCGCAGCTCACGCCGTCGGCCGATGGGCAGAAGATCGTCCCGCGCCAGGAGATCGCCGTGCCTCGCCTGCTCATCGCAATCGTTCTCGCGAGCGGACTCGCCCCGTGGCATCCCGCGGTCGCGGAGCCCGCCGCGGGCCAAGCCGTCGGCCGTCTGCTCGTGAAGGGGCAGGCAAGCCTCGAGGGCCCCTCCGGAGCCATCGAGCTGGTCGACACCACGCATCCCTACTTCGCCGGCGACCGCGTGGTCGCGGGTCCGGACGGCGCCGTCGTGCTGTCCCTGGCTGGCGGCGCCGTGACGATCGAGCCGGGCGCCGCGGCCCACGCGCGGATGGCGGGTTCGATTCCGCACGTCGCGCTCGATCGGGGCACGGCGCGCGTCCAGTTCCCGCCCGGGCGCAGCTTCGAGCTCGCGCTCGGCGATCTGCAGGTCCGGCCGCAGGCCGACGCCGGGGACGTCGCTGCGACCGACGTGCTCGCGAGCTTCGATCCCCGGAAAGGGGCGGTGGTCGGCTCTCACTCGGGTGCGCTTGCGGTGCTCGGCACCCAGGCCGTCGCTGCCGAGCCCATCCACGCAGGCGAGACCCGAGGGTTCCCCCTCGAGTCCAGGACGCAGTTGCCCGCGGTGTCGGCGCCTTCGGACGAGACGGGGCTTCGCGAGCAGATCCAGAACATCGCGATGCGCATCGGCGGCGCTGCGGGGCTGGGAGGCCTCGGGTACGGCGCGTACGAGCTCGCGGAAGACGACGACGACGCGAGCCCCACGCAGTAGATCGGAACGCGAGGCCTCACGTCGTCGAGGGGGGAGACGTGCAGACCCGAATCTGGAAGGTCGCAGCGCGGGCGGCGCTCCGTGCGCTCGCCGCCTCGCTCGCGGTGCTGTGCGCCGCTTGTCAGTCCCCGCTTCCGGAGACCGACCCGCGAGGAGATAGCGAGGCCCTGAACCGTGAGCTCGGCCGGGTCGCCGCGCTGGTGCGTGGAACGCGAGGGGGAGGGCCGACGGACTATCGCGTGGGCCCGGGCGACCTGCTCGAGATCGACGTCTTCGACGTGGAGGAGCTGAAGCGCACGGTGCGCGTGCGTCCGGATGGGACCATCTCGCTTCCGTTGCTCGGCCGCCTCACGGTGGCGGGCGAGACCACCAGCGAACTCGAGGGCTCGCTCGAGCGGCAGCTCGGCGCCGACTACCTCTGGAACCCCCAGGTATCGGTCTTCGTGAGGGAGTACCGCGCGCACGCCGTTTCCGTGCTGGGCGAGGTGAACGAGCCCGGCGTCTTCTACCTGCGGGAGCCGCGCACCCTCGTGGAGATCCTGTCGGAGGCCGGCGGCATGACGGAGCGGGCCGGCACCGTGGTCCATGTGCGCCGGCGCGTCCCGACCCCCGCTCCCGGACAGCCCACGGTCGAGACCATCGAGGTCGCGCTCGACGAGCACCTCGCAGAGGACGCGGGGCTGGCGGATCTGCCGCTCGCGGACGACGACGTCGTGATCGTTCCGAAGGGCGGCTTCGTGTTCGTGAAGGGAGCCGTAGAGAAGCCCGGTGTGTACGCCCTCCAGGGCGAGGGAAGCGTGCTGAAGGCCATCACCATGGCCGGCGGACTCGCCTTCGAGGCGGACCGCTCCGACGTGCGTGTGATCCGGCGCCGACGCGGCAGCCCGGAGATCCTGGAGGTCGATCTCGACGCGATCGAGTCGCAGCCCCACCAGGACCTCGTGATTCGCGACGGCGACGTGGTGGTCGTCGACTCCCATCCCGTGCGGATCGCCCTGAACGGCTTCTGGCGGGGGATCTCGGGCCTGTTCTCGTTGAGCGGCTCCGCCTTCTGAGCGCGTCACGCCGGCGCACGGAGAAACCATGTCGAATTCGGGCAGCATCGATCCGCGCCGCGCTCCGGCTCCGCTGCCGGCGCCGTCCCGGCGCGCTTTGCAGCCGCTCCACCTCACGAGCCCTGCCCTCCACCCGAAGCCCGAGGACGATCTCGACCTGCGAGCCGCCTGGGACGCGCTCGCCCGCTACCGGGGCATGATCGCTTCGCTCGTCACGTTGGCCGTCCTGAGCACGCTTGGCGTCAGCTTCCTGATGCCGCCCGAGTACCGCGCCCGCTCCCTGCTCGAGATCCGCCCTCACGCAGAGCAACTGGTGCGCTTCGAAGAGCGCGTCCCCGATGCACCGATCGGCGTCCGCGAGCTCATGGAGACCCAGTCGCGCATCCTGAGCAGCGAGTCCGTCGTCGATCGCGTGATCGAGCGCCTCGAGCTGCAGGCCGAGCCCGAGCTGCTCGGCCGGGGCCAGCACGGCGTGGTGGATGGGGCCCTCGCGCTGCTCCGGGCGATTCGGACCGAGACCGACCCGGACCCGACCCTCGAGAGCTGGGAGGTGCGTCGGAACTTCCGCGAGCGTCTCTCCGTCGTTCCGGTACGGGACTCGAACCTGATCGAGGTGCGCTTCGACAGCCGGAAAGCCCAACTCGCTGCGGACGTGGTCAATGCCCTGGTCGAGGAGTACACGCGGCTGAACCAGTCCCAGTGGTCTCGTGCCGCCTCGAGCGCGAAGAGCTTCCTCCAGGACGAGATCGCGCGCGCGGAAGACAAGCTTCGCGAGTCCGAGCTGGAGCTGATCGACTTCGCGCGGCGCCACGACATCGTGGACGTCGACGAGCGAACCGATCTCTTGAACACGCGGGTCACGGAGCTGAACGCCGAGCTCACCGCCGCCATCCAGAGCCGGGTCCAAGCGGAGGTGCTCGACGACCAGGTGGTGCAGGGCCGCGGAGAAGAGCTGGATCCGGTCCTGAAGAGCGCCCTCATACAGAGCCTGAAGGAAGAGCTCGCCAAGCTGACGGCCGAGTACGAGCGACTCGCGCGCATCTACAAGCCCGGGTACCCGCGACTGCGGCAGCTCGCCGCGCAGATCCGGGAGGTCGAGGCGAACCGCAGTCGCGAGGAGAAGCGCTTGCTGTCCAGCGTACGGGCCGAGCACGAGCGCGCCCGCAGCCGGGAGGCGCTGCTGACCGCGGAGGTGGAGAAGGAGAAGGTCTCGCTGCTCGACCTCAAGGATCGCGCCGTCGAGTACCACATCCTGAAGCGTGAGTGGGAGACGAACCGGGAGCTCCATGCGGGTCTCCTGGAGCAGATGAAACGGGCCGGCGTGATGGCGGGCATCGGGCCGAACCAGGCCGTGTTGATCGATCCGGCGCGCATTCCCGTGAAGCCAGAGCGACCGCGTCCGTTCCTCTACGCGGGCGTCGCGGGTGGCCTGAGCCTGGTGCTCGGAGCGCTGCTCGCGTTCCTGCGCGCGCACTTCGACGACCGCGTTCGCTCCGCCGAGGACTTGGAGATGCTGACGGGGCTGCTCCCCCTCGCCGAGGTTCCGGAGCAGGAGCCAGCGCTGCTCGTGAAGTAAGGCGGGCGGATCTCGGCGAGGCAGCAGCGCAGCGGTGTGGCGCAAGCCGTGCGTTCGCTCCGCACCCATCTCGCCGTCGGCACGGCACCGGGAGCGCTGCGGTTGCTCCAGGTGACGAGCGCCTGGGCTTCCGAGGGCAAGACCACGACGGCCGTGAATCTGGCGGTGGTCCTGGCGCAGCGCGGCTCCCGGATCCTGTTGGTGGACGCGGATCTGCGCCGTCCGTGCGTGCATACGCTGTTCACCGCGGCGCGGGGCCCCGGCCTCGCCGAGCTCCTGCAGGGAAGCGGCGGCGTCAGGCCCTACGCGACGGCGGTGCCCCAGCTCTCGATCCTTCCGGCAGGTCAGGCCCGCCAGGATCCCGCCGATCTGCTCGGCTCCCTCAACCTGCCCGTGTTCTTCGAGGACGCGCGTCAGGCGTTCGACTACGTGATCGTCGATTCGCCCCCCGTGCTCGGACCCGCGGATGCGACGCTGCTCAGCGGTTGCGTCGACGGGGTACTGCTGGTCGCCGCGGTCGGGACGAGCCGACGTGCGACGGTGCAGGAGGCGACGCGACGCCTGCGGCTCGCGCACTCGCCCCTGTTCGGCGCGGTGCTGAACCGCGCGGACGAACGCACGGATCCGTACGGCTACCGCGACGACGACCCCCCGCGGCGCGAAGGCGAGATCGCGGTCGCCTGAAGCACGCGCATGCAGGACTCGTTCCCGATCTCCGCACGCTCCGTCCGAGTCGCGCTGCTGCTCGTCGGCACCGGACTCTGGATCCTCGCGGGCAGCCTTCCGTGGCTGTCAGCGCGCCTCAGCGAGCGCGCGGATCACGGCACAACCGGTGTCCCCGCGCTCGCCTGGCTCCCCGCGCTCGATGCGCCGGCCCGCGCCTTCGCGCGGCGGGAGCTGGCGCAGGACACGGCGGGGGACGGCACACGGGTCGTGCGCCTGCTCGAGCACAGCGTCCGGGCGCGTCCGCTCCATGCGCCGAGCTGGCTTCTGCTTGCCGAGCAGGCGTGGCGCCGCGGCGACGCGTCGCGCGCACGCGCACTGGCAGACGTCGCCGTGTCGCTCTGGCCCGGCCGGGAGCGGCTGCAATGGGAGGCGATCGCGCTCGCGACCGCGCACGGCGACGGCGCCTGGTCGCTGCGACGACTTCGCGAGGTCTTCCGCGGGAGGCCCGAGTCGGTGGATCGCGTGCTGCACGTGGCGCGCCGGCTCGAGTCGGACCCCGAGCGCCTGCTCTCGGCGCTGGTGCCTGCCGCCGAGCGAGCCACTCCGTCCGGCGAGGCGCGGCTGGTCCAGCTGCTCGGCGCGGCCGCCCGCGACGGCGATGGGGCACTCGCCGAGGTGGCGTGGTCGGCGCTGGGCCCGGAGGCGCGCCGGCCTCGCGAGGTCGTCGCCCGCTACCTGGAGGCGCTGCTGGCGAGCCGCCGCATCCGGCCGGCGGTTGCGCTCTGGCGGGACGTGCTGCCGGCGGACACGGCCGGACTCGACGATCCGGGTTTCGAGGCGCCGTTCGCCCAGCACGTGCTCGGCTGGCGCGTGGGAGCGCCCGCCGGCGCACGGGCGGAGCACGATCGGATGATCCGCAAGGAGGGTCGGTCGAGCCTGCGCGTCTCGTTCCTCGGCACGGAAGACGTGGCCTTCCTGCACGTGGCGCAAGCCATGCCCGTGGAGCCGGAACGCTGCTATCGGCTCCGCGGCTGGTGGCGGGGCGAGCACCTGACCACCCGTTCCGGTCCCCATCTCGAGCTGGTCGCGTACGGCCCGACGGGGCAGCTCCACGTGCGGACCCCGGACGGGCTCGGCACCTGGGAGTGGGCCCGCGTCGAGCTGCCCTTCCGGGTCCCCCTCGACGTACGGCTGGTGGAGCTGCGCTTGCGGCGCGATCCCCTCGGAGCGTCGGAGGGGAGTCCCGTGTCGGGCCGTCTCTGGCTCGACGAGCTGCGCGTCGAGCCGTCCGGGTGCCCGTCGTGACGCCGCTCGCGACCGCCCTGCGGGAGGGACGCGCGACGAGCGCGGTCCCGAGCCAGCTCGACGTGCTGCTGCGTTGGCTCACCGGGTCGAAAGACGCCGAGACCGTCGCGCTCGCCGCTGAGCTCGCGGGGCACGACCCGGCGGCGCTGCGACGACGCGCCCTGCGCCTGCTCGATGCGTTCCTGTTCACCGGCCGTGACGGCGGCGTCGAAGTGCTCGGCCTCGAGCCCGGCGCGTCCCGCGCCCGGCTGCGCACGCGCTATCGGCTGCTGATGCGCATCTACCATCCGGACCGGGCGGAGGGTGACCCCGCCTGGTACCAGGAGCGCGCGGCGCGGCTGAATCGCGCCTACGCGCGGGCCTGCGCGGCCGTCGCCCCGGAGGTCGCCTGGGGAGCGGCGCCGGCGCAAACGCCTTCCGAGCGGCGGCCGGCGTCGTGGCTTCGGCGCGGGCGCGCCTGGTCGCTCGCTCTGCCCAGCCCGCGTGTCAGCGCCGTCACGGCCCTGGTGGTGGCCACGCCGCTCGCGCTCGGGGGCGTGCTCGACGGGGCGCGCGCCGCTCTGATCGCCTGCGTGGCGCTGCTCGTCGCCGCCGAGTGGGCGCCGCGCGCCCTCCGCGGCGACCGGCTCACGCCGCACGAACGCCCCTGGCTCGCCGTGTGGCTGACGATGCTCGTCCTGCTCGGCGTCCAGCTCGCTCCGCTGCCCGGCGCCTGGGCGCAGGCGCTCGGCGCGCAGCCCGATTGGCTGTGGGCGACCGGTGCCGTCCGCTCGGCCATCTCGCCCTTCCCCGCCGAGACCCTCGCCTACGGTGCCACCTTCAGCGCCTACTGGGCGGTCGCCTGGTGGGTGTCGCGCCTCGGGCGCCGTGAGGTGTCGGTGCTCGCGGGCGGGATCACCGGGCTCGCTGCCTTCGAGGCGCTCTATGGCCTGTACGCGATCGCGCATGGGTCGGATTCGATCCTCGGCCTGTGGCCCCGGGAGCACTACCGCGGCGACGCCACCGGAACCTTCGTGAACCGCAACCACTTCGCCGGGCTGCTGGCCGCGGCCTGGCCGCTCGCACTCGCGGTGCTGCTTCCGAGAGGGCGGCTGGGCGTCACCAGGCCGAGACTCGCGCTCGCGATCCTGCTCTGCGTCGCCTTCGGTGCCGCGCTCATGGCGAGTCACTCGCGGCTCGGCCTCGGCTGCGCCGGGGTCGGTCTCGTCGTCTGGCTCGCGCTCCAGCGGCGCAAACACGGTAGACGGACGCACCGCGCACTCCTCCTGGGCGCCGGTCTGCCCCTGGCCGCGCTGATCGGAGGCCTCTGGTTCGGCCCGGTCGAGACGTGGGAGCGCTTCTGCGAGCTGCCGACCGGCGACCGTGCCGCGGTCTGGCGCGCCACATTCGAGCTGCCCCCCGGCAGCTGGTGGCTGGGCGCGGGAGCCGGCGCCTTCGGCGACGTGTTCAAGACGGTGCAGCCGATGTCGCTGCGGCCGAGCTATCACCACGCGCACAGCGATTGGCTCGAGCTCGTGCTCGAGCTCGGCGTGGTCGGTGTCCTCGCACTCGGAGTCGCGGGACGACACTGGTGGCGACAGGTGCGCCCGCGCCGACTCGAGAGGCTGCAGCGCGGCGCCCTGGCGGGGGCACTCGCGGTCCTGCTCCACGGTGCGGGGGACTTCGGGCTTCGCGTACCCGGCACGGCGCTCGTGTTCTGGAGCCTGGTCGGCATCGTGGCGAACGCGGAGCTCGGCGGTCGGCGCCCCGGGAGCTCGAGATGACCGCGACGCGTCCGCGCTCGACGCTGCTGATCGAGCTCTGGGGGCTGGGCGACGCCGTGCTGATGACGGGCGCCCTCCAGGCCCTGCTGGCCGAGGACCGACGCGTCACGGTGCTGTGCGCGCCAGCCTGGTGCGAGCTGCTCGCAGCAAGCTACCCGAGCGTCCGCTTCGTCCCTTTCCACGCGCCCTGGACGGCCTTCCGGGGCAAGTATCGTCTGGCGCGCTGGCCCTGGCGCGAGCTCGCGCTGCATCTCGCGAAGCTGCGCGCCGAGCGCTTCGACGAGGCGCTCTCGGTGCGGCCGGATCCGCGGGACCACGTGCTGATGCTTCTCGCGGGGGCTCGTCGCCGTTGCGGCTTTCCCCGGGCCGGGAGCCGGCCCCTGCTGAGCTGCCCGGTCGCCTGGCCCCGAGGGCTGCGTCACCGGACCGAGGATTGGATCGTGCTGACACGGGCCCTGCTCGGACGCGAGGTCGCCTTCCGCCTGCCGCAGCTCCGCCGGGACGCCTACGCGCAGGAGGCGCTGCGGGTCTCGGACGACGGTCGGACTCCCCTCGTGGTGCTCCACCCCGGGGCCGCCCAGCCGGTGCGCCGCTGGCCGCTCGAACACTGGCGTGCGCTGGTGGCGCAGCTTCGCAGCGCCCAACGATTCCAGCTCGCGGTGATTCCCGATCGCGACGGCTTCGGCGGCGAGCTCGCGCCGCAGGCCGACCACCTCGCCCCCGGGCTGTCGCTCGCGGAGCTGGCGGCCCTGATCGGCCGGGCCGCGCTGTTCCTGGGCAACGACAGCGGGCCCGCGCACCTCGCCGCGGCCCTCGGCGTACCGAGCCTGGCGGTCTTCGGGCCACAGCACCCGGAGCGCTTCGCGCCGCGCGGGCCCAGCAGCCGGAGCGTCGCAGGTGCGCCGTGCCGCTATCGGGGCTGCGGCGACCGCTGTCGCTTCGACGTCCCCCACTGCCTCACCGGGCTTCCGCCAGAGCCGGTCGCCAGCGCGGCGCTCGCAATCCTGGAGAAGATCGCCGCAGAGGGACGCTTCGCGTCAGGCGCTGGGGAGCCGTCGCTGGATGCGTGCCGCCGCGACACCGACGCCGAAAATCGTCCAGAACCAGATCCCTCCCATCGGCCCCTCGAGGTAGACGTCGAATGTGGCGTTCACGAGGTGCGCGATCCAGCACGCGATCAGCAGGAGGAAGAGCCGCGGCCAGGCTGAATCGGCGAGACGACGGCTGCGCCGATACGCGACGAGCATCTCGCGGAGCCAGGCGAGCTGCAGCGCGCACCACAAGACGAGACCGGGTACGCCCATGCGCGCCAACACCGTGAGATGCCCGTTGTGGGGACTCCGCAGGCTGCGTCCGACGTCCACGTCGAAGCCGTCGACCGTCGCGAGGTTCACGCCGAACCCGCGGCCCGTCCAGAAATGGGGACCGTGGACCGTGTCGTCGACGATCCTGGACCACCAGCGCAGCCGCCAGGTGCTGGTTCCGCCGAGGGACTGCGTCGCGCCGGGTGCGAACATGCTCTGCCAGTTCTCGAGCAGCTGACGGCCCGAGACCGCGCGGCCCTTGACCTCCCACCCCGTGTCCACGAGCAGCGCGGCCGGCGCCGCGATCGCCGCCGCGAGCGCGAGCGCCCGGACCCGCCGGCTCCGCGGACGCATCGCGAGCACGAAGCCGAGCGCCGCGCAGAAGCCGATCATCGCCCCTCGGCTGTAGATCGAGAGCGCCGCCGCGCTCACGAGCAGGAGTCCGAGCGACCAGGTGGGGGCTGGCGCGAAACCGAGCAGCTGCGCGGCACCGACGCCGGCGAGCTGGATCAGCACGTCGCTCTCCTTGAGCTGGAGCACGGCGACGTCGGCCCCGGGAATGCGGGGCAGCTCGTCGCCGACCCAGGCTTGGAGCGCGACGAGCCCGGGCGCGAGCAGCAGGAGCGGCGTGGCGAAGCGGCGGTAGCGCTCGAGCAGCCAGTCGAGTCGGCCGGGGCGGGAGACCAGCAGCGCCGCCACCACGATCGCGAAGGCGCCGTAGCCCCAGACCACGGCGTCCCGCAGGGCCTCGAAGCCGTGCTGCACGAGGCCGGGCAGCGTGCGCAGTGCGCCGAAGGCCATGAACAGCAGCAGCAGCGCGAGCGCCGGGGAACGCGGCAGGCGCCGCCATGCGCCGCTCGCGAGCACGCTCAGGATGCCGAGCGCGAGCACCATCTCGCCGACGTAGACGCGCCCGACGCCGAGGTAGGCGAAGCCCTTGCCAGCGAGCGCGTAGCCGGCGAGCGACAGCGCGAGCAGACGCAGGGCGAGCGTGCCGAGCGGCAGCGCGCGACGCGGCGCTCCGGCGATGGGCGGCGCCCCGAGCTCGGCCAGGCTGGCGCTCATGCCGGCGCCGCCCAGGGTCGCCAGGCATGGTGGAGCGCCCAGGCCGCCGGCAGCGCGAGGACGGCCGCGAGCAGCATGCCGACCACGAAGCCCTCGGCATCGGCAAGGAGCGCGCCGGCCACGCCGAGCAGGAGCGAGAGCCCCACGTACGGCAGCCAGAGCAGGAGGACGCGGCCGCTGCGCCCCAGGGCCTGCTGGGCGAGCGCCAGCGCCGCGATCGCGCTCCAGAGCGCCTGGCTCGCCACGACCGGCACCGCGAGCGGGTGCAGCTCCGCGTAGGTGACGCCGTAGACCAGGCGCAGCAGGTCGTCGCCGAGCCACGCGATCAGTCCGACGTAGCCCAGGTTGGCCGCCGCCAACCCCGCGAGCTGACGCCGTGCGAGGAGACGCGCGGTCGCGACGCGCCCGCGCGCCAGGTGGGCGGCGATCACCGGCAACAGGGCCGTGCACAGCGCCATCGAGAGATGGGAGATCGGCAGTACCAGGTTCTGGAGCGCGCGGAGGCCGCCGATCTGCTCGAGGCCCAGGCGGGGTGCGAGCACGAGGTAGTGGAGGTTCCAGGGCACCCAGGTCGCGAGCACGGCAAGCAGGGCCCAGCGCCCGTAGGCCCAGTGCCGTCGCGCGACTTCGCGTGCGAAGCCGGCCTCGAGGCGAACCGGCCGCCAACCGGTGCCCAGGCCGATCGCGACGACGCTCAGCGCGGAGGCCAGCAGCAGGCATCCGACCGCATCCTTCACCGACAGGGCGCCAGCGCCTCGGGCCAGCCCGAGCGCGCCGAGCAGACCAGCCGCGTAGACCACGCCACCTCCCGCGGCGACGAGCCACGCCATCCGCACGGCGCAGGCGCGGCGCAGCAGCGGCACCAGGAACAGCACCGGCGCACCGATCGCCACCAGTACGCCCGGCTCGCGGAGCCCGCCGACCCCGGGCGAGAGCGTCAGCACCGGCGCGAGCAGCATCGCGAAGACGCCGCTCACGACGGCGTGGCCGAGCAGCACCACGCCGAGGTAGCGCTCGAACGTCGGCTCGAAGCTGCGCCGGCCATGGACCAGGAGTGGCTCGCTCACGAACGCCGAGTGCAGCGCGAGTCCGACCAGCAGCAGCGCCTGGATCTGCGCGAAGAGGCCGTGCTCCGCCGGCGCGAGCCAACGCGCGAGGAGCAGCTGGAAGGCGAGGTGCGCCCCCGCGAACCCGAGCTGGTCCAGGGCCACGGCCGCGGCCGCGCCGCGCGGAACCCGCTCCTTCACGCGCGCGGCTCGGGAGCCGCCACCCGTTCGATCACGCAGTAGAAGGTGGCGGCCATCTCGAGCGGAAAGCGCAGGCCGCGCACGCCGCCCGCGTTGGCGTACAGCGCCAGTCGCAGTGGAAGACTCGACAACCACCAGGTCAGCGTCTTGGCGAACGAGGCCAGGTCGTAGCTCTGCGGCGTCTCGCGCCGCACCTCGGTCACCTGGTAGCCGAACGGCACCACCAGCTCGTTCAGGCTGAAGGGGCTGTGCATGCGCACGTGCGTGACGTCGGAGGCCATGTAGAAGGCGTGGGCCAACGGATTCAGCCCGTTTGGCGTCGCTACCACGAGCTTCCCGTCGGGTGCGAGGCGCCCGAGCAGGGCCTGGAAGAAGTCGCGGAGCTCACCGTCTGGCACGTGTTCGACGACGTGGCTCGTGAAGACGAGGTCGAAGGGGCCCTCCGCCTGGCCGGAGTCCGCGGTGCATCGCACCCTCGGCAGGTCGCGACAGCGCGCCGCCGCGGCGGCGAGTTGGCTCGTCGAGGGGTCGAACCCCACGAGCTCTGCCTCCGTCGCCTCCGACAGGAACAGCAGCAGCTCGCCGGCTCCACAACCCCAGTCGAGCACGCGTCGGGCCCGCGCGAGTGCGGGGGCCAACGGTCGGTAGGCACGGCGGAGCAACTTCAAGCGGTTGCGCAGCAACGTCTCGGGGCCGACGAACTTGGCGTCGACCTGCTGTGCGTAGGCCTCGAAGCGACGCGCCGTGGTCTCGCTCACCTCGCGTCCCCCGACCCGTCAGTACGCGGCGTTCCCGGTCCAGCCGCGCAACAGGGTGAGGACCAGGATCTTGAGGTCGAGCCAGAGCGACCAGGTCTCGATGTAGGCGAGGTCGTGCTCGATGCGCTGCTGCATCTTCTCGACGGTGTCCGTCTCCCCGCGAAAGCCGCAGACCTGCGCCCACCCCGTGAGGCCCGGCTTGACGCGCTGGCGCAGGCCGTAGCCGTCGATCAGGCCGCGGTGCTCTCGATCGAGCGCCAGCGGATGCGGCCGCGGCCCGACCAGCGACATGCGCCCCTGGAGCACGTTGACCAGCTGCGGCAGCTCGTCGAGCGAGGTAGCGCGCAGTAGACGCCCGAGGCGGGTGACGCGGGGATCGCCCCTTCGCGCCTGCCGTGCGGCGGCTCCCTCCTCGCAGACGGTCATGGTGCGAAACTTCCAGACCAGGATCTCGCGTCCGCCGAGCCCATGTCGTCGCTGCTTGAAGAGCACGGGGCCCGGCGAGTCCAGCCGGATCGCGATCGCGATCAACAACATCGGCAGCGCGGCCAGCGCGAGGCACACGCTGCCGAGCGCCACGTCCTCGACGCGTTTCAGCAGCCGATCGAGCGGACCGAAGGGCGGGTCGAACAGGCTGATCGTGGGCAGCGAGCCGAACGTGAATCCGCGCGCCCGGAGCAGCGTGAGGTCGCTCAGGTCGGGCACGAGGTGCACCGCCACCGTCGTGTCGGCGAGCTCGCGTACCAGCTGTTTCACGTGGGCGTGCTGCGGCCAGAGCGCCAGGTACACCACGTCCAGCGTTCCCCCACGGGCTCGATGCAGCAGCCCGCGGAAGGCATCGGGGTCGTCCGCACAGCGTCCTTCGAGGTGAACCCCCATCCAGGGCTCGCGGCGGATCGTCTCCGCCACGCGAACGGCGACCGGACCCGTCCCGACCACGACGGCGCGGTGCAGATCGTGGCCGCTCGCGCGCACCCCACGCGCGAGCTGGCGCAGCGGCAAACGCCACGCGAGCTGGAGACACGGCGTGACCACGGCCCAGGCGAGCGTCACGTCGCGTGGAACGGTCGGCGGCGTCTCCAGCAGATAGGCGACACCGGCCAATCCGAGCAGGGCGCCGAACCAGGCGGCGAGCGCACTGCCGGCTTCCTGGGCGAGGCCGCCGAGGCGCCACGACCGGTAGACGCGTCGGCGCTCTGCTGCGAGCAGGTACAGCACCGCGGCGCACAGGCCGGCAAGGACCGGTTCGGGAGCCAGCGGCACCGCGCGCGCATGACAGGCCAGACTCAGC
>JBFIYM010000050.1:0-25576 GCA_041605395.1 Myxococcota bacterium | reverse complement strand
CGTCGACGACCTCCGCCTCGATCGCGGGCACCGGCTCCTCGGGCAGCAGGAAGCGCCAGAAGATCATGCCGGTGGGAAGCCCGGCCGTGTCGATCCAGTTCGGGACGCCGGGATCGCGGTGCGCGATGACCATGCGGAAGCTGCCGTCGCGCTCGCAGGCGGTCTGGCGGCGGTTCAGCGACACCCGCCGATAGCGATAGGGCGGCGTCTGGAGCCGGTGGTTCCAGAGCACGACGTTCGCGAAGCGGCAGCGCGGGAAGCGCCCGCGCATCACGAGCGCCTGGTCCGGCCCCAGCTCATAGCGGGTCTGGAGATAGGCGTTGTCCACCGCCGCGTAGCCGATCTCGGCGTTGCTCTGCTCATAGGCCGAGTTGTCGAACTGGTTCGCGACCTTCGAGACCCACGCCGGCATCACCTCGGGCGGAAGCTCCGGGAAGTCGATGCTCACGCCGCGCACGAAGTGGATCACGCGCTCGATGCCCGCGGCGATCGAGGCGTCGTCGGGCGGGGCCGCCGGCCCGGGGTCGTCGAGCGGCTCGATCCAGAGCGGGACGTGGAAGGTGGGGTCCGCGGCGACGCTGCGCTCCCACTCCCAGTAGTGGCGCGTGGTGATGGCGCCGGCCTCGGGCGGAAGCGGCAGCCAGTTCCCGTCGCGCTGATCGCCACTGGCGATGATCTCGTAGCTGCCGTCGGCCGCGACCTCGAACTGGTCGTCGTTGAGGGTCGCGATCACACCCTTCGAGAGGTGACCGTCGCGCGCGCCGGCCTCGACCGCGAACGAGGTGTAGCAGGCACCGTGGAGGTTCCCGCGGATGCGATAGCTGCCGGCCGGGTCGACGATGGCGCCGTAGTAGACGGCGTCCGGGTTGTCGCCGAGCAGCTTCTTGGTGGGCGACAGCCAGCGCTGGAAGAGCGGGCGGCGCGGGTCGGCGTCGAACCAGCACTGGAAGGCGTGCTGGAGGGCGTTGGCGACGAGGTAGCGGCCGGCGGCGCGCTCCTCGGGGGAGTGCATGCCGCGCTCCGGGCCGATGTACTTGGCCTCGATCTCGGTGAGGGTCGAGGCGAGGTCGCGGTAGGCCTGTCCTGCCCTGTCGGAGGGGGCACCGGGCTTCCGGGCCATGGGGACCTCCTTCGCTCACCACCCCCGGGAGCGGCGGCGGAGCCGCCAGCGTAGCCCGGGCGCGCGCCGGGGCCCCTGCCGCACCACCCTCGGGGAACCGTTTCAGTTTCGGGCCAGAATCTCGACGCGCCGCGGCATGGTGTATGGGTGAGCGAGGTCCGGCACACCTCGGCGGGCGAGGTCGCAGGCGCGGACCGCGGGGTGTCTCCATGAACTTCCAGACGCGATACGTGCATCCGTTCATCTCCATCTTCCCGCCGCGGGAGCAGTCGCGCCGCGCGCGGGTCGCCATGCCGCGCGACACCGTCGCCCTGATGCTGGTGTCCGATGCGCTCCAGGAACTGCAGGGCTACCGGCTCGGGAACCCGCTCTTCAACTTCCCGCCCGATGGCGCGCGCCATCGCGATGCGCCGCTCGCGGCAGTCGATGCAGACGCGCGGCCCGGAGACCTCATCGTGAGCGGGACTCGGACCGGAATCGGCGAGGAGGAGCAGGGCTACCGCCGCCGGATGAACCGCGGCTACACCACGCTCGAAGAGGCGATCATCCAGGTGTGGGAGCGCTACCTGCGGATCTCGTCGCGCGGCCACACGATGCTCCGCGACCCCATGGTCGAGCTCCTTCCCGAGGACCGTCGCGACCGCGCCGACATCTTCTTCTACATGTCGGAGACGGCCCACTACCAGAAGCTCGGCCGCCGGAAGGTCCGGGGGTCCCGCTCGACCGCCGCCTTCGTGGTCCGCGAGCGCGAGCTCTGGGAGGGAGGCCCGGGCTACCTGGGCTTCTTCGGCATGTCCTCGGAGACGACCATGGTGCTGGCGCACCGGCTCCGCAAGGACCACGGCCAGCTGCTGTGCGACCCGGCCTTCGTGATGCTCGAGCTCAGCGGTCCTCCGATCCCGCGGCGACCGACCGACATGAGCTTCGCCGACGACTGGAAGGCCGAGGTGCTGATCCATCACCCGCTCTGAGGCGGTGCCCGCTACGGTTGGCGGCCCGGAGCTCCGATGCCCCAGGAAGCCATGAGCGCAGCCACGCGACCGCACCCCTTCTCCCGCTTCGAGGCCCATCCCTTCGAGGGTCTGGAGACGGATCCGACCTGCCGCTTCTGCGGTGAGCGCCGGGTGCACATCCTGCACCACCCGACGCGCATCCGGGCCGCCTGCCTGCTGCGTGGGATCGACCCGGCCCCGCTGCTCGGGCGCCGCCGGCCGCCGGTCGCGGCGTAGCGGGCTCGGCGCGTCCGGGGCCGCTGCGCCCTCTAGCCGCCCCGCGGCTACGCCCTCCAGCCGCCCCGCGGCTGCGGCCTCTAGCCGCCCCGCGGCCGGAAGCGCGGCAGCGCGAGCTGCGCGCTCATGTCCTCCCACACCACCTCGACCGACATCCCGATCTCGATGGCCTCGGGCGCGGCACCCACCACGTTCGAGATCATGCGGACGCCCCCCGCGTCCTCGAGCGCGATCACGGCGATCACGTAGGGAAGCTCCTGGTTCGCCGCGATGGGCCGGTGCACGATGGTGTACGTGTAGACCTCACCGCGACCCGAGAGCTCCTTCCAGTCCGCCTCGTTCGACCGGCACTCGGGGCAGACGGGCGCCGGTGGAAGGCGGCAGTGTCCGCAGCCGGTGCAGCGTTGCACCAGCAGACGGTGCTCGGCCGCTGCCTCCCACCAGGGAAGCGTCGTGCTGTCGGCCAGCGGCTGCGGCATTCCGTCGGGAAAGAAGCGCTCGCTCATCGTCGCCCCAGCACCAGCGCGCTCGAGGGCACGCAGGCGGCACTCGTGACCAGACAGACCTCGGCGCCCTCGACGGGGCTCGTGGAATCGCCGCGCAGCGCGCGTACGCCCTCGACGACGTGGTTCAAGCCGTGGATGTAGGCCTCCGAGAGGCTCCCGCCGTGCGTGTTGGTCGGCAGGCGCCCCCCGTTCACGGAGAGTGCGCCGCTCTCGACGAAGGGGCCGCCCTCGCCGCGCTTGCAGAAGCCGTAGTCCTCGAGCTGGAGCAGCACGCAGCCCGTGAAGTGATCGTAGATCTGGGCGACGTCGACGTCGCCCGGGCCAACGTCCGCCTTCTCCCAGAGCCGGCCCGCCATCTCCTCGCAGCCGCCGGTGGCGTAGAGTTCGTCGGCGATGTTCGCGTTCGTGAAGTGGCCGAAGGCGTAGCCCTTCGGCGCTCCCTGCTCGCTGGCCAGGATCTCGACCGGGCGTCGCGCCAGGTCGCGTGCCCGCTCCGCCGTGGTGACCACCACGGCGCAGGCGCCGTCGCTCTCGAGGCAGCAGTCGAACAGACGATGCGGGTCCGCGATCATGGGAGAGGCCTGGTGGTCGGCGAGCGTCATTGACCGCGCGCCCATCACCGCGCGGGGGTTGCGGCTCGCGTGCTCCCGGAAGGTCACCGCGATGTGGCCGAGCTGCTCGCTCGTCGTGCCGTAGAGGTGCATGTGCCGGCGCGTCGGAAGCGCGTAGGCGGCGGCCGCCATCAGCAAGCCGTAGGGCATGGCGTAGCCCATCGAGGCGAGCATCAGGCCGTTGGCGGGCTGGACCGTCGGCGGCTTCGGGTCGGGCGGCGCCGAGGCGTCGACGCCGCCGGTACCGAAGCGGAAGAATTGGCCCTGACAGAGGGCGCGGTAGACGACCACGACCTCGGCCTGGCCGGTCTCGACGGCCATCGCGGCGTTCGAGACCGCCGCGCAGCCGCCGCCGCCGCCCGGCATCCAGACCATGTTGCCGAAGCGGAGCCGCGGGAGGCCCAGCTCGGCGGCCAGGAACACGGCTTCGTTGCGATCGTCGGCGAACGAGGCCAGGCCATCGACGTCGTCCATCGAGAGCCCGGCGTCGGCCACGGCGTTCTGGATCGCCTGGCACGCCAGGGCGTGCTCCGTGACGTCGCCGATCTTCCCCCAGCGCGTGTAGCGGGTCTCGCCCACGCCGACGATGTGCGCCCGTGCTGCGGCCATCAGACGGCGTTCGCCTGCCAGTCCGCCACGATCGACTCGATCGTCACCGGCAGCACGACCTTGCCCTGCTCGTCGGTGATCTCGTAGAGGCGACCGTCCTTCGTGTGCGCGCCGAAGAAGGCGATCCCGCCGTTCGGCCCCCCGCACTCGAAGTGCGGGTTCGGGTCGTGCACCGTGAGGGCGTAGTCGCCGGCGCGGCGCACGCGCTCGGGCCCGCGCGAGCCGTCCGGCAGCAGGTCCCAGAGGTGCTGCTCGCCCTCGAGCACCAGTACCGTGGTCGTCGCCACGTGGTGGTGGAGCGGGCAGTGGCCGCCGTCACCCGCCCAGCGCACGACCATGTCGAGCGTGCCGGCGCCGACGTCGTAGCCGAGGATGGTGTAGTCGTGCCGCACCTTGTAGGAGAGGCCGGGCTCGCCGGTCACCTCCCGCCACTTGTGTCGACCGGGATCGAAGCTCGTCATCGTGCGTCTCCTTCGGATTCGAGCGCGAGGCCCTTCAGCCCGCCGTCGGCTCGCGAGGCCTCGAGGATCTCCTGGTACTCGGTGGGCCCACCCATGTAGAAGCCGTTCTGCTGGCTCTGCGCCGTGGGCTGGCCTTCGTTGTTGTAGTACCCGGGCGTGCAGCTCTGGCTGAACTCGAGCGTGCTCTGCGAGGAGCGCAGCACGGCGTCGACCCACTCCGCCTCGGCCTCCGCCGTCACCTCGAGCCGCGTGACGCCGCGCCGGCCGGCCTCCGCGACCACGTGCGCGATCTGCTGCGCCTGCAAGTCGCTGATGTAGGGGAAGTTCACCGTGAAGCCCGCCTGGGCGATGCTCATCATGAAGCAGTTCGGAAAGCCGTGGATGTGGATGCCGTGGAGGGTGCGGATGCCGTCCGCCCACTTCCGGGTGAGCGTGAGGCCGTCCCGCCCGATGATCTCGTATCCGGACCGCCGCGAGTAGTCCGTCCCGACCTCGAAGCCCGTGGCATGGATCAGGCAGTCGAGCTCGTACTCGCGACCGTCCACCACGACGCCCTTCGGGGTGATGCGCTCGACACCGCGTCCCTTCGTGTCCACGAGCGTCACGTTCGGGCGGTTGAAGGTCTCGAGGTACTCGTCGTGGAAGCAGGGGCGCTTGCAGAACTGCCGGTACCAGGGCTTCAGCGCCTCGGCCGTCTCGGGATCCTGGACGATCGCATCCACGCGCGCCCGGATCTCCTCCATCTGCGCGAAGTCGGCCATCTCGAGCGTCTTCGCGATCGCCTCGGGCGAGAGGTCCGGGCTCTCCTTGGCCAGCATCAGCGAGAGGAGCTTGCGGACGATGTCGGTCCAGCCGTCGTTCACCAGGTCCTCTTCCTGGTAGCCGCCCGCCGTCAGGATCTGGAAGTTGTCCCGGCGCCGCCGGTGCCAGCCGGGTGCCAGGTTCCGTGCCCAGCTGGGGTCGGTCGGACGGTTGCCTCGGATCGCGACCGACGACGGTGTGCGCTGGAAGACGTAGAGCTGCCCGGCCGCCGCGCCCAGATGGGGGACACACTGGATCGCCGTGGCTCCGGTGCCGATCACGCCGACCCGCTTGTCGTGGAGCTTCGTCAGGTTACCGTCGGCGTTGCCGCCCGTGTAGCCGTAGTCCCAGCGGCTGGTGTGGAAGGCGTGGCCCTGGAAGGTCTCGATGCCGGGGATGCCCGGGAGCTTCGGCTTCTGGAGGAAGCCGTTGGCCAGGCACACGAAGCGGGCGCGCATGGCGTCGCCCCGGTTGGTGCGCACGATCCAGCGGGCTGCCGCCTCGTCCCAGCGGATCTCGCTCACCTCGGTCTGGAAGCAGACGTCGCGATAGAGTTCGAACGCCTCGGCGATCGCCTTGCAGTGGGCGAGGATCTCGGCCCCGCGGCTGTACTTCTCCTTCGGGACGTAGCTGAGCTCCTCGAGCAGCGGCAGGTAGACGTAGGACTCGATGTCGCAGGCGATGCCCGGATAGCGGTTCCAGTACCAGGTGCCCCCGAAGTCCCCGCCCTTCTCCACCACCCGGATGCCCTCGACGCCGAGCTGGCGGAGACGCGCCCCGGCGAGCAGGCCGCCGAAGCCGCCGCCGATCAGGAGGACGTCGACCTCGTCGTGCAGCGGCTCGCGCGTGAAGCCCGGCTCGACGTAGGGGTCGTCCTCGAAGTGGGCCAGGACGCCCTTCGCCTCGACGTACTGGCCGATGCCGTCGCTGCGAAGGCGCTTCTCGCGCTCCTCCCGGTACTTCTCCCGTAGGCGGTTCGGATCGAAGCCGAGCGGCTCTCCCGGGTCTGTCGTGCCGCTCTTGCTCACGACGGGAGTTTGAACCAGCTTCCGGCTCCTGGCAGCCCCCTCGCGGGCGGGAGCTTCGATGCTGACGGGAATCCGCGTTCTCGACTTCGCCTCGCAGATCGCGGGGCCCTACTGCGCGAAGCTCTTCGTCGACGCCGGCGCCGAGGTCATCAAGGTCGAGCCGCCGGAAGGCGACTCGCTGCGCCGCTGGTCGGCGACGGGTACCGACCTCGACGGGCGCGACTCCGCCTTCTTCGCCTACCTGAACGCCGGGAAGCGATCCGTCGTGGGCCGCCCCGAGGACCCGCGCGTGGCGGAGCTGCTCGGCCAGGCCGACCTCGTGATCGAGGCGCACGGCCTCGCGACCGACGGCGACACCCGGCTCGACGTCGAGAAGCTGCGCGCCGCGCACCCCGCCCTGGTCGTCCTGTCGATCACGCCCTACGGGCTGACCGGGCCGTGGGCCGGGCGGTCCGCCACCGAGTTCACGCTCCAGGCCGAGGCGGGCTCGATCGGGATCCGGGGCCTGATGGGCCAGGAGCCGTTCCAGGCCGGCGGCCGCATCACGGAGTTCGCCGGGGCGAGCTACGGCGCGGTGGCGGCACTCGTCGCCGTCCTGCACGCCCGTGCCAGCGGACGCGGCGAACACATCGACCTCTCGCTGCTCGAAGCCGCGAACCTGGTGTTCACCAACTACTCCGAGACCATGAACCGGCTGATGAACGGAAGCCCGGCCGACCCGGAGCACGCGTTCCTGGCCCCCAGCGTCGAGACGCCGTCGATCGAGCGCACCGCGGACGGCTTCGTCGGCTTCTGCACGAACTCGCGACAGCAGTTCTCGGACTTCCTGCTGCTGATCGAACGGCCGGAGCTGCGCGAGGACCAGCAGCTCGCCCAGTTCGCAGGGCGCCTGCTGCGCTTCCAGGAGTGGAGCGAGATCATGCAGGCCTGGCTCTCGAAGAAGACCACGGCCGAGGTGCTCGCGCTCGCGTCCGAGCTGCGCATCCCGGTGGCGCCGGTTCTGAACGGGGAGACCGTGCTCGCGCACGAGCAGCTGGTCGCGCGGCGGGTCTTCGTCCCGGACGCGACGGGCCGCTTCGTGCAGCCCCGGCGCCCCTATCGATTCGACGATGCCGACCCGCCCCGGCCCGGCCCGGCACCCACGCTCGGGGAGCACACCGGGCGCGCGGAGTTCGGCCCTCGCGAGACGCCGACCCCCGGGCCCACCAACGCGCTTCCGCTCACCGGGCTGCGGATCGTCGACCTGACCGCCTGGTGGGCGGGACCGGCCTCGACCCATCTGCTGGCGACCTTCGGGGCCGAGGTGATCCACGTCGAGTCGACGGCGCGGCCGGACGGCCTGCGCTCGATCGGTGGGGTGGTGGCCGCCCACTATCCCGACTGGTGGGAGGCGAGCCCCCACTTCATGCACACGAACAGCAACAAGCTCGGCGTCACGCTCGACCTCTCGAAGCCGAAGGGCCGCGCCTTGCTCGAGCGGCTGATCGCGCGCTGCGATGCGGTGGTCGAGAACTTCACGCCACGGGTGCTCGAGCAGTTCGGCCTCTCCTGGGAGCGCGTCCAGGCGCTCAACCCGCGCGCGATCCTGATGCGCATGCCGGCCTTCGGTCTGACCGGCCCCTGGCGCGATCACACCGGATTCGCGCAGACCATGGAGCAGCTCACCGGCCTGGCCTGGGTGACGGGGCACCCCGACGACCAGCCGCGCATCCCGCGCGGCCCGTGCGACCCCGTCGCGGCCATGCATGCAGCGTTCACCCTGCTGGTGGCCCTCGAGAAGCGCGGCGCCGAGGGCCCGGGCGTACTCGTCGAGAGCACCATGGTGGAGAGCGCGCTCAACATCGCCGCCGAGCAGGTGGTCGAGTGGAGCGCCTACGGGCGCCGCATGGAGCGCGCCGGAAACCGTTCCGCGACCGCCGCACCGCAGGGGCTCTACGCCTGCGCCGAGGGGGCCGGCGCGACCGACAAGTGGCTGGCGCTCTCGATCGCGTCGGACGCGCAGTGGCGGGCGCTGCGCGAGGTGCTGGGCGAGCCGGCCTGGGCCATGGACCCGGCGCTCGAGACGCACGCTGGCCGCGCGAAGGCCCACGACGCCATCGACGCGCAGCTCTCCGCCTGGTGCGCGGGGCGAGACCGGGCGGAGCGGGTCGCGGCGCTGCGCGCGCGCGGGATCGCGGCCTCGGAGGTCGCGAACCCCGCCCGCCTGCTCCAGACCAACCCCCAGCTCGAAGCGCGCCACTACTTCGAGCGGCCCGAGCACCCGGTCGCGGGGCCGATGCCCCTGCCCTCGCTGCCGTTCCGCCTCACGAGCGTCGAGCGCTGGCTCCACACCCCGGCCCCGACCCTGGGCCGCGACAACGAGCCGGTCCTCCGTACACTGCTCGGCCTCTCGCCCGACGCGCTTCGCGAGCTCGAGGCCGAAGGGGTGATCGGAACCCGACCTGCCAAGCTCTGACCCGCACCCGACGAGGCTCCGACCCGAACCCGACCCGCGAGGCCCTGACCATGTCGACGAGCGCCGAAGCCGACCTCCCGCCCTACGAGCCGTCGCGCCTGCTCGGGGCGCCCTTCCCCGAGCGCGTGCGACTGGTGTGCCGCACCTGGGCGGCCCAGGTGAACCCGAACCCGCCGATCGTGCTGATCCTGTACTGGACCAAGTACCTGCTGCTCTACGTCGGCGGCTGGGCGCTGTTCACGTGGCTCCCGGGCGGCACCCCCGGCTTCAACGCCGTGGCGTTCCAGAAGGCGGTGCTGTGGTCGATCTTCTACGAGCTGATGGGCTTCGGCTGTGGCATGGGGCCGATGAACGCGCGCTTCAACCCGCCGCTCGGCGGCTTCCTCCACTTCCTGCGCCCGGGCACGACGAAGCTCCCCTTCTTCCCGGGCCTGCCCATGCTCGGCGGCATCCGTCGCAGCTGGCTCGACGTGGCGCTCTACGCCGCGAACCAGCTCCTGCTGCTGCGCGCGCTGCTCGCGCCCGAGATCACGCCGGCGCTGCTGTGGCCCGTCGTGATCCTGATCCCCCTGATGGGCATCTCCGACAAGACGCTCTTCCTCGCCGCGCGCGGCGAGCACTACTGGGTGGCGCTGCTGTGCATTGCCGTCGCGTTCGCCGACGACCTCTGGCTCTCGGCCTGCAAGGTGATCTGGGTTGCGATCTGGTTCTGGGCGGCCACCTCCAAGCTCAACCACCACTTCCCGAGCGTCATCATGGTCATGATGAACAACGGGCCGTTCTTCCCGAAGTGGCTCAAGAAGCGGCTGTTCGCCTCCTACCCGGACGACCTGCGACCCTCGCGCATGGCCGCCCTGATGGCGCACTCGGGCACGGCCACCGAGTACATGATCCCCGTCGTGCTGCTGCTCGCGAGCGGCAGCCCCACGATCACGGCGTTGATGCTGTTCGTGATGTTCTGCTTCCACGGCTTCATCGCGGTGAACAACCCGAGCGGCATGCCGATCGAGTGGAACTTCCTGATGGTGTACGGCGGGATCTTCCTGTTCGGCTTCCACCCGGAGGCGAGTGTGCTGGCGCTCGGCGACATGCCGCTCCTGGCGGGCTTCCTGCTGCTGAGCCTGTTCGGGGTGCCCCTGGTCGGGAACTTCCTCCCCTCGCGGGTCTCGTTCCTGCTCTCGATGCGGTACTACGCCGGCAACTGGGCCTACAACATCTGGCTGATGCGGAAGGGCAGCGCCGCGAAGCTCGGCAAGCTCACCAAGGCCGCCGGCACCTTCCGCGAGCAGCTCGAGAAGATGCTCGGCGACGAGACGGCCGTGAACATGGCCGTGACGCTCTCGATGGCGCACCGCTTCATGCACCTCGAAGGTCGCCCGTTGCTCGACGCGCTCCCCAAGGCGGTGGACGACATCGACGCCTACGAGTGGATGGAGGGCGAGGTGCTCGGCGGCATGGTGCTCGGCTGGAACTTCGGCGACGGCCACCTGAACGGCATGCAGCTGCTCGAGGCGGTGCAGGCACAGTGCGGCTTCGAGCCGGGCGAGCTGCGCGTGGTGATGGTCGAGTCGCAGCCACTCCTCGGCCGCACCATGAAGTGGCAGATCGTGGACGCCGCGAGCGGCGTGCTGGAGCGGGGCGAGACCGAGATCGCCCCGATGCGCGAGCTCCCCCCCTGGCCGACCGGTCCCTACGCGGAGGCCTTCGGGCGCGGACGGGCGAGCGCGAGCGCCTGAGCCGGCGCCATGACGAAGCGTGACCCCGAAGCCGTCGTGATCGGCTCGGGCCCGAACGGGCTCGCGGCCGCCATCGCGCTGGCGCGGGCCGGCGTCCCGGTCCTCGTGGTCGAGGCGCACGAGGAGCCGGGCGGGGGCACGCGCAGTGCCGAGCTCACGCTGCCGGGCTTCGTGCACGACGTGTGCTCGGGCGTGCACCCGATGGGGGTGCTCTCGCCCTTCTTCCGGGAGCTGCCACTCGACGAGCACGGGCTGGTGTGGCGCGCCTCGCGCGCCTCGGTCGCGCATCCGCTCGACGACGGCCCGGCGGTGATGCTGCAGCGCTCGCTCGAACGCACGGCCGAGGGCCTGGGTCGCGACGGGCCGGCCTGGAAGCGGCTCGTCGGCCCCTTCCTGGACGACCCCCACGCGCTGCTCGCCGATGCGATGGCGCCACTCCGCGTTCCGGCCCATCCGCTCCGCCTGGCGCGTTTCGGGCTGCGGGCGATCTGGTCCGCGAACCGGCTGGCGCGGCTCTGCTTCCGGGAGGAGCGGGCACGCGCGTTGCTCGCGGGCTGTGCGGGCCACTCGGTGCTCCCGCTGACGCAGCCCCTCACCGCCGCGATGGGCGTGCTCTTCGCGATCACGGCGCACGTCGTCGACTGGCCCGTCGCGGAGGGCGGCTCCGCGGCGATCTGGCGCGCGCTCGTCTCCTACCTCGAGAGCCTCGGGGGGCGCGTCGAGACGGGCCGCCGCGTCGAGCGCCTCGACGAGCTCGCGGACGCTCGCGTCGTGCTCTTCGACACCTCGCCCGACCAGCTCGCGCGCATCGCCGGCGACGCGCTCCCCGAAGGCTACCGCCGCCGCCTCGGCCGCTACCGCTACGGCCCGGGCGCCTTCAAGCTCGACTGGGCGCTCGACGGGCCGATCCCGTGGCGCGACCCCGCCTGTCGCGACGCCTCGACCGTGCACGTGGGCGGCACGTTGGCCGAGCTCTGCGCGTCCGAGCGCGACATGTACCGCGGTGTCCACAGCGAGCGTCCCTTCCTGATCCTGTGCCAGCAGAGCGAGTTCGACCCGGCGCGCGCGCCTGCGGGAAAGCACACGGGCTACGCCTACTGCCACGTGCCGCACGGCTCGACGCTCGACCGGACCGACGCGATCGAGCGGCAGATCGAGCGCTTCGCGCCGGGCTTCCGCGATCGCATCCTCGCGCGGCACGCCACCGGCCCCGCCGACTTCGAGCGCTACAACCCGAACTACGTGGGCGGCGCCATCACGGGCGGCGTGGCCGACGCGCTCCAGCTCTGGAACCGCCCGGTCACGCGCCTCGACCCCTACGCCACGCCCAACCCGCGCCTGTTCATCGGCTCCGCCGCCACGCCTCCGGGCGGAGGCGTGCACGGCCAGTGCGGCGCCTGGGCGGCGCGCTCGGCGCTGCGACGGCTCGGGCGCTAGCCCGGCCGTCCGCGTTGCGCTGTCTCCCGCCTCCCGAGTTTGCCACTCTCGTGGGCGGCCGGGAGCACTCTCCCGGAGATGCCGCGAAGGGGGCCCCGTGTCGCATGTGACCGCCATCCACCGCTACCCGGTCAAGAGCATGGCCGGCGAGAGCCTCGAGGCCACGGCGCTCGGGGAGCGCGGCCTCCCCGGCGACCGCGCCTGGGCGGTGCGCGACGAGGTCCGGGGCGGGATCCGCGGGGCGAAGAAGCTCCCGGCCCTGATGACGTGCGCCGCCCGCTACGAGAAGACGCCGCCCGCCGAGGGCTCGAGCGCCGCGATCGTCACCCTTCCCGATGGCAGCGAGCTCACGACCACCGACCCCGATGCGAGCGAGCGCATCTCCGGAGCCATCGGGCACCGGGTCACGTTGTGGCCCCTCCGCCCGGCGGAAGACGAGGCGCACTATCGCCGCGGCGCCCCCGACCACGCGGACATGGAGACCGAGCTGCGGGCGATGTTCGCGCGAACGAAGGACGAGCCGCTCCCCGAGCTCGGCAAGTTCCCGCCCGAGATCCTCCAGAACGAGTCGCCGCCGGGGACGTACTTCGACGCCTATCCCCTGCTGCTGCTGAGCCGGCAGTCGCTCGATCGCCTGAGCGCCCTGGCCCCGGCTTCGCGCTTCGACGTGCGCCGCTTCCGACCGAACTTCGTGCTGGACCTCCCCGACGCCGCGGAGCCGTTCCCCGAGGCCGCCTGGGAGGGGAGGCGCATCCGGATCGGGAGTGCGCTCCTCGAGGCCACCATCGCCTGCCCGCGCTGCGTGATGACGACGCATGGCTTCGCCGACCTGCCGAAGGACCCGAAGGTGATGCGGGCGCTCGTCGCGAACGCGGGCGGGAACCTGGGCATCTACGCGAAGGTGACCGAGCCCGGCGAGGTGCGCGTCGGGGACCGCGTCGAGGCCCTGGCCTGAGCGTCAGCCGCGCGGCAGCGTGAGCGTGACCGTCCCGGTCGCATGATCGCCGAGCTCGTTCGCCGCGCGCACGGTCAGCTCGAGGAGGCACTCGTCGCCCTCGTCCCGCTTCGAGGCGATCTGGCCCGAGAAGCGGAGCGGCTTGCCGGGCACGGCGGGGGCGCCGAGGCGGATCTTGATGTCCTTGAGCATCGCTTCGGGGCCGGCCCAGTCGGTGACGAAGCGCGCCACGTAGCCGTTCGTGGTGAGGATGTTCAGGAAGATGTCGGGCGCCCCCTGCCCCTTCGCGAAGGCCGGGTCGTGATGGGCCGGCATGAAGTCGCGCGAGGCGATCGCGCCGGCCACGACCAGGGTAGGAGTGAGGTGGAGCGTGAAGTCGGGAAGCGCGTCGCCGACCGTGAGGGCGCTCGCCTTCGGGGACTGGTCGACGCTCACGACGCGGCCTTCAGCCTGGCGAGGTCGATGGTGCTCGGGTCGAACTTGAAGATCCGGAACAGCTGGCGGCCGACGACCTCCCCCTGCTCGTCGCGGTAGGTCGTGATCCAGGTGACGAAGTAGCCCTGGCCCAGGCCCGTCTTCTTGCGCGCCGAGATCGACTCGAGCTCGTTGCTGACCCGGAGGTGGTCCCCGGGCCGCAGGTAGCGGACGAACTCGAGCTCCGAGTTCGTGGCGAGCGTGCCGGTGAAGCCTTCGGCGTCGAGTGCCCGGACGACGTTGTCGTGGGAGGCGTCGACGGGCGAGCCGCCGCGCTCGGCGATGCCCTCGATCTTCGGGCTCGGCATGCCCCAGGTCTGGAGCATGGCGGGCGGGGCCACCAGGCCGCCGTGGCGCGTGGCCGCCGCGGCCGCCTCGTCGAGGTAGATCGGGTTGCGGTCGTCGAGCGCCACGACCCAGTGCCGGACCATGGGCACGTTCACCGGGTCGGGCGCGACGGAGGCCGGGCCCATCGGCTTCCCGACGTACTTCTCGAGCCGCTCTCGAACCTCGTCCGCCTCGCCCGCCGCCATCGCGCTCCTCGATTCCGGAAGGCGGCGATGCTAGACGAGGCGCCCGCCGCGCGCCCGGCGCACGATCTCCATGTGCCGCGCGTGGCGCTCCGGGTCCGGATCGCGCACGGCGGCGACCGAGCGGATCCGCTCCACGTAGTCGCCCGGGAAGCCGAGCGCCTCGCAGCCGACCAGCACGAGCGACTGATACCAGGTGTAGGGGCGAAGCGACCGATCCAGGTGCCGGGCCTGGCCGACGTACGTGTGGCAGCGCCCGAAGCCCGCGAGCTCCAGGACCTCGAGCGCGTAGCCGGCGCCGAGGCCCTCGGCCCGGTCGAGGTCGGGCTTCTCCCGGTCGTCGATCTCGTAGACGGCGACGTGAACCCGGGAGGCGGGAGCGGAGACGATGGTGCACTTCCCGGAGCCGTCGCGGCCCCGCTTCACGAACTCGAGCGCGAAGCCGGCGAGCACCTCGCTGCCGAGCAGCACGGCCGAGGGGGTGCGCTCGCGAAGCCGCAGCGGGTGGAGGTTCGAGCCGTAGGCCGCGTACCGCATGGCGCTCAGTGGTGCGTCACGCGCGCGAGCCGGCGCGCGAAGAACGCGACCCAGGCGCCCTGGTAGGCCACGCCGAGCGCGGCGTGGGTCCACCCCGAGAAGGGGCGCCCGGCGTCGAACTCCCAGAACACCTTGAGCGGCCAGTAGTGCGGAACGACGCCGGCGAGCTCGTGCCAGGGCCAGGGCACGAACCAGGCGATCACGGCCGGGACCCAGAGGATGCCGACGCCCTTCACCAGCGCGAGCCCCTGCACCTTGTTGGCGGCGACCGAGCCGATGAAGACCGCGTAGAGAACCGCGAGCGGCGCGGCGGTGAGCGCGGAGGCGGCGACCTGCACGGCCGAGATCGGCACCAGGGCCGCGATCGCGTAGGCCAGCATCGCGAGCGGCACGGCCAGCAGGGTCGGCACGGTCAGCCGGTAGGCGAGGTAGTCGCCGAGCGACATCGGCGTCACCAGCAGGGCGGGCAGGGTCTGGTCGTCGCGCTGGTCGAGCAGCAGGAAGCCGATCACGGTGCCGACCAGCCCGGCCGCCATCATGCCGACGAAGCTCGTGATCAGGGCGTAGTACGGCCGCAGGTCGAAGCCCAGCTCCGCCTCGAGCCAGGTCGTGAGGCCGGGAACGACGAGGCGCACGGCCCCGGCGAAGAGCGGCACCAGCACCAGCAGCCAGCGCAGCATGCTGTCGCGCGCGACGCTGCGCGCGTCGACCGGCCCGAGCGCCCGGGCCACGGCGAGCGCCCTCACGCGAGCGTGCTCCGCTGGAGCGCCCTCACGCGAGCGTGCTCCGCTGGAGCGCCCTCACGCGAGCGTGCTCCGACGCAACGCCCGTCGACCCCACAGCCACGCGGCGGCCACCCAGAGCGCCGTCCAGACCAACGCCTGGAGCAGCGCCGCCCCGGAGAGCGGAGCCGTGGCCGCGCCCATCAGTGCGAGCGGCCCCGCCAGCGGCTGCCAAACGAAGAGCCACGAGGCGCCCACCCCGAACCAGCCGACCAGGGGAAGGCCGAGCACGACGCTGTAGAGCACGCTCGGCATCATGAACTCGTTCAGCGAACGATGGCCGGCGACGCAGGCCACCCCGAAGAGCGTGAGCAGCACGGACGCCAGGAACAGGCCGGCGACCAGGCTCGCCAGCGAGGCGCCCAGCCCGCGCGAGAGGGCGACCAGCAGCAGGCTCTCGAGCACCGACAGCACCCCGAGCGTCAGGACCTTCGAAGCCAGGTACTCGTCGGTGCGGAGCGGGCTCACCGCCTGGACCGCCCGCGTGCCCTCCCCGTTCTCGAGCAGCAGCAGGCCGGCCACGAAGTAGAAGGAGTTCGTGAGCACGTTCGCGAGGATCACGGCCGGCAGCAGCCGATCGAGCGCCGCGTCGGGCAGCCAGCGCAGCAGCGCCAGCGAGCCGGCGACCACGAAGGCGGACGCCGCATAGAAGCCGTTCCGCCACTGGAGCCTGAGATCGCAGGCGAGCGTGGCGCCGAGCCGGCTCACGTGAGCGTCCGCCCCGTGACGGCGATGAAGACGTCGGCGAGCGACGCCTCGCGGCTGTGGATGGTCTCGACCCGGGCGCCGACGAGCAGCGCGTGGAAGGCCTCGTTCTGCCCGATGCCATCGAGCGGGAACTCGCGCCGGGCGATGGCGCCGTTCTCCCGGAACTCGACGCGCACGGAGCGTTCCCCGTGCTGGAGCTTTAGCGTGCGCGGCGCGTCGATGCTGGCGATGCGTCCGTCCACCAGGAATGCCACCCGATCGCAGAGCTCGTCGGCGACGGTCATGTCGTGGGTGGTGAGGAAGACCGTGCGCCCCGCCGTGCGCTCGGCCTGGATCAGGGCCTTGATGCGCTGCGCGTTCACCGGATCGAGGCCCGCGGTGGGCTCGTCCAGGAACAGGACGTCGGGATCGTGGAGCAGGCAGCGCGCGATGCTGAGCCGGCCTCGCATGCCCTTCGACCACTCCCCGACGGGCGTGTCCGCGGCGTCCGAAAGGCCGAGCGCGGCCAGCAGCGCCCGCGGCTCGCGCGTCCGCCGCCGGTAGAGCGCGCCGAAGTAGCGCAGATTCTCGAGGCCGGAGAGCTTGTTGAAATGGTTCGGCGTCTCGAAGGAGACCCCGATGCGCTCGTAGTCGTCCGGCGTCCACTCGGCCCGGTCCTTCTCGAGCACGCGCACCCGACCCGTGTAGCCGGCCAGCAGGCCGATCAGGATCTTCTGCGTGGTGGACTTGCCGGAGCCGCTCGGGCCGAGGAAGCCGAAGATCTCCCCCGCGGCGACCTGGAACGAAAGCTCGCGCACGGCCGGCTCGCTCGCGGCTCCGTATCGAAACGTGAGGCCGCGGGTCTCGATCACGCGCTCACCACTCGACGGGAAGCGCGTCGAGCCCGTCGATCAAGGCGCTCGGCGTCTGTACCGCGCGACCGCCCTCCGCGAGACGAAGGCCCGGGAGCCGCTCCAGCACCCGGCGTAGCACGACGCGCACCTCCATGCGCGCGAGGTTGGCGCCCAGGCAGTAGTGCGGCCCGAAGCCGAAGGCCAGGTGCTCGTTCGGGCGGCGGTCCACCCGGAAGCGGTGCGGCTCGTCGAAGACCGCCTCGTCCCGGTTGGCGGAGGCATAGACCATCACCACCGACTGCCCCTCGAGGATCTTCTGCTCCCCGAGCGTGGTGTCGCGCATCGCCACGCGTCGCATCGCCCTCACGGGGGAGGTCCAGCGCAGGATCTCCTCCGTCGCCGTCTCCCACAGGTCGGGCTCGGCGGCCAGGCGCTGGCGCTCCTCCGGGTGCTGGAGGAGCGCCAGCATCCCCTGCGAGATCGCGTTGCGGGTGGTCTCGTTTCCGGCGACCAGCAGGAAGAGCGCGAAGTCCCGGACTTCGTCGCCGTCGAGATGGAAGCGCTCCGAGCCGTCGAGCACCCCGGCCTCCCCCGCCTGGATGATCTGGCTCAGGATGTCGCTCGTGGGCTCGGCGCGGCGACGCTCGACCGCATCGCCCAGGTAGGCCAGGAAGTCGCCCATCAGGCGGCTCGCCTCCCCGAGCTGGGAAGCATCGCCGTGGCCGCCGCCGGCCAGCACCATCGCGTCGCTCCAGGCCCGGAACTGGTCCAGGTCCGCGTCGGCGACGCCCAGCATGTCGGCGATGATGCGCAGCGGCACCGGCACCGCCAGGTCGCGCACGAACTCGCCGCTCCGCCGGCCCGCGAGCGCGTCGATCGCCTCGTCGGCGTAGCGCTCGGCGCGCTCGGTGAGGATCGAGACGACGCGCGGCGTGAACGCGCCGCTCACCACCTTGCGGTGGCGGTGGTGGCGCTCGCCGTCCATCGCCTGCATCGAGAAGTGGTACTCGAAGACGTGCCAGGGCCCGCGCGGCTCGGAGGAGAACAGCTCGGGCCGCCGCGACACCTCGCGGACGTCGGCGTGGCGCGTGACCAGCCACCACCGGCTCGCGGGGTCCCAGTGCACCGGGTCGTCCCGGCGCAGCATCGCGAGCGAGGCGTCGCGCTCCGCGATCTCGTGGACCGGGGCCAGCACGTCGTAGGCCGCCGCCATCAGACCTGCCCGCCGAGGAAGCCGCGCAGGGCGGCCAGCCGCTCGCCGAGGATCGCCTCCGCGGTCGGGCTGCCTTCGACCAGGTCGTAGCCGTGGATGCCGCCCTTCACCTCGCGGAGCTCGACGGGAACGCCCGCGGCCTTGAGCGCCTCGGCATACTGCCGGCCCTCGTCGCGCAGCGGATCGAACTCGGCGATCTCGACCCAGGCCGGCGGCAGGCCGGCGAAGCTCTCCCGGTGGAGCGGGGCCGCGTAGGGGGGAACGGGCACGGTCCCCCCGCTCCGCTCGTACTTGCTGCCGCGCAGGTAGACCTTCCACATGTTCCGGTTCGAGGCGGTCCGCCAGAGCGGCGTCCCGGTGAACTCGAGGGCCGAAGCGCTCTTCGTCTCGTGGTCGGTGACGGGATAGACGAGGATCTGCGCCGCCACGGGGTTCTCCCCGCGGTCGAGGGCCTTCTGCGCGACGCCCGCCGCGAGCGCAGCACCGGCGCTGTCGCCGACCAGCACGACGCGGCGGGGATCGACGCCGAGCTCGGTGGCGCGCCCGTGCACCCAGGCCAGCGTCGCGTAGCAGTCGTCGAAGCCGGCCGGGAAGGGGTGGTCCACGGAGAGCCGGTAGTCGGGGAAGAAGACGCGGCACTGGCCCTCGAGCGCGTAGCGCTCCGCATAGCGGAGGTGCAGCGGCGCGTGGCCGAGGAAGAACCCGCCCCCGTGGTAGTCGACGACGGCGGGCGCGGGGCGCGGCAGGTTCGGCGGGGCGATTTCGAGGACGTCGAACGACGCGCCCCCGAGGCTCTCCACGCTGTGCGTGCGAACCTCGACGCCGTCCCCGAAGCGGAAGCGACGGCGCTGGAAGCGGATCAGCAGATTCAACGCCCGGAGCGCGACGCGGTTGGACGGAATCGTGAAGCGCGGCTGTGAGCCGAATTCCGGGGCGAGGGCGTAGGGCTCGGACATGGCTGCCTCCAGCAGGCGAAATCGTACAGCGTCCGGCCGGCGGGGCCCCAGGGCGGGCGCGGAGCCCGTCCGTCGGTGGTATGGTCCGGAACCCACCCAGGAGGTCGACCATGAAGGCAGCCGTCATGCGCGCGCAGAACGCACCCCTCGAGCTCGAGGAGGTCACCATCGACGATCCCGGGCCGGGCGAGGTGCTGCTGAAGACCGCCGCTTCCGGCATCTGCCACAGCGACCTGCACGTGATCGAGGGCGGCCTCCCGGTGCCGCCGCCGTGCGTGCTCGGCCACGAGCCCGCGGGCGTGGTCGAGGCCGTCGGCAAGGGCGTCACGGACTTCGCGCCGGGCGACCACGTGATCGGCTGCCTCACCTCGTGGTGCGGCGTCTGCAAGTTCTGTACGGCCGGCCGCCCGTATCTCTGCCCGACGCAGTTCATGGGTCGCGCCCCCGGCGCCAAGCCCCGCCTCTCCGCCAAGAAGGGCGACCCGATCGGGCAGTTCGCCAACCTCTCGTCCTTCGCCGAGAAGATGCTCTGCCCGGAGCGCTCGCTCGTGAAGATCCGTGACGACATGCCCCTCGACCGCGCGGCGCTGATCGGCTGCGGCGTCACCACGGGCCTGGGCGCGGCGCTCAACACTGTGCGCATTCCGGCCGGTGCCAGCGTGGTCATCGTCGGCTGCGGCGGCGTCGGACTCTCCGCGCTCCAAGGTGCACGCATCGTGGGCGCCGGCAAGATCGTCGCCGTCGACACCCAGACCTGGAAGTTCGACCTGGCCCGCAAGCTCGGCGCCACCGACTGCGTGAACGCCAAGGACGGCGATCCCGTCGCGGCCGTCCAGGGCATCACGGGCGGGGGCGCCGACTTCGTGTTCGAGTGCCTCGGAAGCGT
This sequence comes from Myxococcota bacterium, assembly GCA_041605395.1. GTDB lineage: Bacteria > Myxococcota_A > UBA9160 > UBA9160 > UBA6930 > JBFIYM01. The sequence continues at coordinate 5,709 of JBFIYM010000050.1, read as the reverse complement.
CCCGACCGTGCAGCAGGCCATCGGCATGACGGGGCGCGGCGGAACCACGGTGCTGGTGGGCGTCGTCCCGGTCACGCAGATGGTTCCGATCTCGGCCGCGGACCTGACGCTCCAGGAGAAGAACGTCACCGGCTCGTTCATGGGGTCGAACCGCTTCCGCTTCGACATGCCGAAGTACATCGAGTTCTACCTGGACGGGCGGCTTCGACTCGACGAGATGATCTCGGCACGCATTCCGCTCGAAGAGGTGAACCCGGCGCTCGACAAGATGCGCAAGGGCGAAGCCGCGCGGCAGGTGATCGTCTTCGACTGAGCGCGAGGAGGCGCTTCGGCCGTGAGCCCGGCCCGCAACGTCGGCGAGCGAAGTCCCGGAGCGGTCGTCTGGCTCACCACGAACCCGGTCAGCACCTGGCTGGTCCGGAACGTGACCTCGCGACTCGACCCGCTGCTGTTCCGGGCCAGCGGCGGGCGGCTCACCTGCTTCGGGCCGCCCGCGATGCCCATGATCACGATCCGCATGCGCGGGCGTCGCAGCGGACGCCTGCGCTCGGTGCACCTCGCCTGCCTGGAGCGCGACGGGGCCTACCTGGTCGTGGCGAGCGCCATGGGCCAGCCGCGCCACCCGGGCTGGCGCTACAACCTGGAGGCGAACCCGGACGTCGAGGTCCAGGTGCGGGGCGAGCGCTTCCCGGGGTGCGCCGAGATGCTCTCGGACGCGGAGAAGCAGGCGGTGTGGGACGACGTGCGGCGTGCGATCCCGCAGATGGAGGTCTACGAGAAGCGCACCGACCGGAACATCCGGATGTTTCGCATCCGGCGCGCCGAGATCTGAGGGAACCCGCCATGCGCATCGGCGTGATGCCGGGCGGGGGCGCCGATTCGCTCGACGTCCTGTTGGCCCGCGGGCGCGAGCTCGAGGTGCGCGGCTTCCACACGCTCTGGGTCCCGCAGGTCTTCGGCTTCGACGCCGTCACCGCCTGCGCGCTGCTCGGCCGCGAGACGCGCCGCATCGAGCTCGGCACGGCCGTCGTCCCGACGCAGCCGCGCCACCCGACCGCGCTCGCCCAGCAGGCGCTCACCGCGGGGCTCGCGTCCCGCGGACGCTTCACGCTCGGGGTCGGCCTCTCGCATCCGGTGGTGATCGAGAGCCTGCTCGGCCTCTCCTACGCCCGCCGCGAAGCGCACATGCGGGAGTACCTCGAGGTGCTGGGCCCGCTGCTGCGCGGCGAGCCGGCACAGTTTCGCGGCGAGGAGTACCGCGTCGCGCTCACGCTCCAGCTGCCGGATCCCCCGCGCGTCCCGGTCCTGCTGGCGGCGCTCGGAGAGCGCATGCTGCGGCTCGCGGGACGCGCCGCCGACGGCACCATCCTCTGGATGACGGGCCCGCGTGCCATCGAGACGCACGTGCTGCCGACCCTGCGCGCCGCCGCCCGCGAGGCGGGCCGGCCCGAGCCGCGCGTCGTGGCGGGCATGCACATCGTGCTGACGGCGCGGCCCGATGCCGCGAAGGAGCGCCTCGCCAGGACCTTCGCCCGCTACGCGCAGCTCCCGAGCTACCGCGCGATGCTCGATCGCGAAGGCACCACGGACCCCGGCCAGCTCGCGCTCATCGGCGACGAGAAGACCCTCGATCGCGGGCTCGAGCGGCTCCGGAGCCTCGGCGTGAGCGACTTCGAGGCCGTGATCGCGCGCGTCGAGGAGGCTGCCGAGGAGCGGACGCTGGCGTACCTCGAGAGCCGCATCCAGGCCGGTTCGAGCGGCGGGTTTCGCGCCCAGCCCCCTTGAGCTTGGCGCGACGTGTGCCAGCCTCTCACCTTCGCGTGCATCGAACACGCAGAGGGGAAGTCCTTTGGATCGGAACTCGATTCGGTTTGGTGTCTCTCACGGCTGTGGCGCTGATCGCCGCCGCCGCGCAATCGGCCCTGGCGGAGGAGGTGCTCCGGCAGAACTTCATTCCGACCGGCGGCTACCTGTTCGCGAGCGACGAGCAGCTGGGAGACGCCTGGAGCTTCACCTGCCCCAAGGGCGGGACGGTGACGGCCTCCGTGGACACGGCGGACGACAACGACGACGACACCTCGAACGTCGATCCGCTGCTCGTGATCTTCGACGGCCTCGGCAACCAGGTGGCTTCCGCCGACGATTCGGTGGCGTGCAGCGTCGCGCCGGAGTGCGGCTTCAGCTGCCCGAGCGTGGTCGACGTACCCTGCGGCAACAAGGGCCCGCACACGATCGTGATCGTCAGCGCCGCCACCAACTGCACCGGCGGGGGTCAGTACCAGCTGCGCATCGAGGCCTTCGACTCGAAGGGCGCGTCGGTCGACGGGAAGAAGCTCAAGCTCGGCGGCGGCGCCAAGGTGAAGCTGCCCAAGTGGCTGAATCCCACGGGGGGCTACGCGTCGGGCCCGATGCTGGACGACGAGAAGGTGCCGCTCGACGCCGCGGACGTGCTGGGCGTGGTGGCTCCGGCCGCCGCGGCGAGCCGCGGAGGAGCGGCCGACCCCAACAAGTAGGGTCGGCTCGGGGCTTCGCATTCCGACGCTCACGACCGACGACGGAACGCGGATCTTCTATCGGGCGGGCGGCACGGGCCGCCCGCCCTTCCTTTTCGTACACGGCTGGTGCTCGCACGCGGGACACTGGGACGCGCAGCTGCGCCGCTTCTCGCGGCGTCATCGCGTGCTCGCGCCCGACCGGCGCGGGCACGGCCGGTCGGAGGCACCGGACGCCGGCTACACGGTCGCCCGCCACGTCGAGGACCTGGCGGCCCTGGCCCGCCGCGAGCGGGTCCGCTCCGCGGTCGTGGTCGGACACGCGGGCGGAGGCCCGGCGGCGCTCGGCCTCGCCCGCGACCATCCCCGCGCCGTGCGGGCGCTGGTGCTGGTCGACTCGCGCGTCGACCCGGCGGCCCGGCTCGACGACCCGGACGACCCGGCGGGCTCGGCCTACCGGGCGATCCTGGCGCGGCTCGAAGGCCCCGGCGGCCGACGGGCGCTCCGCGCCCTCTACGCCGGCTTCTTCAGCCCGCACGCCGGTGCGGCAGGCCGCAAGGCGCTCCGCGAGGCGCTCGCCACACCGCTGCACGTCGCCGCCGCCGAGCTCGCGAGCCTCGCCATCGACACCGAGTCGATCGCGCGCGAGGTCCGCCAGCCCGTGCTCTGGCTCTCGGTCGAGGCGGCCGACCAGGCCGCGCTCAGGCAGATCTTCGCCGACGTCCGGTTCGGTCAGCTCGTCGGCTCCGGCCACTTCCCCCAGATCGAGGTGCCGGCGCAGCTGAACGCGATGATCGAACGCTTCGTCCGCACCCTCTAGGCAGGGCACGGGTCCCGGGCACGGCGGCCGCACGAGGACTCGTGCAGAGGCTCCCTAGGCGGCGCTGAACTTCAGCGGGATGTGCTTGATCCCGTCGATCAGGTTCGAGCGCAGGTAGGCGATCGGGCCGGCCACCTCGAGGTCGTGCATCCGCGCGAGCACGCCCTCGAACATGACGCGGGTCTCGAGGCGGGCCAGGTGCGTCCCGATGCAGAAGTGCTCGCCCACGCCGAAGGCGAGGTGATGGTTGTTCTTGCGCTCGATGTCGAAGACGTCGGGATGGTCGAACACGTCCTCGTCGCGGTTCGCGCTCGGGTAGTAGAGGAGGAGCTTGTCCCCCCGGCGGATGCGCTGGCCGGCGAGGTCGGTGTCCTCGCTCGCGGTGCGGCGCATGTACATGACCGGCGAGCTGAACCGCAGCATCTCCTCGACCGCTCCGGGCAGGAGGGACGGGGCCCGGCGCAGCTTCGCGAGTGCCTCCGGGTGGTCCATCAGCAGCAGCAGCCCGTGCGAGATCAGGTTGCGCGTCGTCTCGTTCCCGGCCAGAGCGAGCAGGAGGAAGAACGAGTCGAACTCCACGGTGTCCAGGCGTTGGCCTGCGACCTCGCCGTGCAGGATCGCGCTCATCAGGTCGTTCCGCGGGCGGGCCAGGCGCTCGACGGCCAGCCCGTTCGCGAACCCGAACATCTCCTGGGCGGCCTGCGCGGCGGACTCCAGGCTGGCTCCGTACTCGGGATCCTGGAGACCGATCATGCGATTGCTCCACGCGAACAGGTCGTCGCAGGCCGCCTGGGGAACGCCCAGCAGCTCGGCGATCACACGCAGCGGCAGCTGCGCCGCCACGTCGGTCACGAAGTCGCAGGCACCACGCGACACGACCGCGTCGAGGATGCTCCGCACGATTTCGCGGTGATGCGGCTCCTGGGCGGCGATCTGGCGCGGCGTGAAGCCGCTCGCGACGAGCGCGCGATAGCGACGATGCTTCGGCGGGTCCATCGCGATCATCGAGACGAAGCCGCCCCGGTCGTCCTCGAAGCCCGAGCCGGAGGCCGAGCTGAACAGCAGCGGCTGCCGCGAGATGGTCTTGATCGTCTCGTAGCGGCTGATGATCCAGTAGCCGCGACCGCCCTGGTAGTCGCCTTCGTGCCAGGTGACGGGTGCTTCGCGCCGCAGCTCCCGGAACACCTCGTGCGGGAATCCCTTCTCGAAGGTGTCCGGGTCGGAGACGTCGGGAATCGCCAGCGCCACGGCTCAGCCCTCCATCCCAGGAGGCGGGTAGCCCGAGATGAGGCCCCCGTCCGCGACGAACTCCGAGCCGGTCGAGTAGGAGCTCTCGTCGGACGCGAGGAACAGCGCGAGGCGTGCGATCTCCTCGGGCTTGCCGGCGCGTCGCATCGGCGCGAGCCGCTCCGCGTGGGCATCGACGATGGCATGGATCGCCTCGAGCTGGCTCTCGTCCGGGACGCCGATGTGGGTGTGGATGAAGCCCGGGTGGATCGAGTTCACGCGGATGCCGCGCGCTGCCAGCTCGCGCGCCGCCGTCTTGGTCATGCCCCGCACGGCCCACTTGCTCGCGACGTAGGCCAGGCAGAGGTCCATGCCGACCAGGCCGTCGATCGACGAGATGTTCACGATCGAGCCGCCCCCCGCACGGGTCATCGGCTCGACCGCCGCGCGCATGCCCAGGAAGACGCCGGTCTGGTTGATCTCGGTGACGCGTCGATAGCTCTCGAGCGTCATCTCGGCGAGCGGCGCGCCGTCGCCGATCCCCGCATTGTTCACGAGCACGTCGAGGCGGCCGAAGGCGCGCTCGGTCTCGTCGACCGCGGCCGCCCAGTCTTCTTCCCGGGTCACGTCGAGACGCCGGTAGCGGGCGCTCTTGCCGATCTCGTCGGCTACGGCCTTGCCCTCGTCGTCGCGCACGTCGCAGACCGCGACGCGCGCGCCCTCCTGCGCGAAGAGGATCGCCTCGGCCTTGCCCATGCCCCGGGCCGCGCCGCTGATGAGCGCCACCTTGCCTTCGAGCCTTCCCATGCTTCCTCCGCGCCTACGGCGTGGGCCGCTGCACCGGCCGCTCGTAGGTCCCGAACAGACGATCGTAGAGCATCGTGAGCGTGGCGTAGTTGCCGCGGTTCATGTCCACGTGGTGCGCCGCGTGGACCCACGTGATGTTGCTCAGGGTCCGGAACGGGAAGTCCGGCAGGTTCACGAACGTGTGATTGATCGTGTTGAGCTGGGTGAAGATCAGCGTGGCCACGGCCATCGACCACGGGCTGAGCGGCGCTCCCGCCGCCAGCGCGACCAGCGGAATCGAGCCCAGGAACAGCAAAAGCCCGATCGTGGTCTCGAGCGGATGCACGTAGAACGCGTCGGCGTAGGTCGGGGTGTGCGCCTGGT